>NZ_JAKZBW010000027.1:0-59701 GCF_022539275.1 Pseudoxanthomonas sp. LH2527 | reverse complement strand
CGCCCGCGTGCCTCCACGCCGATCCTGGTGCTGGCCACCCTGGCCGTGGGCTACACGCTGTGGGCCGCGCAGGACCTGCTGCTGCCGGTGCTGCTGGCGATGTTCTTCGCGCTGGTCGGCAACCCCATCATCCGGGTGCTGCGCAGGCTCTACGTCCCGCGTTCGCTCGGCGCGCTGGTCGTGCTGCTCGGCGGCATGGCGGTCACCGGCCTGCTGGCGCAGAAGATGCTGCCCTCGGCGATGGAATGGGCGCAGCAGGCGCCGCGCGAGATGCGCCAGCTGGCGCCCAAGCTGCGCGAACTGACCAAGCCGGTGCAGGACGCGAACAAGGCGGCCGAGAACTTCGCCCGCGCCGCCGCCGGCGGACAGACCGGCCGCCAGCCGCAGATGGTGCAGGCCACCCCGGACGATCCCTACGGCAAGCTGCTGGCCACCCCGCGCGTGCTGGCCTCGCTGCTGGCGGTGGTGCTGCTGACGTTCTTCTTCATGGTCTACGGCGAGAACCTGCAGCGCAACGCGATCGCACTGCTGCCCGGGCGGCAGCAGAAGAAGTTCACCGTGGAGATCCTGCATTCGATCGAGCGCGAGGTGTCGCGCTACGTGCTGACCATCAGCATCATCAACACGGTGGTCGGCCTGGTGTTCGCCGGCGTGCTGTACCTGCTGGGCCTGCCGCTGGCCGAGGCGCTGCTGTGGGGCACGATGGCGGCGCTGCTCAACTTCGCGCCCTACGTGGGCCCGCTGATCGGGATGGTGTCGATGCTGCTGGTGGGCTTCATCAGTTTCGAGCAGCCGCTGCAGTCGATGCTGCCGGCGATCGCCTACCTGGTGCTGCACACGATCGAGGGACAGATCATCACCCCGATCATCCTGGGCCGGCGCATGGCGCTGTCGCCGCTGGTGCTGATCCTGGCGCTGATGCTGTTCGGCTGGTTGTGGGGCATCATCGGGCTGCTGCTGGCGGTGCCGCTGCTGGTATGCGTGAAGCTGGTGCTGGCGCGGGTGGAAGGCATGGAGGGCTGGGCGCGGCTGCTGGAGTGATCGCGGCGTCTTGAGCCCCTCCCTGCGCTGGAAGCCCCTCTCCCCGCGGGAGAGGGGTTGGGGTGAGGGCCAACGAAGTCCGCCTCTTCGATCCGCCCGTAGTAGCTCAAGCCCCTCTCCTCGCGGGAGAGGGGTTGGGGAGAGGGCCAACGAAGCCTGTTTCTTCGATCCGCCCGTAGTCGGCACCACATCCGCCTCGGCCTTTCACTTTTGATGGTCTTGCGGGAACTACTTTCTTGTCGGACACATGGTGCCGCTCGCCGCGGAGGCCCTACTTTTCTTTGCTTGTGCAAAGAAAAGTAGGCAAAAGAAAGCACACCCCGGCGGTCCGCCCGCCGCTGCGCGGCGGGTGCGCAGTCCCGGCGGGAATTTTCGTGCAGGGCATCCTGCCCTGTACGAAAACGGCGCACATCCTTGTGCGCCGCCCCTGTGGGGTTTTACCCGCCGTGACTGCCGGACCTCAGGGGGCCCAATAGCCAAAGCAGAAGCGTCCGCGCGCGCTGCAGTGTTGTTGCCCCTGCTTTTCGGGGTCCCCATGAGGCACGGCGAGTGGGCCGGGCAAAACCCGAAGGGCGCCGCCCCGGATGGGCGGCGTTTTCGTATGGCACAGGGATGTGCCTTACGAAAATTCGCGGCCCTCTCGCGGACCCTGCGCAAAGCGCGGGGCGTGCCGCCTGGGGCGTGTTTCTTTGGTTCCTTTCTTTGCACGAGCAAAGAAAGGAATGCCCCCGCGGCGAGCGGCACCATGTGCCCGACAAGAAAGTCCCGACCGCAAGGCCGTGGAACCAAAAGCCATCGCGGATTCGGTGCACACCATGGAGAGCTAAGACATGGACTTCGTTGGCCCTCTCCCCAACCCCTCTCCCGCAGGGAGAGGGGCTCAAGGCGCAGCGCTCTGGGCGTAACGCATGGCGCGTGCTTCTCTGTTTGCTCCCTTTGCACGAGCAAAGAAGCGCTGCTCGACAGCCGAATGGCCGGTTAAGGGACCCCTTCGCAGCAAAGGGCGCCCTTTTGTCCGACAGAAGAAACCATCCGCGAGGCCCTCTAGCCAGAGCGCCATCCCGGATGTGGTGGCAACTCGGGAAGCCTCCAGTCACCCACTTCGTTGGCCCTCTCCCCAACCCCTCTCCCGCAGGGAGAGGGGCTTGACCCGCGCCCGGTGACGGGGCAGCCCGCCGCCCGGGTGTAAAATCGGGCCGATGAGCTTCCCCGTCCGCGCCATCACCCTCGATCTCGACGACACCCTCTGGCCGTTCGCCCCCATCGGCGCACGGATCGAGCGCGTCCTCGACGACTGGCTGCGCCAGCACAGCCCCGCCACCGCTGCGATGTTCCCGGTCGAGCGCATGCGCGCCGTGCGCGAAGAGGTCTTCGCCGCGCATCCGCAGTACAAGCACGACCTCAGTCGGCTTCGGCGGGTGACGCTGGAACACGCCCTGCGCGAGAGCGGCGCCGACATGGCGCTGCTGGAACCGGCCTACGAGACCTTCTACGCCGCGCGCAACCAGGTGGAGTACTACCCCGACGCGCTGGATGCGCTGCAACGCATCGCCGCGCGCCTGCCCGTCGCCGCGGTGACCAACGGCAACGCCGACTTGCAGCGGATCGGGCTGGGCCATCTGTTCGTCCACCAGGTGCATTCGCGCGAGCACGGCGTGGCCAAGCCGGAGCCGGCGCTGTTCCATGTGGCCTGCGACCTGCTGGGCGTACCGCCCGGCGACGTGCTGCATGTCGGCGACCACATCGAGATGGACATCGTGGGCGCGGTGAACGCCGGCCTGCGCAGCTGCTGGATCAACCGTCCGGAAGACCACGACGGCACCGCCCGCGCATGGCCGCACGACACGCTGCGCCCGGACCTGGAATTCGCCACCCTCACCGCGCTGGCCGACTGGCTGGACGCGCATCCCGACTTCGCCACGGAACCTGCCGCCGCATGAGCGCCGCCCTCGCCTATACCGATTCCTCCGCCCACGCGCGTCCGCTGCATGTGCTGGAGCGTGCGCAGCTGGCCGAATGGCGCACCACGCAGTCGCCGGCGATCAACGCCTGGATAGACGCACAGAACTTCACCGCTTCGCCCGGATCGCTGCTCGCGCTGCCGGGCGAAGACGGCCTGGCAGGTGCGGTGATCGGCATCGGCGACGCGCTGGATCCGTATGCTTACGCGCATGCGCCGTTCGGCCTGCCGGCGGGCGACTGGCAGCTCGCCAGCGACCTGTCCGCCGATGCTCAGACTGCGCTCCAGCTCGGCTGGGGCCTGGGGAGCTACCGCTTCGACCGCTACAAGCAGCCGCCACGCAAGCCGGCACGACTGCTGCTGCCGCAGGCCGATGCCGAAGCGCTGGACCTGCTGGCCGCCAGCCTGCAGGTACGCGACCTGGTCAACACGCCGACCGAGCACATGGGGCCGGATGAACTGGAAGCGGCCGTGCGCGCGTTGGCCGCCGCGCACGGCGCCGAGGTGGAGGTGATCGCCGGCGACGCATTGCTCGCGCAGAACTTCCCCGCCATCCACGCGGTGGGTCGCGCCTCGCATCGTGCGCCGCGGCTGATCGCGCTGCGCTGGGGTGATGCCGCGCAGCCGCATGTCGCGCTGGTCGGCAAGGGCGTGTGCTTCGACACCGGCGGCCTGGACATCAAGCCGGCCGACGGCATGCGCAACATGAAGAAGGACATGGGCGGCGCCGCGCATGCCATTGCGCTGGCGCAGCTGGTGATGGCGCGCGCGCTGCCGGTGCGGCTGACGCTGCTTGTGCCGGCGGTGGAGAACGCGATCGGTCCCAACGCGTTCCGCCCCGGCGAAGTGATCGCCACGCGCAAGGGCGTCAGCGTCGAGATCGACAACACCGATGCCGAAGGCCGGGTGATCCTGTGCGATGCGCTGACCTATGCCGGCGAACAGGCGCCCGACCTGCTGCTGGATTTCGCCACCCTCACCGGCGCCGCGCGCATCGCGCTGGGCCCGGACCTGCCGGCGCTGTTCGCCAACGACGACGCCGTGGCCAACGACTGGATCGCCGCCGGCGAGCGCATGCGCGACCCGGTGTGGCGCATGCCGCTGTGGCGGCCGTACCTGCGCTACCTCACCAGCGGCATCGCCGACCTGGCCAACGCCGGCTCGCGCATGGCCGGTGCGGTCACCGCCGCGCTGTACCTGGAGCGCTTCGTGCCGGACGGGATGAAGTGGGCGCACCTGGACGTGTACGCCTGGAACGACAGCGACCGTGCGGGACGTCCCGCCGGCGGCGAAGCGCTGGCACTGCGCAGCGCGTACGCGATGTTGAAGGCGCGTTACGGCGCGTGAGCTTGCCTTCTGTAGGAGCGACGTAAGTCGCGACCAGACACCATCAGCGCTCGCGTAGTCCGGATCACGGGGTAGTGGACACGCAAGGCTTCGTGTCTATCGGATGGGGATGTGGTGCGGTTTCGGGCCTGCGGTCGCGACTTACGTCGCTCCTACAGAAGAGCGCGGCGGCGGGCGCTACAACCACCCCCGCTGGCGCGCCATCCGGTACGCCTCGATGCGATTGGCCACGCCGAGCTTGCCGATCGCTTCGGACAGGTAGTTGCGCACGGTGCCCTGCGAGAGGTTCAGCTGCCTGGCGATGTCGCCGGCCGACTGGCCTTCGCCGGCCAGCCGCAGCACCTGGCGTTCGCGGTCGTTGAGCGGGTCGGCGTCGGACCAGGCTTCCAGGGCGAGCTGGGGATCGATGGCGCGGCCGCCGCGATGGACCTTGCGCAATGCCTCGGCCAGGTCTTCGGCCGGCGCGTCCTTCAGCAGGTAGCCGGACACGCCGGCATCGAGCGCGCGACGCAGGAAACCGCCGCGCGCGAACGTGGTGACGATGACGACCTTGCACGGCAGCTCATGGCGCTGGATGCGCTGCGCCAGCTCCAGCCCGCTGAGGCCGGGCATCTCGATGTCGGTCACCAGCAGGTCGGGCTTCAGGCGCTGCAGCTCGCGCCACGCGGTCTCGCCATCGGGCGCACTGCCGACCACCTCGATGTCGCTCTCCATGCCCAGCAGCGCGGTCAACGCGCCACGCACCATGGCCTGGTCTTCGGCAAGCAGCACGCGGATCATCGGAAGGCCGGAAAGGAAGGATCGGGTGACACGCTAGCAAATCGGCCCATGAAAGTGGACCGCTCGTTGTAGGAGCGACGTAAGTCGCGACCGCCAAGCATCCATGTCCAGGCACGGGACGGAGAGGAAAAGCATCCCGCTGCGCGGCCAGGTTTCACGACCCGGAAAGCGTGAGGTCGCGACTCACGTCGCTCCTACAGCGGATTCTTCCGCTGCGGACACGACCTCCTCCCGCGACGGCAACGGCAGCGTGATCTCCACGCAGGTACCCTGCCGCAGCGTGGAGTCGATGCGCAGGCGGCCGCCGCGCGACTCCACCCGCTCGCGCATGCCGGACAGGCCGTTGCCGGGCACGGCGGCGCTGCCGACGCCGTTGTCGCGGATGCGCAGCTGCACGTGGTCACCTGTCGATGTCAGCGAGACCTCTGCCAGCGTGGCGCGGGCATGGCGCTGGATGTTGGTGACCGCTTCGCGCAGGGCCAGCGCCAGCACGGTTTCGAGATCCGCCGGCACCACCACCTCGTGCGCGTCGTAGCGCAGGGTGACGCCGTCGGACTCCAGCAGCAGTTTCGCCGACGCCAGTTCGGCTGCCAGCCCGGCGGCGCGGATGCCGGTGACCGCACGGCGGACCTGCGCCAGCGCATCGCGGGCGACGCGACTGACTTCGACGATCTCGTTGCGCGCGGCCTGCGGATCGCGCTCGATCAGCCGGCCGGCGAGGTCGGACTTCAACGCCACCAGCGACAGCGTGTGGCCAAGCAGGTCGTGCAGGTCGCGACCGATGCGCTCGCGTTCGGCCAGCGCGGCCAGCCGGCGGACTTCCTCATGCGAGAGCTTCAGCTCGGCGCGCTTGCGCACCGTTTCGGACTGGAAGTAGTTGCCGGTGAACACCGCCACCGAGATGATCGCGGTCAGCACCGGCACGAACACCGGAAACGCCAGCCACGACGACAGTCCGTAGTAGGCGCCCAGCAACACCGCCAGCATGGCCAGCCGCGTCCACAGCGAACCCGGCAGCAGCGCGACGAACGCGGCCGCATAGATGATGTAGGTGTTGGAGAACGCATTGGACGCCATCAGGCCGTAGCCGAGCGCGGCGATGCCGAACGTGCACAGCACCCGCGTCATCGCGCTGCCGCGGTAGGCGAGGAAGTACATCGGCAGGAACACCACGATCGACGCCAGCGTCGGCCACAGGCGCCACTGCAGGCGGCCACCCCAGTCGCCGCCGGACGGCACCAGCACTGGCATGAACAGGAACAGCAGATAGCCCAGCAGCAGCACCGGCATCCAGCCCAGGCCCAGCGCCTCCGGCACCAGGGCGTCGCGCAGGCGGGTGAGCGTGCGCAGCAGCGGGGAAGAGGACAGGCTCATCGACGACTCCTTGTACCGGCAGGCCGGTTCATTGCACCAGCCGATGGCGGGCCAGCAGGAAGAACACCGCCGTGACCGCGAGCAGGACAGCGAGGTGGACCCACAACGGACCGTCGACGTCGACGCCGACGATGGCCTGCGCGATCTGCGCCAGATGATACGCCGGCCATGCAGGCGCCACCGACTGCAGGAACGACGGCAGCATGTCCAGCGGCACCCACAGGCCCGACAGGAAGGCCATCGGCAGGTAGATCAGGTTGATCACGGCCGGCGCGCCGCGTCCACTCACCCGCGTACCCAGCCACAGGCCGAGCGCGCTGAAGGGCAGCACGCCCACCAGGCAGGTCGCCACCAGCGCCAGCCACTGCAGCGCCGACAGCCGCACACCGGCCACGCCGATCGCCAGCGCAGCGAGCAGCAGCAGGATGATGGCGCCGAACAACACCGCCATCGCCATCTTCGCCACCAGGTATGCGCCCGGCGGCATCGGCTGCGCGCGCTTCAGCGTCAGCAGGCCCTGTTCGCGGTCCAGCGCCACGGTCACGCCGAAGCCGAACAGCGCCACGCCCATCACGCCGAACACGCTGTAGCCAGCCAGCAGGTAGGTTGCCGCGGCGGGCCCGCCCTTGCCGCCCAGCAGCACGCCGAACAGCAGGTAGAACACCGGCGGGAACAGCAGGCATGGCACCGAGAACGAGGGCGTGCGCAGCAGGCGCAGGAATTCATAGCGCGCTTCCAGCAGGTAGGCGCGCGTGGAGGAGAACGGAACGGGGGCGGCGGCGTCCATCAGGCGGCTTCCTTCTGCGTGGCATCACGGGTGAGGGCGAGGAAGGCATCGGCCAGGCCGGCGCGCTGCACTTCCAGGTCGGACAACGCGGCGTCTTCGGCCAGCAGGCGGCGCACGACCGGCTCGGCGGCCTCGGCCACGATCTCCAGCCGCTCACCGTCGCGCTGCGCCAGTTGCACGCCCGGCCAGCCCTGCACCAGGGCCGCGGGCAGCGCGCTGGTGCAGCGGATGCGGCGTTGCGCGACGGTCGCGCGGATCTGCGCCACCGAGCCCTCCGCGATCACGCGCCCGTGGTTGACCACCACCACGCGGTCGGCCAGCGCTTCGGCTTCTTCCAGATAGTGGGTGGTCAACAGCACCGCGCAACCCTGCGCACGCAGTTCGCGGATCGCCTTCCACAGCGTCTGCCGCGCATCAATGTCGAGCCCGGTGGTGGGTTCGTCGAGGAACAGCAGCTCGGGCCGGCCGCAGACGGCCATCGCGAACTGCACGCGTCGCTGCTGGCCACCGGAGAGCTGGCCGTAGCGACGCGCCATCAGGCCATCGAGCCCGGCCAGCGCGACCAGATCGGCCACGCTGCGCGGTTGCGGGTAGTAGCTGCGCGTCAGGTCGATCAGCTCGCGCACCTTCAGCGTGTCCGGGATGGCGGCGCTCTGCAGCATCACCCCGGCACGGCGACGCGCCGGCAGCGATTGCGGCGGCAGGCCGAACAGCTCGGCGGTGCCGGCATCGGCGCGCTGCAGGCCAAGCAGCAGGCTGATGGCCGTGGACTTGCCGGCGCCGTTCGGGCCGAGCAGCGCGAGCACCTGGCCGGCCGGCAGCACCAGGTCCAGGCCATCCAGTGCCAGCGTCTTGCCATAGTGGTGGCGGACGCCGCGCAGGCGGGCCAGTGGTGCGGAGGTGGGGCGTGCGGTGTTCATGCGAGCGTCTCGCCGGAGGGTGCCGCCATGCTGCCGCTCCCCGCGTGGCGTGATGAGTGCGGCTTCTCAGGCGAATCAGGTGACAGGTGTCACTGGGCTGCGGCACGCCGCTGGCCCAGGATGCACCCCGTGGCAGGCCGGGGACCGCCCTCGCCGCACGAAGTGACTTCCGGCAACTAGGCTTCCGTTACCCTTGCTGGTCACACTTCCCCGCATTCACCGTCTGGATACGCATGAACACGTCTGCCGACCTGCTGAAGGAACTCCGCATCGACCGCAAGGCGCCGCCACCGGCACCGCCCTCGCGCCGCGGCCTGTGGATCACGCTGGGCGTGGTGGTCGTGCTGCTGGCGCTGGCCGCCGCCGCGTGGGCACTGCTCGGCCGCGAGAAGCCGCTGGAAGTGCGCACCGCGCCGACGGTGGCGCTGGGCAACGGCGGTGCCGCGGCCTCGGTGCTGGACGCTTCCGGGTACGTGGTCGCGCGACGCATGGCCACGGTGTCAGCCAAGATCACCGGCAAGGTGCGCGAGGTGCTGATCGAGGAAGGCATGAAGGTCGAAGCGGGCCAGGTGATGGCCACGCTGGACCCGGTCGACGCCGACGCCAGCCGTGCGCTGTCGCAGGCGCAGGTCGAATCGGCGCGCTCGCAGGTGGCCAACGTGCAGGCGCAGCTGACCGATGCCGAGGCCAACGCACGCCGGCTGTCCACGCTGGTGGAGCAGCAACTGGTGGCGCGTTCGCAGTACGACCAGGCGATCGCCGGCCGCGATGCCCTGCGCGCGCAACTGCAGGCCGCGCAGCGCAACGTCACCGTCGCCAGCCGCAGCCTGGACATCTCCGACAACGGCGTGGACAACACCATCGTGCGTGCGCCGTTCGCCGGCGTGGTGATCGCCAAGGCCGCGCAGCCGGGCGAGATCGTCTCGCCGCTGGCGACCGGCGGCTTCACCCGCACCGGCATCGGCACCATCGTCGACATGGAGTCGCTGGAAGTGGAAGTGGAGGTCAACGAGTCCTTCATCGGCCGCGTGCAGCCGAAGATGCCGATCCAGGCCACGCTCAACGCCTATCCCGACTGGCAGATCCCCGGCGAAGTCATCGCCATCATCCCCACCGCCGACCGCAGCAAGGCGACGGTGAAGGTGCGCGTGGCGCTGGGCCAGAAGGACCCGCGCATCGTGCCGGACATGGGCGTGCGGGTGAGCTTCCTGGAAGCCGCCAAACCGCAGCAGGCCGAACAGCCCAAGGGCGTGCGCGCACCGGGTGCCGCCGTGGTCGAACGCGAGGGCGCGCAGGTGGCCTTCGTGGTCGGCGACGACGACACCGTGCAGCAGCGCCGCCTGAAGGTGGCTGGCAAGCTGGGCGACGACGTGCAGGTCACCGACGGACTGCAGGCCGGCGAAACCGTCGTGCTGGATCCGCCCACCGAACTGAAGGACGGCGCCAAGGTCGTGCTGGCCGACGACGCCGAGTAAGGCCCGCTGAAACGGCGCGCGTGAGGAAACCCACGCTGCGACGAATCATCGGGGAGTGGCTGGTCGCTTTCGCTCTTGCTTGACGGGGCCCCTTGAGGTCCGGCTGGCACGGCAGGTCAAACCCCGCAGGGGCGGCGCACAGGAAGTGCGCCGTTTCCGGATGACACAGGACGTGTCTTCCGGAAATTCCTGCCGGGACTGCGAACCCGCCACGTGTGGCGGGCGGACCGCCGGGGTGTGTTTCTTTTGGTTCCTTTTCTTTGCACAAGCAAAGAAAAGGGACGCCCCGCGGCGAGCGCACCAAGATGACACGCCATACGGGCAAGACAGCAACGCGCAAAGACCACGTCCAGCGAACCAACGCCAACGTGTCGAGAGCCGGTTACCCGTTTCGTCGCACGAAATAACCGCACGATCCATCGATCAGGCCAGACCCCGTACTGATCGTCCCGATGATCACCGTCCCGCCTGCGCCATCTCACGAACCGCACCGAAGGAAAACGCCCATGTCCTCCCTGGTTTCCATCCGCAACCTCACCAAGACCTACCAGCGCGGCCCCGAGCAGGTGCAGGTGCTGCACGGCATCGACCTGGACATCCCGCACGGCGACTTCGTCGCGCTGATGGGGCCGTCCGGCTCGGGCAAGACCACGCTGCTCAACCTGATCGGCGGGCTGGACACGCCCACCGGCGGCGAAATCGAGATCGAGGGCCAGCGCATCGACCGCATGAACGATGGCCAGCTCGCGCACTGGCGCAGCTCGCACGTCGGCTTCGTCTTCCAGTTCTACAACCTGATGCCCACGCTGACCGCGCAGCGCAATGTCGAACTGCCGCTGCTGCTGACCAAGCTCGGCGGTGCGCAGCGCAAGCGCAACGCGGAAATCGCGCTGCAGCTGGTCGGCCTGGCGGACCGCAAGTCGCACCGCCCCAATGAACTGTCCGGCGGTCAGCAGCAGCGCGTGGCCATCGCCCGCGCCATCGTCTCGGACCCGACCTTCCTGATCTGCGACGAACCGACCGGCGACCTCGACCGCCAGTCGGCCGAGGACATCCTCAACCTGCTGCAGATGCTCAACAAGGAACACGGCAAGACCATCATCATGGTCACGCACGATCCCAAGGCCGCCGAGTACGCCACCCACACCATCCACCTGGACAAGGGCGAGCTGGCCGACGCCCCGGTCGGCGCGCACTGACCGGAGCCAGCCATGAAATATTTCTCGCTGATATGGTCGGCACTGTTCCGCAGCAAGACGCGCACCGCGTTGACGCTGCTGTCGGTGGTGGCGGCCTTCCTGCTGTTTGGTCTGCTGGACTCGGTGCGCGTGGCGTTCACCTCGGGAGGCGGCGTCGCCGGCGCTGACCGTCTGGTGGTGTCCTCGCGCCTGTCGCTCACGCAGATGCTGCCGTTGAACCTGGAGCAGAAGATCGCATCGACCTCCGGCGTCAAGCGCGTCGCCTACGCCGCCTGGTTCGGCGGCATCTACAAGGACCCGCGGAATTTCTTCCCCAACTTCTCCGTCAGCGAAAACTACCTGTCGCTGTATCCGGAGTACGTCATCTCCGACGCCCAGATGAAGGCCTGGCAGAATGATCGCACCGGCGCCATCGTCGGCGATTCGCTGGCCAAGAAGTTCGGCTGGAAGATCGGCGACACCATCCCGCTGCAGGCGACCATCTTCCCGCAGAAGGATGGCAGCAACGCGTGGCCACTCACCCTGCGCGGCACCTTCGTCGTCGCCGACGACAAGAAGAAGGGCGAAGAGAACCAGCTGCTGTTCCACTGGAAGTACTTCGACGAGGCCAACCAGTACGTCAACGGCCAGGTCGGCTGGTACATGGTGAAACTGGACAACGTGGACCATGCCACGCGGGTGGCCAAGGCCATCGATGCGATCTCGGAGAACTCCGACCGCGAGACCAAGTCGCAGACCGAGCAGGCGTTCAACCAGTCGTTCCTCAAGCAGTTCGCCGACATCGGCTTCATCGTCACCGCCATCATGGGCGCGGTGTTCTTCACCCTGCTGCTGTTGACCGGCAACACCATGGCGCAGGCCGTGCGCGACCGCGTGCCGGAGCTGGCCATCCTGAAGACGCTGGGCTTCACCAACGGCAGCGTGATGGCGCTGGTGATGGCCGAGTCGGTGCTGCTGGTGGTGCTGGGTGGCCTGATCGGCATGGGGCTGGCGGCGATCATGGTGCCGGTGCTGGCCGCCCTGACCGGCGGCGCGCTGCCGGTCGGCGCCATTCCGGCCGAAACCTGGGCGATGGGCCTGGCCCTGATGGTGGGCATCGGTCTGGTGGTGGGGGCCTTGCCCTCGCTGCGCGCGATGCGCCTGAAGATCGTCGATGCGCTGGCTGGCCGCTGAGGAGATGACGTCATGAAGAAGAATTTCTGGATCGGCAACCTGATCGCCGTGGTCTGCATCATCGTGGGACTGGTCGCGTGGATCATGTTGCCCTGGCAGGGCGTGCTGGCCGGCGTCGTGCTGCTGGCCTTGTGGCTGGCCTTCACCCGCACCGGCCGCGTCGCGCTGGCGGCCACCCGTATCGGCATCGCCAGTCTTCCCCAGCGCTGGGGTGCGTCGTCGGTGATCATCGTCGGCATCGCCGGCGTGGTCGGCGTGCTGGTCGCGATGCTGGCGATGGGCGCGGGCTTCGAGGCCACGCTCAAGCAGACCGGCAACGAGACCACCGCCATCCTGCTTCGTGGCGGTTCGCAGGCGGAAACCAATTCCGTCATCACGCGCGACCAGTCGCCCCTGATCGGCAGCCTTCCCGGCATCGCCAGGGACTCACAGGGTCGTGCGGTGGTGTCGGGCGAGCTTTCCCAGGTGGTCAACCTGCCGACCGCCAGCAGCGGCGAGGATGCGAATGCGCAGTTCCGCGGCGTCAGTGACGCGGCATGGACCATCCGGCCGAACATCAAGATCGTCGAGGGCCGCAAGTTCAACGTCGGCGTACGCGAGATCGTGGTGGGCCAGGGTGCGAAAGGCCAGTATCGCGGCCTCGACGTAGGCAAGACCATCAAGCTGGGCAACCAGGACTGGACGGTCGTAGGCGTGTTTGCCGCCGGCGATGCGTTCGACTCGGAGCTGTGGACGGACATCGAGACTCTGTCGTCGGCGTACGACCGGCGCGCCTATCAGTCCGTCACCGTCGGGCTGGACGGCAAGGACGGCTTCGCCAAACTGAAAGCCGCGCTCGAGGACGATCCGCGCCTGAAGCTGGATGTGCAGACCACGCAGGACTACTACTCCAAGCAGACACGGCAGCTGACCACGATCATCAAGTGGCTCAGCATCATCATCGGCGCGATCATGGCGATCGGCGCGGTGTTCGGCGCGCTCAACACCATGTACGCCGCCGTCGCGGGGCGTGCGCGCGAGATCGCCACCATGCGGGCGATCGGCTTCCGCGGCCTGCCGGTGGTGATGGCGGTGATGCTGGAGACGATGCTGCTGGCGCTGCTCGGCGGCGTCCTGGGCGGGTTGATCGCCTGGGCTATCTTCAACGGCTACAGCGTGGCCACGCTGGGCAGCAACTTCAGCCAGGTGGTGTTCCAGTTCAAGGTCACGCCGGAGCTGTTGTGGAGCGGCCTGAAGTGGGCGCTCGGCATCGGCCTGGTCGGTGGCCTGTTCCCGGCGCTGCGGGCGGCGCGGTTGCCGATCACGCAGGCACTGCGCGCGATCTGAGGCGGATCAACGGGGCGCCGGCGGATGCCGGCGCCTTGTCGCGTTCAAGCATCAAGCCATCCCTTCGCGATGGCCGCGGCGATGTCATCCGGCGTATCGATATCGTGCGCCAGTTCGGGCGCTTCACAGGCGATGACGTCCGCATCCGTCGCGTTGAGCACATCGCGCAGTCCACGATCGCCCTGCACCGCCAGTGCAGCACGCAGCATCGCCGCTGCGACGACGGCGGGAATACCGACGCGATCACCCAGACGCGTCGCCGCACATCCCGACGATGCCCGACGGGAGGCCTCCAGCAACGCCAGAAGATGGGCGACCTCCAGCGCGGGTTGATCGCAGGTCAGCAGCAGGGTCGCATCTGCATGCGTGGCGAGCGCCCCCGCGGCGGCGCGCACGCTCCCGGCCAGACCCGCGCGCCATTGCGTGTTGACCACGCATTCCACGGGCAGATCGCTCACGGCGCGGGCGACATCGTCCGCCTGCGCCCCCACGACCACCAGCACGCGCGACGCGCCGGAGGCCAGCGCCAGTCGCGCCGCACGATGCACCAGCGTTTCGCCCTCGCGCGTCAGCAGTTGTTTCGGTCGTCCCAGCCGCGTGCTGCCACCGGCCGCCAGCACGACCGCGGCATGCGACCCGCTCACGCCGGCTCGCCGTGATGCCAGGCCTGCAGCTGCGCGGCGATGCTCAGCGCGATGGCTTCCGGTCCCTGCCCGCCGAGCTTCAGTCCGATGGGCGAACGCAGCCGCGGCAGCAATGCGCCGTGCAGCGCGGACGGAATCACCCGCAGCAAGTCCTCGCGCCGCCGCACCGGACCGAGCAGGCCGATGAACGCGACATCGGTCTGCGCCAGCGCCACCAGCGCTTCGCGGTCGTGTTCGAAATGATGGTGCATCACCAGCGCCGCATCGGGCGCAGGCCGCAACGTGGCGAGTGCATCCTCCGGCGACTGCATGCACCACGCGTCGGCGACCTCGTCGTCTGGAATCCAGCGCGCGCGCCGCTCCACCACGGTGACATGCCACCCGAGCTGGCGCAGCCACGCCACCAGCATCCGCGTTTCGGGACCTGCACCGAAGATCGCCACGCGCGGCGGGGGCGGCAGCTTCACCTCGCCCACCACGTCGACCGTAGCGGAGCCGGCGATCGGCAGCGTCCACGCCTTCCGCATGTCGCCGACCTGCGCGGACACGCCGCCGTCGGCCGACAGCCGCAGCGACAGCGGGCCGGCGCCCCGCCACCACGCCTGCACCACCTGCGCCCAGCCCGGCAGGCGGTCGAGCGGCAGCAGTGCCAGGTGCAGGCGGCCGCGACAGCCGACCGCCGAACCGGCCAGCAGGTCTTCGTCATCGCGCGTGTCGATGTCCATCGCATCCAGATGCCCGGCCGCCACCGCATGCCGTGCGCGGCGTGCGATCTCCGGCTCCAGGCAACCGCCGCTGAGCCAGCCGGTCTGCGTATCGTCGGCGGCGAACACGGCCATCGCGCCCTGCCGCACGTACGTCGAGCCCTCGGTGGCGACGACGACGACGAGCGCGGCGCCGTCGCCGGCCTCGCTGGCGCGCGCGGAAACTTCCAGTGGATGACGATGGACCGACATGCGCACCACGATGGCGCAAGCACGGGGCCGAAGGCAACGCCTCGCTTGCGCGTCGGGGCATCGGGCAAGCATTGCGCAGGATCGTGCAAGCCGCGACGCACGGTTTCACTGGCAGGCCACGTGGGCACGGAGTATCGTCGTCCGGTCCCACGCCGCCGCCAGGAGACCCCATGAAGTTGAACGTCAATGGATCGGAGCGCGACGTCGACGCGCCCGACGACATGCCGCTGCTCTGGGTCCTGCGCGACCTGATGGGCCTCACCGGCACCAAGTTCGGCTGCGGCATCGCGCAGTGCGGTGCCTGCACCGTGCACGTCGATGGTTCGCCGTTGCGCGCCTGCGTGACGCCCGCCTCCGCCGTCGCCGGCAAGAAGATCACCACCATCGAAGGCCTGTCGGCCGACGGTTCGCATCCCGTGCAGAAGGCATGGGCCGAGCTGGACGTGGTGCAGTGCGGTTATTGCCAGTCCGGGCAGATCATGTCGGCCGCCGCGTTGCTGGCCGTGGTGCCCGCGCCGACCGACAGCGACATCGACCACGCCCTCTCCGGCAACCTCTGCCGCTGCGGCACCTACCAGCGTATCCGCGCTGCCGTGCACCGCGCTGCGGAAATCGGCAAAGCCTGATTCCACTTCGCTGCGGCACGCTCGTGCCGTGGCTCCGATCCGATGTTCGACGGAGGTTGTGTCCGTGAACCTTGAACTGAAATCCTCGCGCCGTGGCTTCCTGCGTTCGACCGCCCTGGTCGGCGGCGGACTGGTCGTGGCCATCGCCGTGCCCGGCGCCCGCCGCTTCGCCTGGGCCCAGGAGGCGCAGCCGGCGACCGCGGCGGCGTTCGCGCCGAATGCGTTCCTGCGCATCGCCGCCGACGACTCGATCACGGTGCTGCTGGCGCATGCCGAGATGGGCCAGGGCATCTGGACCACGCTGCCGATGCTGATCGCCGAAGAGCTGGATGCCGACTGGTCGAAGATCCGGGTCGAACACGGCCCGGCCGACAAGGCTTACACCAGCCCGGTGTTCGGCATGCAGGGCACCGGCGGCTCGACCACCACCTGGTCCGAGTTCGACCGCTACCGCCAGGCCGGTGCCGTTGCGCGCAACCTGCTGCTGCAGGCCGCCGCGGCGCGCCTCAACGTGCCGCTTGCCGACCTGCGCACCGAGAACGGCGCCGTGGTCTCCGGCACCCAGCGCCTGCGCTACGGCGAACTCGCCGATGCCGCCGGCAAGCTGCCGCCGCCCGATCCGAAGACGCTGACGCTGCGCGATCCCAAGGACTGGAAGCTCATCGGCAAGGCGACCAAGCGGCTGGACACGCCGGAGAAGATCACCGGCAAGGCCGTGTTCGGCATGGACGTGCAGTTCGAGGGCCTGCTGACCGCGGTGGTGCTGCGTTCGCCGGTGTTCGGCGGCACGGTGAAATCGTTCGACGCCACCGCCGCGCGCGCGGTGCCCGGCGTGCGCGACGTGGTGCAGGTGCCCAGCGGCGTTGCCGTGGTGGCCGAACACTTCTGGGCGGCCAAGCTCGGACGCGATGCGCTGCAGGTGGTGTGGGAAGCCGGCGAAGGCGCCACGCTGGACAGCGCGACGCTGCGGCAGCAGTTCTCGCAACTCGCCACCGAGGACGGCCCCACCGCGGTGCGCGCCGGCGATGTCGTCGCCGAGCTCAGCAAGGCCGCCAAGACCGTCGATGCCGAGTACGCCGTGCCGTATCTCGCCCACGCGGCGATGGAACCGCTGAACTGCACGGTGAAGATCGCCGACGGCGAGTGCGACATCTGGTGCGGCACGCAGTTCCCGACGCTGGACCAGAACAGCACCGCGAAGATCCTCGGCATTCCGCCGGAGAAGATCCGCATCCACACGCCGTTCCTCGGCGGCGGCTTCGGTCGCCGCGCCACGCCCGACTCCGACGTGGTGTCCGAGGCCGTGCACGTCGCCAAGGCCGCGAAGGCCCCGGTCAAGACCGTGTGGACGCGCGAGGACGACACGCGCGGCGGCTACTACCGCTCGGCCTTCGTCGAGAAGATCAAGGTCGGCCTGGGCGAGGACGGGCTGCCGAAGGCGTGGCACCAGGTGATGGTGGGCCAGTCGATCATGGCCGGCACCTTCATGGAAGCGATGATGGTCAAGGACGGCATCGATGCCACCTCGACCGAAGGCGTCGCCAATTCACCGTACGTGCTGGGCACGCCGGCGCACCGCGTCGACCTGCATTCGCCGAAGACCGGCATCCCGGTGCTGTGGTGGCGCTCGGTAGGCCACAGCGCCAACGGCTTCGTCATGGAAGGTTTCGTCGACGAACTGGCGCATGCGGCCGGCAAGGATCCGGTGGAATACCGTCGCACCCTGCTGAAGGACCATCCGCGCCACCTCGCCGCGCTGAACCTGGCGGCGGAGAAGGCCGGCTGGTCGTCGCCGTCCCCGGAAGGACGCGGACGCGGCATCGCCGTGCACGAGTCGTTCGGCAGCTACGTCGCGCAGGTGGCCGAGGTCTCGGTCGAGGACGGCCGGATCCGCGTGCACCGCGTGGTCTGCGCGATCGACTGCGGCGTGGCGGTCAATCCGTCCGCCGTGGAGGCGCAGATGGAGTCCGGCATCGTGTTCGGCCTGGGCGCCGCCCTGCATGGCGCGCTGACGCTGAAGGAAGGCCAGGTGCAGGAATCCAACTACCACGACTACCGCGTGCTGCGCATGCACGAGATGCCGAAGATCGAGGTCCACATCGTGCCCAGCACCGAGAGGATGGGTGGCGTGGGCGAGCCCGGCACGCCGCCGATCGCACCGGCCGTGGCCAATGCGGTGTTCGCCCTGACCGGGCAGCGCCTGCGCGAGCTGCCATTGCAGTTGCCGGTCGCCTCCGCCACCCCCACGCCGACTGCCTGAGGAGACCGCCATGCGCATCGCCCTGATGTCCCTGACCGTACTCCTGCTGACCGCCTGCGGTCCCCGCATCAGCGAGGAGCAGAAAGCACAGGCGCTGACCGCCTTCGCCACGGTGGAGAAGGTGTTCCAGCACCCGCGCTGCAGCAACTGCCACATCCCGGGCGATGCCCCGCTGCAGTTCGATACGCAGACGCCGCACGCGATGAACGTGGCACGTGGACCGGAGGGCAAGGGCGCGCCCGGCCTGCCCTGTTCCACCTGCCATGCCGAACAGAACGCGCCCGCCAGCTACGGCCCGCACGCACCGCCGGGCGCCCCGCACTGGCAGCTGCCGCCGCCGGACCAGAAGATGGCCTGGATCGGCCTGCCGGCCGACCAGCTGTGCGCGATGATCCAGGACAAGAAGCGCAACGGCGACCGCGACTTCGACGCCCTGCTCAAGCACGTGGCGGAAGACAAGCTGGTGTTGTGGGGCTGGAATCCCGGCGGCGAACGCGCCCCGGTGCCGGTACCGCACGACCAGTTCGTCGCCGCGTTCAAGACCTGGGCCGACGCCGGCGGCCCGTGCCCGGCGCCCGCTGCGCAAGGCTAGGACGCACGCGCTGTTGACCCCTCGTAGAGCCGGGCTCGCCCGGCTCACGTCTCGTGTCAAAGGTGCAGCGGAGCAAGCTCCGCGCTACGCCGCCGCCATGTCGCGACGGCGCGCACGCCACAGGCCGTCCGTGGCGAAGATCAGCAGCCCGGTCCAGATGGCGGCGAAGCCGATCGCCCGCTCGATGCCGAAGGCTTCGCGGAACACCAGCACGCCGATCAGCAGTTGGATGCTCGGTGCGATGTACTGCAGCAGGCCCACCACCGACAGCGGGATGCGACGCACGCCGTAGGCGAAGCCGATCAACGGCACCGCGGTGACCGCGCCACCGAACACCAGCAGCAGGTCGTTCTTCCAGCCGTAGCCGCTGATGAAGCCGCCACCGTGGCCGAACTCGCCCCAGACCACATAGGCCAGCGCCGGCAGGAACAGATACAGGCTCTCGACACCCAGGCCCGCCACCGGATCCACCGCGACCAGCTTGCGCACCAGCCCATACAGGCCGAACGAGAACGCCAGGCCCAACGCGATCCACGGCGGCGAGCCCGCCTGCAGCGTCAGCCAGGCCACGCCGAGCAGCGCGAAGCCCACCGCGACCCATTGCGCGGGCGACAGCCGTTCACGCAGCACCAGCACGCCCAGCACCACGTTGATCAACGGATTGATGAAGTAACCCAGGCTGGTCTCGACCACATGGCCCGCATTGACCGCCCAGATGTACAGGCCCCAGTTGAACGCGATCAGCAGGCTGCTGACGCCCAGCAGTGGCACCGCGCGCGGCTGCGCACGGACCTGCCGCCACCAGCTGCGTCCGTGCTTCAGCAGCAGCCAGCCGAGCACCAGCACCGCACTCCACACGATGCGGTGCGCGATGATGTGGAACGACGGTACCGCCTTCAGCAGATGCCAGTACAGCGGCACCACGCCCCAGATCAGGAACGTGCCGGCGGTGATCGCCAGCCCCTTGCGGTCGATGGGCGCGCTCATTTCGCCTGGCGCGCCCGTGCCAGCGTGATGAACACCACGCCCGCCAGGATCACCGCCATCGCGCCGAGATCGTGGCGCGTGAAGGTTTCACCGGCGATGAAAGCGCCCAACGCCACCGCGATCACCGGATTGACGTAGGCATAGCTGCCGACCAGTACCGGGCGCGCATGGTGCAGCAGCCACACATAGGCGGTGAAGGCGATGATCGAGCCGAACACCGCCAGGTAGGCCACCGCCAGTCCGCCGGTGAGCGTCCAGTCCGCCGTGTTGAAGCGTTCGCCGTGCAACAGGCCGGCGACCACCAGCATCACGCCTGCCGCCAGCATCTGCGCCGCCGCCGTCATGAACGGCGAGGGCAGATCGCGGCCGCGCGACCACACCGACCCGTAGGCCCACGCGATCGGCGCGATCAGCAGCAACACCAGGCCGACCGGCGAACCGGTCAGCGAACTGCCGGCGTTGAGCCACACCACGCCGGCGAAGCCGATGACGATGCCCAGCCACTCGGCCTTCGTCGCATGCTGGCCGCGCAGCGCGCCGAACAGGCCCATCCACAGCGGCATCGAGGCCACCGCGACGGCGGCCAGGCCGGACGACACCGTCTGTTCGGCCAGCACCACCATGCCGTTGCCCATCAGCAGCAGCAGCGCGCCCATCACCAGCACGTTCTTCCACTGCGCCCGCGTCGGCGGTGCGACCCCGCGCCAGCGCAGGAACAGGAACATCACCACGCCGGCCGCGACGAAGCGGCTGCCCGACACCATCAGCAAGGGCGGGAAGCCGCCTTCGAGTGCGATGCGGATGCCGAGATAGGTCGAACCCCAGACCACGTAGACGATGGCCAGGGCGGCAGCGACGGCAAGCCCGCCACGCGCGGGCGCGGCGGAAACGGAAGCGTTCATGGGAACCGTGGGGAGTGCGGTGTGGTGCAATTCTAGGCCAGCGGCGGACCAACGGGATGACAGCCCTGTCCGCAGCCGCTTGAAACCTTTCCGGGCAGGCTTGAGCTGCCTTCAAGACGGCGCCGGGTCCGGGGTCACAGGTGTGGGAGCGACGCAAGTCGCGATGGAGCGCTCTGGACATCATGCGCGCGCGCATCACGGCGTCGCCCCCACCTGCGGGCTCCACCGACACGATGCAGCCACCCCGCACACCCGTCGCGACTCACGTCGCGCCCACAACGGACGCGTCGATCAGCCGCGTTCGCGCGCCAGCAACTGCTGCTTGCGCGGCAGGCCCCAGCGGTAGCCACCGGGCGAGCCGTCGCCACGGATCACGCGATGGCAGGGCACGACCACCGCGATGCGGTTGTGCGCGCAGGCGCTGGCCACCGCCCGTGCCGCACGCGGTGCGCCCAGCGACTGCGCCAGTCCTGCATAGCTGACGGTGTCTCCCGCGGGAATCTTCATCAGCGCCTCCCAGACCCGTTGCTGGAAGCCGGTGCCCAGCAGGTCCACCGGCACGTCGGCCTCGCGTCCCGCCAGCCGCTCGGCAACGGCACGCAAGCGGGGTGCCAGGTAGTCGTCGCGACCGGCATCGACCCGCTCGGTCTGCGCCAGCGGAAACTCGTCGCGCAGCCGCCGCTCCAGCGCGGCATCGTCATCGCCCAGTTCGACCGCGCAGATGCCGCGCTCGGTGGCCGCCACCAGCGCGCGACCGAGCACGGTGTCGACCAGCGTCCAGCGGATCGCCACGCCGCGGCCGCCGGCGCGGTAGGTGGCCGGGGTCATGCCCAGCTTCGCCGCTCCCTGTTCGTACAGCCGCGACGGCGAACCGTAGCCGGCGTCGTACAAAGCGGTGGTGACGTCGCGACCTTCGCGCAGCGCGCTCTTCAGCGTGCCGAGCTTCTTGCGTGCCAGGTATTCGGCCGGACTCAGCCCGAAGCGCGAACGGAAGCGGCGCTGCAGGTGGGAGGCGCTCAGGCCGGTGTGCGAAGCGAGTTCCGACAACGAGGGCTCGCCCTCGTCGAGCAGGCGACGCGCCTGATCGAGCGGATCGGCGACAGGAACGTCAGAGGTGGAAAGCGATCGGCGCGACATGGTGTCCATGCGCCCAGACTAGGGCGAGTGCGCCAGCCCGACTATCCGGATCTTGCGCTTCATCCGAGGCGTGAGCGCGGAGGAGTGAGTAACGAGGAAGAGCGCATTGCGTACGCTCACTCCTCACCACTCACACTGCCTCATTCCGCCCAGCGGCCCGGACCCGGCGAATCGGGCAGCACCTGCGCCGACAGCTTGCGGTCCTGGCCGAGGATGCCGATGGCGTCGGACAGGATGGCCGCGGACTCGCGCAGCAGCGGATCGGGGCGCTTGTCCGCCAGCTTCTCGCGCTGCGCATCCTTGACGATATCGCGCTCGGACGCACCCAGACCGTCGTCGGCCAGGTCCTCGGCCAGCGGATCCAGGGCGAGCCCCAGCGCCTTGCGTTCGGCCTGCCGTTGCTTGCGCTGCGCGTCCTGGCGATCGCGCTCGGCGCGACGTTCGGCTTCGTTGAGCGACACGTACTTCTTCGCCGCCTCGGCGCGGAACTGCGCCACGTCCTCGGACCACCACTGGAATTCCTTGTCCTTGGCCGAGCGCGCCGCGTGCAGCGCTTCCAGCCGCGGCAGCAACGGAGCGAAGTTGCCGTACTGCGTATGCGGGACCGCGGCGATGCGCGTCCACGGCAGGGCGTTGTCGTACGTGCTCTCGCCGTACTCGCTGGCATCGACGCTCACCGGGAACGCGATGTCCGGCACCACGCCCTTGTGCTGGGTGCTGCCGCCGGCCACGCGGAAGAACTGCGCGATGGTCAGCTTCACCGACCCGAAGCGCGGCGCCTCGTTGGCCGGCCAGCGGTCCAGGTCGACCATGTTCTGCACGGTACCCTTGCCGAAGCTGGTCTCGCCGATCACCAGACCACGACCGTAGTCCTGGATGGCGCCGGCGAAGATTTCGGATGCGGATGCCGAGGCGCGATTGATCAGCACCGCCAGCGGGCCGTCCCACGACACGCCGGGCTTGCGATCGCTGTTGACCGTCACCCGGCCACCGGATTCGCGCACCTGCACCACCGGCCCCTTGTCGACGAACAGGCCGGTCAGCTCGACCGCTTCGTCCAGCGAACCACCGCCGTTGTTGCGCAGGTCCATCACCACGCCGTCCACGCCCTGGGTCTTGAACTGGGCCAGCAGCTTGGCGATGTCGCGCGTGGCGGAATTGAAGTCGTTCGGATTGCGTCGGCGGCCTTCAAAGTCCTGATAGAACGCCGGCAGCTTGATCACGCCGATGCGGCGCGCGGGCTCGCCGCCGGTGGCCGGCAGCGAAATGATCTCGGACTTGGCGGCCTGCTCTTCCAGCTTGACCTTCTGCCGGGTGATGGTGACCTGCGCATGTTTGCCGTCGATGCCGGCTTCGACCGGGATGTATTCGATGCGGACCTGGGTGTCCTTCTTGCCGCGGATCTGCGCGACGACATCGTCGATGCGCCAGCCGATCACGTCGGTCAGCGGTCCCGACTTGCCCTGGCCGACCGCAACGATGCGGTCGCCGATCTTCAGCTTGCCGCTCAGGTCGGCCGGGCCGCCCGGCACGATCTCGCGGATCGCCACCAGGTCGTCCTGCCGCTGCAGCACGGCGCCGATGCCTTCCAGCGACAGCGACATCGACTGGTTGAAGTTCTCGGCGGTGCGCGGGGTGAAATAGTCGGTATGCGGATCGATCGCGCCGGTATAGGAATTCAGGAAGGTCTGGAAGACGTCTTCGGTCTTCAGCTCGTTGATGCTCCGCTGCAGGTTGGCGTACCGCTTGTCCAGCGTCTTGCGGATGTCGTCGGGCTTCTTGCCGGCCAGCTTCAGGCGCAGCCAGTCGTTCATCACCGACTTTTTCCAGATCGCATCCAGCGCCTTGCCGTCGGCGGCCCACGGCGCGTCTTCGCGGTCGTATTCCCAGCGCTCGTTGCCGTTGAAATCGAAATCCTGCTTCAGCAGCGCGCGGGCATAGGCCACGCGCTGGCCGACACGCTGCTTGTAGACGGTGAAGATCTCGTAGGCCGGGGCCAGGTCGCCGCTGCGGATGGCGTCGTCCATCTTGGTGCGGTACGGCGCGAAACGCGCCACGTCGGCTTCGGTGAAGAACTGCTTGCCGCCATCGAGCGCCTCGAAATAGCGCTTGAAGACGTCCTGCGAGAGCGTGTCGTCCAGCGGGCGCGGCCGGTAGGCGTAGCGGCTGTCCGACAGCAGGCCGTAGACCAGCTTGGACGTGTTGGCCTGGTCGGCGGTGGGCGCCACGGTGATCGCCTCGCCCTCGCCGCGCGCGAGCAGCGCCAGCGGGGTCGAGAGGGCCAGGGCCAGCAGCAGGAGGGGGGCTTTCTTCAAGGTCATTGCGTACTCATGGCCCAAGGGGCCGTCAGGCTGGAACGGACAGCGGATGCGACACGATGACAGTGCACAAAGTTGCGTGCCTTGTCATCTGCCTTTCGGCAGCCTAAGGGCCGGGGCGTAGGAAAAGGTGAACCGCGGCCCTGCCGCGATCCCGCGCCATGCACGCCATTGCGCCCGGACGGTCGCCCGGGTCGCGCGCTACGGTGGACGGCTCAGCCGGCCTGGCGGCTGCTGGAGGCCGCCTGCGCGGCCTGCTGGTCGGCGTGGTACGACGAACGCACCAGCGGGCCGGAGGCGACGTGGCTGAAGCCGAGCGCCATGCCGTATTCCTCCAGCGCCTTGAACTCGTCAGGCGTCCAGTAGCGCAACACCGGATGGTGGTGCGCGGTGGGCTGCAGGTACTGGCCGATGGTGACCATGTCGACATCGTGCGCACGCAGGTCGCGCAGCGTGCCCTGCACCTGTTCCATGGTCTCGCCCAGGCCCAGCATGATCCCGGACTTGGTGGGCAGGTGCGGATGCTGCTGCTTGAACCGCTGCAGCAGGGTCAGCGACCACTGGTAGTCGGCGCCGGGGCGGACGTTGGGGTACAGGTCCGGCACGGTCTCGATGTTGTGGTTGAACACGTCCGGCGGATTCACCGCCAGAATCTCCAGCGCGCGGTCCATGCGGCCCTTGCCGCGGAAATCGGGCGTCAGGATCTCGATGCGGGTGGCCGGCGAGTGCTCGCGGATGGCGGCGATGCAGTCGACGAAATGCTGGGCACCGCCGTCGCGCAGGTCGTCGCGGTCGACGCTGGTCACCACCACGTACTTCAGGCCCATGTCGGCGACCGTATTCGCCAGGCTCAACGGCTCGGAGGCATCCGGCGGCTTGGGCCGGCCGTGGGCGACGTCGCAGAACGAGCAGCGGCGCGTGCAGACCTCGCCCAGGATCATGAAGGTGGCGGTGCCGTGGCCGAAGCACTCGTGGATATTGGGGCAGCTGGCTTCCTCGCAGACCGTGACCAGGCGGTTCTCGCGCAGCTTGGCCTTGAGCCTGGCCACCGAACCGTCGGACGGGATGCGCACGCGGATCCACGACGGCTTGCGCAGGACCGGGGCATCGGCGAACTGCACCGGCGAGCGGGCAATCTTGTCGCCGCCGAGCTGCTTGGCGCCGGTTTCCAGCGACGCGGGCGCGGAACTGACGACCTGGAGGGGAATCACGCGTGCGGGGGTATCGGCCATGGCGGCAATTCTAGCCCCTTCCCCGCACGCCTGGACCTGGAACGCCGCGCCGACGCGTGATGGACGAGGCCTCCTGGAGACGCGCCCGGGACCGGGAGCCGCCGAACCGGAAGCGATCGACACGCTCGGCCGGCAATATAGGGCTGCCCCCCCCCCGGACACCCGGCCCATGACATGGCACGCGGGACCGCACCAAGCGAAGCACGCATAGCGGAGGTTCGTTCCCCGGAACACAGGCATAAAAAAGCCCGCAATGACCAGGTCATTGCGGGCTTGCTCCCTCCCCCACGTCGGGATGCGGGGCCATCGTGAAGGGTGGATTACAGGTGTTGCACGCTGCACTGCAAAACAGAACCGGGCGGTTCACTGACCCTTGCTGTGATGTCACGAATATGAACACCAGCAAAACCCGCGTCGTTGCTGGATGTTACCGATATCAGACCAATTCCCGACCGTTCGTCAGAACGCCGGTTACGTTCTTCACTGCGTTTACCTGAACAGGCGAGCCCGCGATACCGCGCGCAACCATCCCGGCCGGCGCGGCTATTTGAGGTAATGCGGGCGCCCGTCGTACCAGGCCTTGGCACGCACCAGATGCAGCGTGCGCTGCGGGCCCCGGACTTCCATGCCGACACTCAGCGCGCGCCACCGGGCATACAGGTCGCCCTGTCGCTGGTCGCCCTGCAGTCGCAGCCGCGCCAGCATGTCGTAGCGGTCGTTGCGTGCCTGCATCCGGTCCAGGATCAGCACGTCGTCGCGCCACTGCACGCGGCCCTGCACCCGCGCCTGGCCGGCATCGACCAGCCGGTACACCCACGCCGGATACTCCTTCTGCCGGGAGAACAGCGCCAGCAGAAAGCCGACATCCTTCATGGTCACGTCGGCACCGCCGCCGGCGCTGATCGGCCTGTCGATGTCCAGGCGCGCCCGGTCCAGCCTCACCTGCGCCCACCAGCCGCGGCGCGACTCGCCGCCGGGTTCGGCGAAGCCGACATTGCGCACGCGCACGGTGCTGCCGTCGGCGACGAACAGCCGCCGCTTCAGGTCGGCACGACGGAGTTTCAGGTCCAGGTCGATATCGCCGCGCAGCTGGATGCCGGCCAGGTGCATGCGGGTGCCACGACCGGCGATGCGCACCGTGCCGTGTCCCACTTCGCCCGCCGCGTCCAGCGACAGGTCTCCACTGAGCACACCGGCGCCGCCTTCGAAGCGCATCTGCCGGCGCGGAAGGAACGGGTTGTAGACGCGCAGGTCGGGCACGCGCGCGTCCTTGAACACGACCCTCGCCTGCAGGGCATCGCGCAGCTGCGCCAGCGGGCCATCCGCATTGATCGTCAGGGCCAGGTGCCGCCCCTGCACATACGGCGTATCCGGCGTCTTCAGCGGCGCCATGTCGAAGCGGTCCAGCGTGGCCTGCAGCCGCGGCACCAGCGCGCCGTCCTTGCCGGCGTCCAGCCGGATGTCGGCGCGCGCGCGGCCGCGGATGCGGTTGTCCATCACCTCGGCCACCGCGTCGACCTCGGGCACGGTGATGCGGCTGCCCGCCGCCAGCCGGCCCTCCACCACCTGCACATCGGCGCTGACCGCGCCGGCGCCGTCGAGCGTCAGCCAGGGCGCCTGCGGGAACAGGCCGGACAGCCAGCGCAGCGAATCGAAGTGCCAGCTGCCGACGAGATGACCGGACGCGCGCGGCAGCACCCGGGCGAAATCGCGCAGCGGCACCTGCCGGCCGCGCAGACGCAGGTCGGCTTCCACCGCCAGCCGGCCGTCGGCCTGCGGCGGCACCGTCGCCTTGATCGCGATGTCCTCGTCCACCGCCACGTCGATGCCGAGGATGTCGTGACGCACCGCCCCGGCGATGTCGTTGCCCGCCACCGCCATGGTCCATTGCGCGCGCCCGCCCGGTTTCAGCGCGCCCCGATCGAAGCCCAGCGCGATGTCGGCACGCCCTTCGCCGGCCACCGGCTTCACCGTCACCGCGCCCTGCGGACCGACCGCCACGTCCAGGCCGGCGGTGCGTCCGGCCAGCATCAGGTCGACCTGCGTCTTCAGCAGCTTGTCGATACCGGCCGCGTCCTCGCGCCGATGCCGGTCGATCGCGAAGCGCGCCTCCAGCGTGGCCTCGCGCAGCACTTCCGCGCCGTCCCGCAGCAGCCGCGCTTCGGCGAAGGCCACGCGCGAGGGCATCAGTTCCATCGGCCCGCCGCGCAGCTGCTTGTAGAAGCCGACATCGCCGCGTCCCACACCCCGCAGCTCAAGGCCATCGAAGTGACCGCGACGGATCGAGTCGCTGCCGATGCTGTCGAACTGCAGTTCCCAGCCGCCCTCGCGTGGCGGCGGCGGCACGAGTTCTTTGGCGACGCGACGGATGCCACCCTGGACGTCGTCGGCGCGCACGTCGGGCACGTGAAGGCGCCGCGACAACAGCGGCCACAGTGCGATGCGTCCCTCCACCTGCGCGGCCTGCGCTTCCCAGGCGATGCGCCGCGCCTGCCCCCGCAGCGCGACCCCGCGCAGGCTGACGCGTCCTGGCCACCAGGTACGGCCGGACGCCCAGTGCATCTGGAAACGATCCGGCTTGCGATTCAAGGCCTTCTCGCCCAGGGCCGTGTTGAGGAACACGTTGCCGGCGACCAGGTAAAGCGCATACGTCGCGACGAGGGCGATCAGCCCCCGGCACAGCCAGCGCAGGGCGTTACGGCGAAAGGATGTCCGTTCCATCCGCACAGGATGCCGCATCCGGCGCGGGCGGGGTGGCTCAGCGTGCGGCGAAGTGGCCGTGGAAACCCAGCGGCACGGTGTAAGGCAGCCAGGCCTGCGCCAGCGGGCCGTCGTCCACCCGCTGCGCATCGAGTACCGCGATGCCGCTGCGGCCGCGCGCCGCATCGAGCAGCGTGCCGACCAGCCAGCCCTCGTCGGGGCGCGTGCTGCCGGGACGCGGGACGAACAGGTGTTCCTCCACCAGCACGTCGCGGCCGTAGTCGTGCACCTGGCGGCGACCGCGCACGAGGTCGAACGCACCGATCCGGCTGAAGTACGGCGCGGTCGAGCCCTCGGCATGGATCGGCGCATACAGGCGCGCGGGCGACGACGACGCGGTGCGCGCATCGAACATCGGGAATTCGACCCCTGCGATGCCGGTCTCCTGCCACTGCGCCTTGCCGCTGCGCAGGTCCAGCACCAGCTCACGCAACGTCCCCGTGCCACTGTGCGCGTCGCCGTGCACGTCGCCATTCATCGCCGCCTTCATCGGCGAACGCGCCTCCTCCACATCCACGTGCTGCACGGCGCGCACGGTGATGCGTCCATCGCGCTCGTGCGCGTCGCCGAAATGGTAGATGGCGGCGAAGTCGGCCTCGAACCAGCGCGCCTGCGCGGGCGTCGCCTTGTCGACCACGGCGATGCGCAGCGGCTGATCCTGCTGGAACCGCAGGCGCTCGAAGAACGCACCATGGCCCTCGCGGTAGCGGAACGGAATCAAGGCGAAGACCAGATGACGCTCGGTCATGGCGAAACTGTGCAGATAGCCGGGCACCGGCGTCTCCAGCACGTCGGCCGAGGCCAGCGTGCCGTCGCGGCCGATGTGCCACACCACCAGGCCGTTGCCGCCCATCATCGAGATGGAGCCGAAGTTCCATGACGAGCCATCGCGGTCCACCAGCGGATGGGCGGAGAACGGGATCGCGGCCAGGTCCGGGCGCCAGGTCACCGGACCGAGCGTGGTCAGCGCATCGGGATCCAGCTCGAACGCCGAACCCGCTTCGGACAGCGCAAACAGGCGCCCGTTGATCATGGTGACGGAGGTGTTGGCCGTATTGGCATCGTCGTTGTTGCGGATCGGCTGCATGTCCGGGATGGACGTGCCGGCGACCGGATACAGGAAACGCCCCGCCTTCTGCTCGCGGGTGAACTTCGGCGTGGCGACCATGCGGGCGTGGTGGCCCAGGGTGCCGTCGCCATTGAAACGCCAGCCATGCACCATGCCGTCGCCATCGAACCAGTGCTCGTAACGGAAGCCGGCGCGCTCGGTCCACGCGGGACCGTTGCGGTACAGCGTGCCGGCAAAACCTGCCGGCAACCGGCCCTCGATCTGCACGGTGGACGGGCCCAGCGTTTCGGCCTGGACCGACGACCAGCCCGCCAGCCAGGGTTGTGCGCGCAGGCCGGCGGCGAACCGCGCAGGATCGCCGGCAAAGGCGTGCTCACTGCGCAGCAGCGTGGGGGCGACGGCCAGCGCGGTGGCGCCGGAAAGCAGGGTGCGCAGGAAGCGGCGGCGGTCCATGGCGACGCGCCTCAACGCAGGGTGATGTCGATGGCGGCGTCGTCAGCGCCGACGTCGATGCGCGCTTCGTCCCAGGTCGGCTTGCGCATCACGCGCGGATTGTTGCTGAAGCCGTAGGCCTCGACGGGCATGCCGATCATGTTGCTGTCGAGCTTGCCGTTGCCGTTCTCGTCGTGGGTCACCAGCACGGCATAGGCACCGGGTGCCAGCCCCTTGAACACGAAGGTCGCGGTGTCGCCGCTGGGCGGCGCGCCGTCGGCCTGCACCGGCTTGGCCTGGCCGTCCCACCCGGCCTGGGAGTCGACCACCGCCAGCTTGATCAGGCCGGTCTGCACGCGCACGTCGCGCAGGGTGACGATCAGGTCGGCGGCGTGCGCGGGCGCGATGGCGGCGGCCAGCAGGGTGGCGAACGACAGCGTGCGGCGGATGGAACGGTTCATGGCGGACTCCGTGATGGGCGGGACGTGGCGCCAGTGTCGGCACGGCACCGCAGCCGGTCAGTTGCCAGCCGTCACCACTTCCACCTGCCGGAAGTCATCTGCGCCGCCGCGGCGCCCTGCCCGCTCCGGGTTGCCCCACCTGCGCGGCGGGCACCGGGCGGCCGAGCAGGAACCCCTGCACCGCATCGCAGCCCAGTTCGCGCAGCGCCTGCAGTTGCGCCTCGGTCTCCACGCCCTCGGCGGTCACCTGCATCCCCGACGTGCGCGCGATCTGCACGATGGAGCTGATGATCGACACCGTCATGTCGCGCGCAGCAGGTTGCAGCAGCGCCGCGGCGAACGACTGGTCGAGCTTGATGCGGTCGAAGGGCAGCTCGTGCAACTGCGCCATCGACGAATACCCCACGCCGAAATCGTCCATCGCGATGCGCATGCCCGCCGCACGCAGCTGCTGGATCACGCCGCGGGCCATGCGGGGATCGCGCGCCAGTGCGGACTCGGTGATCTCGAGTTCCAGCCGGTGGGGCGGCAGGCCCACCCGGTACAGCACGTCCAGCACCGACTCGACCAGTCCCGCGGCCCCCAGCTGCGCGGGCGACACGTTGACCGCCACCATCACCGGATCGCGCCAGGCGAGCGCGTCGCGACATGCCCGTTCCAGCACCCACAGACCGAGCGGGACGATCACGCCGGAGGATTCGGCCACCGGGATGAAATCGCCCGGCGAAATCTGTCCGTACACCGGGTGCCGCCAGCGCACCAGCGCTTCGTAGCCCTGCACACGCAGGTCGTCTACCCCATGCTGGGCCATGTAGTGGACCTCCAGCCGGCCCTGTCCCACCGCGTCGGAAAGATCGCTGATCTGGGCCAGCCGCGCCTCGATCCGTTCGCTCATGCGGGGGTCGTACAGGCTCAGCGTGTCGCGCCCCTCGGCCTTGGCCGCGTACAGGGCGATATCGGCCTGGCGCAACCATTCGCCCACGTCGGCGGGCCACGTGTCCACCAGGGTCGCGCCGATGCTGGCGCGCACATCGATGCGATAGCCGTTCATCACCTCCGGTTGGCGCAGCGCGTCCTGGATGCGGATCAGCCGTCCCCGCAGCGCGTCCTGCACGGCATCGTCGTCCAGGCCGCGCAGCAGCAGGGCGAACTCGTCGCCGCCCAGGCGCGCGAGCAGATCGCCCGGATCGATCGCGCGCTTCAGGCGTTCGGCGACGAACCGCAACACCTGGTCGCCGGTGGAATGGCCCAGGCTGTCGTTGATCGCCTTGAAGTTGTCCAGGTCGATCAGCGCCACCGCCATGCGCCCGCGCCCCGGCTGCTCGGCCGCGGAGGCCTCCAGGAAGCTGCGACGGTTGGGCAGGCCGGTCAGCGCGTCATGGTGCGCGAGATGATGCAGATGGCGCTCGCGACGCATCGCCTCGGCCTCGCGCAGGCGGGCATCGGAGACGTCGCATCCCACGCCGCGCCAGCCCACCCATTCGCCGGTCGCCGTCTGCAGCGGGTGGGCACTGATGCGCCAACTGGAGGGATCGACCGGCGTGCCCAGTTCGACCACGACGCCACTGAACGCATGCCCGGCGTCGAGCCGCGCCCGCAGCGCCTCCACGCCCACATGGTGGTCGCTTTCCACCACCAGCAGGCGCTGCGCGGAGAACAGCCCGGCCAGATCGCGGCCCAGCAGGCGCCGTCGGTCGCAGCCCAATACGATGGCAAGGCGCGCACTGACGCGCGTCAGGCAGCCGCGCCGGTCGGATTCCCACAGCCAGTCGCGCGACGTGTTCTCCAGGTCGCCCAGCAGCAGCCGTACCTTCTCGCGTCCGTCCTCGGCATCCAGCGTTGCCTGGAAACGCCGGACGAACTGCCAGGAGGTGAACAGCACGGCACTGAACAGCACGCAGGCATAGAAGCCCAGCAGCAGCAGCGTGACCTGCTGGTACTGCAATCCCATGCCCAGCACGATCAGGCAGCCCGCTCCCAGCAGGACCAGCAGCCAGGCCAGCGACAGCAGCGGAAGCGAGAACCCCACCATGGCGCCGGTCGACATGATGCCGGTGGTGGACGCCGAGAACAGCAGCAACATGCCCGGATCGTCGATCTGGCGCGACACCGCCACCAGTCCCACGCCCCATCCCACCGCGGTGATGCTGCACCAGAACAGCGATGCCAGCACGGCACGCCGCGCCAGCACGCGCGGGCGTTCATGCCGCTTCCCCAGCATGCAGTGCGCGTACACGCCCCAGCCGATCTGGGCCACGCTGAAGATCACCAGCCAGCGCAGGCTGCCGACGTGCCCGGCAGGTCCCGGCCATACCGCGGCCAGCAGCGCCAGGGCGGTGAGCATGTTGGTGACGGCGTAACCGCGGGCGATCCAGAAATGCGTGCGCAGCTGCCGGGTGAGCAGCAAGGCGCGCGCCTCGCCGGTTCCGTCCGGCAACGTCCAACAGGTACGCAGTTGCTGCCACAGCGCGCGCATGCGCGGCTCCCGAAGTGGCGCAGGCCGTTAATGTGAAAAGTTCACATTAATCAACGACTTGCGACTTCGATATTACTGCGCCGCCTTGCCCGGCGCGCAAGCGGTGGAGGGCGATTCTGTGTCAGGCCGCACGTTCGGCGCGCGCGTTCCGCCGCTCGCGGACGGCGATGGCCAGCGCGTGCAACACGTGGACGCTCGGCTCCCACGCCAGGCAGCCATCGGTGATGCTCTGCCCGTAGCGCAGCAGCTGCCCCGCCACCAGGTCCTGGCGCCCGCCTTCCAGGTGGCTTTCCACCATCACGCCGACGATGCGGTGCTCGCCCGCGCGCAGCTGCGTGGCGATGTCGTCGACGACGGCCGGCTGGTTGTCCGGGTTCTTGCCGCTGTTGGCATGGCTGGCATCGATCATCAGGCGCGCCGGCAGTCCGGCCTTCGCCAGCACTTGGCTGGCAGCCTCGATGCTGGCGGCGTCGTAGTTGGGCGTCTTGCCGCCGCGCAGGATGACGTGGCAATCGGGATTGCCGGCGGTGGCGGCGATGGCCGAGCGCCCGTCCTTGGTCACCGCCAGGAAATGATGCGGATGCGACGCCGCACCCACCGCATCCACCGCGATCCTGACGTTGCCGTCGGTGCCGTTCTTGAAGCCGACCGGACACGACAGGCCGCTCGCCATCTCGCGGTGCACCTGGCTTTCGGTGGTGCGCGCGCCGATCGCACCCCACGCCACCAGGTCGCTGATGTACTGCGGCGAGATGGTGTCGAGGTATTCGCAGCCCGCCGGCAGGCCGAGCGCATTGATGTCGCGCAGCAGGCGGCGCGCGAGGCGCAACCCGCGGTTGATGTCGAAACTGCCGTCCAGCGCAGGATCGTTGATCAGGCCTTTCCAGCCCACCGTCGTGCGCGGCTTCTCGAAGTACACGCGCATGACGATCTCCAGCTCGCCGGCCAGCGCATCGCGCAGCGGTTTCAGGCGCCGGGCATAGTCGATCGCCGAGGCGGGATCGTGGATCGAGCACGGGCCGACCACCACGATCAGCCGGTCGTCGCGGCCATGCAGGATGTCGTGCAACGCGCCGCGCGCATCGGACACGGTCTGCGAGACGGCGTCGTCGCAGGGCAGTTCGGCGATCACGGCGGCGGGCGTCACCAGCTCATCGAGTCGGCGGATGCGCAGGTCGTCGGTATGGGGGGCCATGGGGGGTTGTTCTCCGGGTCAACAAAAAAGCCGCCAGGTTCGCTGGCGGCTTCAAGGGGATTCTTCTGGTGTCTTACCTAGAATGAACACGTCCTCGCTTCCGCCCTCGGCATCGGAAAGCCGTAGTAGCGAAACCAATAGCGGGCGCGGAGCGGATTCATGCGAGGCATTGGGCCATGCGCGGCGGCCGTTGTCGAATGTTTCATCGGCAACGGAACCCCGCGCGATCAAGCCGCGGTGAAGAACATCAGGTAGACCAGCCGCCCGTCTTCCATCGTGCTGCCGAACGCCGGGCCGGCGGTATGCCATAGCCAGGGACGCAGCAGCAGCAGCCGGTTGAAGCGCATCGGCACCTGCATCGTGGGTTCCCACACGCTGTCGTCGTTGCTGTGCTTCTCGATGATCTCCTGATGCATCTGCGCATGCGAGGAGAACCCCATCTCCGCCAGTTCCGCATCGTTGAGCGGCGCACGGTCACGGTTCGACGGCCGATGACGGAAGAACTCGGTACCGCCGCGGCAGTCCTCCGGCTTGCTGAGATAGAGGATGCCCGACCAGTACGCCTGATCGATGTGCACCTTCGCACTGCCGACATCCGACGCCAGGGTGATGCGGAACTTGCCGTGCGACTGCAGCGGATCGATCGGCTTCAGGCGCTCGCCGGTGAGGTGCGAGGCGATCTCGGACAAGCCCTCGATCTCGATGCGTTCCAGCGAATTGCGGCCCGGGAACGGTCCGCGCAGATCGGGATAGGTCAGCTTCAGCGCGGCCTGGCGCAGCGAAAGCGCATCCTGCTGGCCGAGGAAGTCGTCGACGATGATGAGGGAGGTGTGCATGGCGCGCAGGCTAGCGAGCCCGTGCGCCGACCACAAGGCAAAAAAGAACCCCGCCTCGCGGCGGGGTTCTTGTGGTGCGGGTAGAGCGGGAAGCGGGACTTAGAAGTCCATGCCACCCATGCCGCCCATGCCACCGCCGGCCGGCATTGCCGGCTCGTCCTTCTTCGGCGCTTCGGCCACCATCGCTTCGGTGGTGATCATCAGGCCGGCGATCGAGGCGGCGTTCTGCAGGGCCGAACGCGTGACCTTGGTCGGGTCCAGGATGCCGAATTCGATCATGTCGCCGAACTCGCCGTTGGCGGCGTTGTAGCCGAAGTTGCCCGAACCGTCCTTGACGCGGTTGACGATCACCGACGGCTCTTCGCCGGCGTTGGTGACGATCTCGCGCAGCGGGGCTTCCATCGCGCGCAGGGCGATCTGGATGCCGTGGTTCTGGTCTTCGTTGGCGCCCTTCAGGGTGCCGATGGTCTGCAGCGCGCGGATCAGCGCGACGCCGCCGCCCGGGACCACGCCTTCTTCCACCGCCGCACGCGTGGCGTGCAGGGCGTCTTCGACGCGGGCCTTCTTTTCCTTCATTTCGATTTCGGTCGAGGCACCGACCTTGATCACGGCCACGCCGCCGGCCAGCTTGGCCACGCGTTCCTGCAGCTTCTCGCGGTCGTAGTCCGAAGAGGTCTCTTCGATCTGCGCCTTGATCTGCTTGATGCGCGACTGGATGCGCTCGGCGTCGCCGGCGCCGTCGATGATGGTGGTGTTCTCCTTCGAGATCACGACCTTCTTCGCACGACCCAGGTCGTTGATGGTGGCCTTCTCGAGCTGCAGGCCGACTTCCTCGGAGATCACCGTGCCGTTGGTCAGCGTGGCGATGTCTTCCAGGATGGCCTTGCGGCGGTCACCGAAGCCCGGCGCCTTGACGGCGGCGACCTTGACGATGCCACGGATGGTGTTGACCACCAGCGTGGCGAGGGCTTCGCCTTCCACTTCCTCGGCCACGATCAGCAGCGGCTTGCCGGCCTTGGCGACGCCTTCCAGCACCGGCAGCAGTTCGCGGACGTTGGAGACCTTCTTGTCGTGGATCAGGATGAAGGGGTCGTCGAATTCGACCTGCTGCGACTGCTGGTTGTTGATGAAGTACGGCGACAGGTAGCCGCGGTCGAACTGCATGCCCTCGACGACGTCGAGTTCGTTCTCCAGGCCCGAGCCCTCTTCAACCGTGATCACGCCTTCCTTGCCGACCTTCTTCATGGCCTCGGCGATGATGTCGCCGATGTTGCTGTCGGAGTTGGCCGAGATGGTGCCGACCTGGGCGATCGCCTTGTCATCGGCGGTGGGCTTGGAGAGCTTCTTCAGCTCTTCGACGGCGGCCTTCACGGCCTGGTCGATGCCGCGCTTCAGGTCCATCGGGTTCATGCCCGCGGCGACGGCCTTGGAGCCTTCGCGGATGAACGCCTGCGCCAGCACGGTGGCGGTGGTGGTGCCGTCACCGGCGTTGTCGGAGGTCTTGGACGCGACTTCCTTGACCATCTGCGCGCCCATGTTCTCGAACTTGTCGGCCAGTTCGATTTCCTTGGCGACGGAGACGCCGTCCTTGGTGATGGTGGGGGCGCCGAAGCTCTTCTCGAGCACGACGTTGCGGCCCTTCGGGCCGAGGGTGGCCTTGACGGCATTGGCGAGGATGTTCACGCCGCGCACCATGCGCGTACGGGCGTCTTCACCGAAACGGATATCTTTGGCAGCCATTGTGTGGAACTCCGGGAATGGGGAATTGAGAATCGGGAATCGTCAAAAGCGAATGCGTCGTCTGGGATCGGAGACAGGGACAAGGGAGAAACGCTTCAACGATTCCCCATTCCCCTCTCCCGATTCCCGCGCACTCAGCCGAGGATCGCGAGAACGTCGTCTTCCTTGATGATCTTGTACTCGACGCCGTCCTGCTTGTAGGCCGAACCCGAGTACTGGCCGTAGATGACCTTGTCGCCGACCTTGACCTTCGGGGCGCGCACGCCGCCGGTGGCGTCGACGAACTTGCCTTCGCCGACGGCGATGACTTCACCCTTGGTGGGCTTTTCCTTGGCGGCGTCGGGGATGATGATGCCGCCGAGGGAGGTTTCTTCGGCTTCGATCGGCTTGACCACCAGACGGTCGTACAGCGGCTTGATGTTGCTCATGTCAATCCTCTTAAGTGATTGATTGGACTAGGAAAGGGGCGGCGATGTTAGCACTCGCCTCGAGGGACTGCCAACGTCGCGGACGCAAAAACCCGGCAACGCCGGATGCCGACCGATGTTGGGCGGGTCGATCCCGCTTTCAAGGGGCGGGCGGCAAATTTTTTCGCCGCCGGGCCGGGCCGGGCGGTCTGCGATAATCGCCGGCCCATGCCCGTCTTCCTCATCCTGTCCGCTTGCCCGGACGCCGACACCGCCCAGCGGCTGGCGCGGACGCTGGTGGAAGAACGGCTGGCGGCCTGCGTCAGCCTGCTCACGGGCGTGGTGTCGACCTACCGATGGCAGGGGCAGGTGGAACAGGCCACCGAAGTCCAGCTGCTGGCCAAGACCAGCGCCGACCGGCGCGATGCGCTGATGGCGCGGCTGGCGGAACTGCACCCGTATGAACTGCCGGAGATCCTGGCGGTCGAAACCGCCGCCGGCCTTCCTGCGTATCTGGACTGGGTCGTGGCCGAAACCCGGGCCGACGCCCGCGCCCCCGAGTGACCCGATGACGCTGATCCGCACCCTGCTCGCCTGCCTGTTGCCCCTCGCCTCGCTGATCGCGCCGGCGGCGTCCGCCGCGATCACCCAGGACGACCTGCTGCCGGTGGACGAGGCCTTCGTGCTGACGGCCACCGCGCCGGCGCGCGACCGCATCGAGATCCGCTGGCAGATCACCGACGGCTACTACCTGTACCGGCACCGCACCGGCGTGGAAGCCGACGCCGGCTTCGCCGCGCAGCCGCTGCAACTGCCGAAGGGCAAGGCGTACCGCGACGAGTTCTTCGGCGACGTCGAGACCTACCGCGGCGAACTGCTCGCCACCCTGCCCGGCCGACCGACGGCGGGCGCCGACAGCGTCACGCTGAAGATCAAGTACCAGGGCTGCGCCGACGCCGGCATCTGCTACCCGCCGCAAACCCGCACGCTGAAAGTGGCGTTGCCGGCGGGCGCAGGCGAGGCCTTCGTCCCGCTGGGGGCCAGCGCCGTGACCGGTGGCCTGCTGGGCCAGAAACCGCAGGCCGGCATGGACGCCTTGCCGCTGCCGGCGGAACAGGCGTTCGCCTTCGAGGCGATCGCCTTCAACGGCAACGAACTGCTGCTGCGCTTCACCCCGGCACGCGGCTATTACGTGTATCGCGACCGCACTTCGATGGCGCTGGAAGGCGCATCGGGTGTCGCCCTGCAGGCGCCGCGCTGGCCGAAGGGCGTCCCCCACCGCGACGAGCACTTCGGTGATGTCATCGTCTACTTCGACCAGGCCGAGGTGCCGGTGCCGCTCAAGCGCGACCGCGCCGACGCGGCGGCCGCGACGCTGCGGGTGACGTTCCAGGGCTGCCAGAAGGACGGCATCTGCTATCCGCCGATGACGCGGCGGGTGAAGCTGTCGATCCCCGCCGGCACGGTCACGCCGTCCGGCACGCCCGACGTGCCCGCGCCAGCGGCTGTCCAGCCGCTGGCCACGACAGCCCCGGCGACGACCGCACCGGAAGACGCGAACACCGGCACGCGGGAGGCTGCGGCGGCGACAGTCCCCGCCGCGACCGACATCGAACGCACGCGCCCGCCCGAAGACGTGCTGGCGCGCAGCCAGCGCGGTGCCACCTCGCTGCTCGCCGCGCTGGCCCTGGCGCTGCTCGGCGGCCTGATCCTCAACCTGATGCCCTGCGTGCTGCCGATCCTGTCGCTGAAGGCGCTGTCGCTGGCCGAGAGCGGACGCGGTGACGGCGATGCCCGCCGGCGCGCGCTCTGGTACTCGGCCGGGGTGCTGGTCAGCTTCGTTGCGGTCGGCGCGCTGGCCATCGCGCTGCGGGCCGCCGGCCAGGCGCTGGGCTGGGGTTTCCAGTTGCAGCAGCCGTGGGTGGTGGGGCTGCTGGCCTACGTGATGTTCGCGGTCGGCCTGAGCCTGTCGGGCGTGTTCGCGGTCGGCCATCGGCTGGCCGGTGCCGGGCATGGGCTCGCCTCGCGCCGCGGCCCGGTCGGCGACTTCTTCACCGGCGTGCTGGCGGTGGTGGTGGCCAGCCCGTGCACCGCGCCGTTCATGGGCGTGGCGCTCGCTTACGCGTTCACCGCGCCGACGCCGCTGGCGCTGCTGGTGTTCGCGATGCTCGGCCTGGGCCTGGCCCTGCCGTTCCTGCTGATCGGCTTCGTGCCGGCGCTGGCGAACCGGCTGCCGCGGCCCGGCGCGTGGATGGACACGCTGAAGCAGGTGCTGGCCTTCCCGATGTACCTGACGGCCGTGTGGCTGCTGTGGGTGCTGGGCAAGCAGCGCGGCATCGACGCGGTGGGCCTGGCGCTGGTGGGACTGGTACTGCTGGCGCTGGGGCTGTGGTGGTTCCAGCGCGTGCGCTTCGCCGCTTCGCCGCTGCAGCGGGTGCTGGCGCTGGTGCTCGCCACCGCTGCGCTGGTGCCGCTGGCGATGGTGCACCGGTTGCCGGTGCCCTCCAGCGTCGCACCCACGGCGGAAGGCCACCTGACCTGGTCGGCGGAACGGCTGGCGGCGTTGCGTGGCGAGGGACGCATGGTCTTCGTCGACATGACGGCGGACTGGTGCGTCACCTGCAAGGCCAACGAGAAGGCCGTGCTGGACACCGACGCCTTCCGTGACCTGCTGGCCACGCACGATGCGGTGATGCTGACCGGCGACTGGACCAACGTGGACCCGGCCATCACCGCCTTCCTCGAACAGCACAAGGCGGTCGGCGTGCCGCTGTACGTGCTCTATCCGCGTGGCGGCGGCGAAGGCGAAGTGCTGCCGACCGTGCTGACCCACGAGACCATGCGCCAGGCCTTCGAGCGGGCGGCGCGATGAAGGTCACCACGCCGCGCATCCTGGCGGTCGCCGTCGTGGCCGGCGGCCTGGGCCTGCTGGCCAGCCTGTGGTTCAACGGCAATCCGCTGTGGCGGACCGGACCCGGCGAGCGCGCGCTGCACGCCGCGGTCAACGCGACCGCCCCGGCGCCGCCGGAAGGCGTCACACCGGCCGGCATCGGCGATCCCATGCCGGCGATCGCACTGCCAGGCTTGGACGGCAAGATCGTCGATCTGGCCGCCAACTACCGTGGCAAGCGCCTGCTGATCAATGTCTGGGCCAGCTGGTGCGGCCCCTGCATCGAGGAGATGCCGGAACTGCAGCGCTTTGCCACCTCGCAGGGCACCGAAGGCGTCCAGGTGGTCGGACTGGCGCTGGACACCCGTGACGGGGTGACGGATTTCCTCGGCCGGGTACCGGTCAGCTATCCGATCGTACTGGACACGCCGGGGCCGGCCGATGCCAGCGTCTGGCTGGGCAACGCCAAGGGCGTGCTGCCCTACACCGTGCTGGTGGGCGCCGACGGTCGGATCGAGCGGCAGAAGATCGGGCCGTTCCAGCATGGCGAGATCAGCGGCTGGGCGAACTAGGTTTCGGCTGGCAACGTCGCCGAAGTCGCACCCATCGCCCGACATCAGCCCTCACCGGCCCGTTCGCCCGGCATCCCACCACGACGCGCAACCGCCTGATCTGCCAGGCCGCGATGAAAAATCAAACAATCGCTTAAAACGAGGCAAACTTCGGCGAACTGGACAGCATTGCCGGGTTCAATCAGACTGCCGCCCTTCCGCTGGAGACGCGAATGGCGAAGCTGCTGGTCCTGCATGGCCCCAACCTCAATCTGCTCGGCACCCGCGAGCCGGAGGTCTACGGCCACGCGACGCTGGCGGACATCGACCTGGCGCTGACGGCGCAGGCGCAGGCGGCGGGACACCAGCTGGAAAGCTTCCAGTCCAACGCCGAACACGCCTTGGTCGACCGCATCCAGGCCGCCCGCACCGACGGCACCGCCTTCATGCTGATCAACCCGGCCGCCTTCACCCACACTTCGGTCGCGATCCGCGACGCGCTGACGGCGGTGGCCCTGCCCTTCATCGAAATCCACCTGTCCAACCCGCACAGCCGCGAACCCTTCCGCCACAGCAGCTACTTCAGCGACAAGGCGGTGGGCGTGGTCTGCGGGTTCGGCGCCGACAGCTACCGCTACGCGCTGGACGCCGCCCTGCAGCGGCTGCCCGCCTGACCTTTCTCTGGTTCCCTGCGGGGAACCGCGTTCAACCACGAGGCTCCCATGGATCTCCGCAAAATCAAGAAACTGATCGACCTGCTGGAAGAGTCGAACCTGGCCGAAATCGAGATCAAGGAAGGCGAAGAGTCCGTGCGCCTGGCGCGCACGCCCAAGGCCGGCTACGCGGCGCCGGCAGCCCCTGCGCCGGTCGCCTACGCCGAACCGCGCCCCGCCGCGCCCATGCCGATGAGCTCGCCCACCGAGGCCTCCACCGGCGGCACCGCCAAGCCCGGCAACGCCCTGCCGGACGGCCACGTGGTGCGCGCCCCGATGGTCGGCACGTTCTACGCCTCGCCGTCGCCGGACAAGCCTTCGTTCGTCGCCATCGGCCAGGCGGTGAAGGCCGGCGAGACACTGGCGATCATCGAAGCCATGAAGATGTTCAATCCCATCGAAGCCGACGTCTCCGGCACCGTGCTGTCGATCCTGGCCGAGAGCGGCCAGCCGATCGAGTTTGATCAGCCGTTGTTCGTGATCGGCTGAGGCTCGGGAATCGGGAATGGAGAATGGGGAATCGCCAAAGCGGCCGCACGAGCGGCTCGATGTGTGGCGCGACTCCATGGATCTGGTTGAGATGATCTACCGGCTCTCCGACGGATTCCCGCGTTCCGAACGATTCGGCCTGACGTCGCAATTGCGCCGCGCCGTCGTCAGCGTCCCCTCCAACATTGCGGAAGGCGCGGCACGTCGTTCCACGGCGGAATACCTGCGCTTCCCGTCGATCGCGCGAGGGTCCCTATCGGAGGCGAGCACGCAACTGCAGATCGCGCGACGACTCGGCTTCACGCAAACCACGGCCGATGCCGAACGCTTGATCGACAAGATCTTCGCCCGACTGACAGCCTTGATGAAGTCTTTGGATAACCGCGGAGAATGACGATGCGCTGCATTCTCCATTCCCGATTCCCCATTCCCAATTCCCGGCCCTAAACCATGCTCGATAAAGTCGTCATCGCCAACCGGGGTGAGATCGCGCTGCGCATCCTGCGCGCCTGCCACACCCTCGGCATCCGCACGGTCGCGGTGCATTCCACCGTCGACCGCAACCTCAAGCACGTGGCCATGGCCGACGAATCGGTCTGCATCGGTCCGGCCGCGTCGAAGGACAGCTATCTCAACATCCCGGCGATCATCGCCGCGGCCGAGGTCACCGACGCGCAGGCCATCCATCCGGGCTACGGCTTCCTGTCGGAGAACGCCGACTTCGCCGAGCGCGTGGAGCAGTCCGGCTTCATCTTCATCGGCCCGAAGGCGGACACCATCCGCATGATGGGCGACAAGGTGGAAGCCATCCGCGCCATGCAGGCCGCCGGCGTACCGTGCGTGCCCGGCAGCGGCGGCCCGCTGGGCGACGACATCGTGGCGAACACCAAGATCGCGCGCGAGATCGGCTATCCGGTCATCATCAAGGCGGCGGGCGGCGGTGGCGGTCGCGGCATGCGCGTGGTGCATGTCGAGGGCGCGCTGAAGGCGGCCATCGAGACCACCAAGTCGGAGGCCAAGGCGGCGTTCGGCAACGGCGAGGTCTACATGGAGAAGTTCCTGGAGAATCCGCGCCACGTGGAGATCCAGGTGCTCGCCGACGGCCAGGGCAATGCCATCCACCTGGGCGAGCGCGATTGCTCGATGCAGCGTCGCCACCAGAAGGTCGTGGAGGAAGCGCCGGCGCCGGGCATCAGCGAGGAACTGCGCAACGAGATCGGCAAGGTCTGCGTGGAAGCCTGCATCCGCATCGGCTACCGCGGCGCGGGCACGTTCGAGTTCCTGTTCGAGGATGGCCGCTTCTACTTCATCGAGATGAACACCCGCATCCAGGTGGAGCATCCGGTCACCGAGCGCATCACCGGCATCGACCTGGTCTGCGAACAGCTGCGCATCGCCGCCGGTCACAAGCTGAGCATCCAGCAGAGCGACATCGTGCTGCGCGGCCATGCCATCGAGTGCCGCATCAATGCGGAAGACCCGGACACCTTCATGCCGCATCCGGGCCTGATCCAGCACTTCCATCCGCCCGGCGGCCCCGGCGTGCGCGTGGACACGCACATCTACGAAGGCTACCGCGTGCCGCCGAACTACGACTCGATGATCGCCAAGCTCATCGTGCACGGCCCGGACCGCGATACCGCCATCGCCCGCATGCGCGTGGCGCTGAGCGAGATGGTCATCGACGGCATCAAGACGAATATCCCCCTGCAGCAGCGCATCATGCGCGACCAGGGCTTCCAGGCCGGCGGCCAGAACATCCACTACCTGGAAAAGCGCCTGGCCGAACGCAAGAACAAGGCGATCTCGCTGGTCTGACGCGGATCCGCATCGCCGGAAAACCGAAGGGCCGGGATGTCGCCATCCCGGCCCTTCCTGTCTGCAATGCGCAAAGACGTACGCGTTACCGCGCCGGCGCCTGCTGCGTACCCGGCACCGGCGTGGCGCCGAGCGGCGAGGAGGGATCGGTGATCCGCACCACTTCGGATGAGCCGTCGGCCCAGACCACCCGGATGGTGCTGCCCGGGGACAATGTCGAGAACGGCGTGCCGCTGCGCGCGCGGTAGAGCGCCGCGACCTGCGCCGCACCCAGGCGGCGTGCATCGTCGGGGGCGTGGATGGTCATGTGCCCCACCCGCGACAGGTCCCGGAAGCCGGGGTCGCGCGTTTCGATGACGATCGTGGCGGCCGCAGCGGCATACGCCACCACCACCAGGCCCCACACCAGGAGATTGATTCCCGGCCGCGTGCGCTTGTATTTCATCCGTCTACTCCCGTGGGGGCCAGCAAGGTGCCCACCATGTCGTCCACGTTGTCCGCACCCTGTCGCGGGACGCCGGCGTCCCGTGCGAAGGTGGTGAAGTCCTGCGATGCGTCCTGCGAGCAGATGCCGCCGTTGACGCAGTAATTGGTCATCATCGAACCGTCCGGGCTGCAGTCCATGCCCAACTGGCACGACGCGATGCGCCAGGCGATCTCGCTCAGTTCGCTGCCCGACACCTCGCCCAGCGTGTCCCGCTGTCCGCTGCCGATGGTGCCCATCACCGGCGCGATGGCGAGATAGGCGAAGGGATCTTCCGAATCGAGGACGCGCTGCACCAGGTCGCGACGGTAGTCGTCGTCTCGCTGCAGTGGCTGATCCATCGCCAGCAGCGCGGCTTCCGCCGCCAGGCTGCCGGCGCGCGCGGCCTGCGTGCGCTGGGTGATGAGGGTCGGCAACGAGAACCCATCCTGCGGCACGAAGCGGCCACAGCGCTGCTGCACGCGCTGGCGGGCGGCGACCATGGCGGTGCTGCCGGACAATTCCAGGCCGGCGATGACGCGGGTGTCCTGCGCATAACCGGCCGGATCGGCCGCGTAGCCCGCGCAATGGTCCTGCACCAGGCTCAGCAGCCACATGGCATCGGCATCGCCTGCCGCCGCCAGCGCCACCAGGTGGCGCGAATAGGCGAACAGGTCGGTGCTGTCCTCGAAGCCGCGCCGCAACGGCGACAACGCCGGCACGGCACGCACCGACGCCGGGCGCAGCACGGGCGTTGCGGAAGACGGGGAGAAAGATCGAACGGCGGGCGCGGCGCCGGCATCGACGGCCGTCGGCGCTGCATGCGGCAGCCAACCCGCCTGGCGCAGCGGCATCCACGCCAGCGCCCCCAGCAGGCCCACCAGCATCATCGGCATCAGCAGCTTCCGGGGCACGCGGCCATTATCCCGGCGCTTACCGGGGCTTTCAATGCAATGCGCGCGCGTTCACGCAACCGCTGGCGCCTTTCGTCGCGCCGCTGCGGTCCGTAGCCGCGACACGCGTGAGACAATCCCGGCCCGTTCATTTTCGCTGCGTCCGGCCATGCCTTATCTGGAACTCTCCCTGCGCTGCACCGAAGCCGAGCAGCCGCGCTACGAGAACGCACTGGATGACGTGGGCGCGCTGTCGGTCACCCTGCTGGACGCCGATGCCGATACCGGCAACGAACGCGCCATCCTTGAGCCGGGCGTCGGCGAAACCCCGCTGTGGAAGGCGCTGGTGCTGACCGCGTTGTTCGATGCGGACACCGATGCGCTGACGCTGCTGGCCGCGCTGGAGGCCTTCGATCCCGGCCTGGACTGGACGCAGGTCGGCTTCCGCAAGGTCGAGGACGAGGACTGGGAACGCGCGTGGCTGGACCAGTTCAAGCCGATGCGCTTCGGCGCACGCACCTTCATCGTGCCGTGGAATCACGCGGTGCCCGAAGACGCGGGCGACGACGCGTCGGTCGTACGCCTCGATCCCGGGCTGGCGTTCGGCTCCGGCACGCATCCCACCACCGCACTGTGCCTGCGCTGGCTCGACGCCCTGGCCGGCGAAGGCGTGCTGCAGGGACAGCGCGTGCTCGATTTCGGCTGCGGCTCCGGCATCCTCGCGCTGGCCGCCCTGAAGCTGGGCGCCGCGCAGGCCGTCGGTGTCGACAACGACCCGCAGGCGCTGCTGGCCAGCAGCGACAACGCGCAACGCAACGAGGTGGGCGCGGACTTCAGCGTCTACCTGCCCGACGACGAACCGGTGGCCACGTATCCGGTGGTGGTGGCGAACATCCTGGCCTCGGCGCTGGACGCGCTGGCCGAGATCCTCGCCGCGCGCGTGGCGCCGGGCGGCCGCATCGCACTGTCCGGCATCCTCAAGGGGCAGGAAGACGGCCTGCTGGTCCGTTACGCCGCATGGTTCGACGCGCTGTCCGCCACGCAGGACGGCGACTGGATGCGCATCGACGGCGTGCGCCGCTGACGTTGCCGGTCACAACACGCCAGCAGACGAGCGTGGTTGAATAGCGGCCATGTTCACCGCCTGCCCGCACTGCCAGTTCCTTGTCGCCCGCGACCCGCACTCGGGCGCCGTGCCGGCGGCATGTCCGCGCTGCGGCAAGCCGCTGGCGACGGCGGATGATGCGATATCGCCGGCGCCCAGCCTGGCCACGCTGCTGCACGCGACGCCGGCGAAGGCCGCACCGCAGGCGCCGGACGCGGACGTCATCACCGCCGATGCCATCGACAACGCAGCGGCAGAGGTGCCATCCGTCGAGATGGAGACGCCGCTGACGGCAGCGCCAGTGGAGGCGCCTTCACCACCGGAAGATGCCGAACACGAAGCCGTTCCGCGCGACGATGCATCCCCGCACCACGACGCAGCAGCACCCGACCCCCTTCCGTCGCCCGACACCGCACCGGCCCGCACGCCCGATGCCGCCATCGCGACTCCCGTTGCCGCACGCAAGACGACGGGTCCGCGCTTCCTGCACCGCGCACGCACCACCCCGGTGCATGCGCATCGTGCACGCGCGCTGTGGGCGGTCGTCGTCGCGCTGTCGCTGCTGCTCTGCCTGCAGGTCGTGATCGCCGATCGCGCACGGCTGGCGATGCAGGCCGGATGGCGACCGGTGGTCGTGGCGTTGTGCGGCGTGTTCCGCTGCGAGGTCCCGACCTGGCGCGAACCCGCCGCCTTCACCATGCTCAGTCGTGATGTCCGTCCCGTCCCTGGCGCGCCGGGCACCCTGCAGGCGCAGGCCACGTTCCGCAACGAAGCGCGCTGGGCGCAGGGTTGGCCGGTCATCCTGCTGACGTTGAAGGATGCCGATGGCCGCACGCTCGGCGCGCGTGCCCTGCAGCCCGAGGATTATCTGCCGGACGGTGAGACGACCACGGCCATCGGACCGGGCCAGAGCGCGCAGATGGCCGTGCGGATACGCGAACCCAGCGCCAGCGTCGTCGCGTTTTCCTTCGACTTCCGTTAAGTCCGCCGGTTCATCAAAAAGCGGATGCACGCGCCGCGATCAGGCGCTAGACTCGTCCCCCCGCCGAATACCCACAAGCACAAGGCGGGCATCTGCATCCGTAGCGCCCAGGGGATCCGATTGAACGCCGCCTCCACACGCCAGGACACGCCACGCGCCGCATCGCGTCCGCCGTTGCGCGAACACGTCGCGCATTCCGTGCGCCGCTACCTGCGCGACCTGGACGGCTGCGAAGCCGATGATGTCTACGAGATCGTGCTGCGCGAAATGGAAATCCCGCTGTTCGTGGAAGTGCTCAACCACTGCGAAGGCAACCAGAGCCGCGCCGCCGCCATGCTGGGCATCCATCGCGCCACCCTGCGCAAGAAGCTCAAGGACTACGGACTGGCCTGAGCCGTCCCGGACGCCGTGGTGCAGCGCGTTATAATTCGCGCCCCGCTCCGTCCCGCCGTCCTCCATGACCCTCGATCTCCAGCCCGTGCGTCGGGCGCTGTTGTCCGTTTCCGACAAGACCGGCCTGCTCGACCTGGCCCGCGCACTGGCCGCCCGTAATGTCGAACTGCTGTCCACCGGCGGCACCGCGAAGACATTGCGTGACGCGGGCCTGTCCGTGCGCGATGTCGCCGACGTCACCGGCTTTCCGGAAATGATGGACGGCCGCGTCAAGACCCTGCACCCGAAGGTACACGGCGGCCTGCTGGGCCGCGCTGGCACCGACGATGCGGTGATGGCCGAGCACGGCATCGGCGCCATCGACCTGCTGGTGCTGAACCTGTATCCGTTCGAGTCGGTCACCGCCAAGGCCGACTGCACGCTGGCCGATGCGGTGGAGAACATCGACATCGGCGGCCCGGCGATGCTGCGTTCGGCGGCGAAGAACTTCGCCCGCGTCGCGGTCGCCACCGAGCCCTCGCAGTACGCCGCGCTGGTCGCCGAACTCGAGGCGAACGATGGCGCGCTGTCGGCGAAAACGCGCTTCGCGCTGTCCGTCGCCGCGTTCAACCGCGTGGCGCAGTACGACGCCGCCATCAGCAACTATCTCTCCGCCGTCACCGACACCTCGTCGGACGTGCCCGTGCGCAGTGCCTTCTCTGCGCAGGCGAACGGCAGCTTCATCAAGGTCATGGACCTGCGCTACGGCGAGAATCCGCACCAGCAGGCCGCGTTCTACCGCGACCTGTATCCCGCACCCGGTTCGCTGGCGACGTTCGAGCAGTTGCAGGGCAAGGAACTGAGCTACAACAACATCGCCGACAGCGATGCGGCATGGGAATGCGTGCGCCAGTTCGATGCGCCGGCCTGCGTGATCGTCAAGCATGCCAACCCGTGCGGCGTGGCCGTCGGCGTGGCCTGCGGCGATGCCTACGAGCTCGCCTACGCCACCGACCCCACCAGCGCGTTCGGCGGCATCATCGCCTTCAACCGCACGCTGGATGCGGCGACGGCGAAGGTCATCCTGGATCGCCAGTTCGTCGAAGTGCTGATCGCGCCGGACTACGAGCCGGCCGCGCTCGACTACGCGACCAAGAAGGCCAATGTGCGCGTTCTGCGTATCCCGATGGCGCCGGTCTCGCCGGGCTTCATCGACACCAAGCGCATCGGTTCGGGCCTGTTGCTGCAGACCGCCGATGACCGCGTGGTCACGCGCGACGAACTCAAGGTCGTGACCCAGCGGGCGCCGACCGACGCGCAGTTCACCGACCTGCTGTTCGCCTGGAAGGTGGCGAAGTTCGTGAAGTCCAACGCCATCGTCTATGCGAAGGACCACCGTACCATCGGCGTGGGCGCCGGCCAGATGAGCCGCGTGTACTCGGCGCGCATCGCCGGCATCAAGGCGGCCGATGCGAACCTGGTGGTCGAGGGCTCGGTGATGGCCAGCGACGCCTTCTTCCCGTTCCGCGACGGCATCGATGCCGCGGCCGCGGCCGGCATCAAGGCGGTGATCCAGCCGGGTGGCTCGATGCGCGACGGCGAAGTGATCGCGGCCGCGGACGAGCACGGCATCGCGATGGTGTTCACCGGAGTGCGGCACTTCCGTCACTGAGGGCGCTGGCCCTCTTCGTTGCCTGCCCCTCACCGGAGCACGACCGCATGATGAACGCCCTTCGCACCGCCTCCCCCCTGCTCGTCGCGACGGGCGCCGTGTTGATGTTCGCCGGTTGCACGAACACGCAGGCTCGCCTGCAGCAAGCGCAGGCGAAAATCGCCGCCACCCTGCCCGCCCCGTATTACGAGGACCTGGTGACCGAAGCGGTGGAGGTCGACGGCAACCGCCTGGTGATGCGCATCCGCAGCCCGTCCGGCGATGCCGCCAGGACCCGCGAGGCCGTCGGCTTCGACCTGCTGAAGCAGAGCGAGCAGCGCGCGCTGTACGAGCTGTGCGCGCTGCCGGAGATCGCGCCGCTGCTCGACACCGATGCCATCCTGGTCAGGCGCTTCGTCGATCCGAAGGACGCGCCGTTCTTCGACGTCGAGCTTCCGGCGCGCGCCTGCTCGACCCCGCCGGCCGACGCGCCGGCACAGCCATGAGGAAAGCCCCTTGAAAGTCCTGGTCATCGGTGCCGGCGGTCGCGAGCACGCGCTGTCGTGGAAGCTGGCGCAGTCGCCGCGCGTGGACGAAGTGATCGTGGCGCCCGGCAACGCCGGTACCGCGACGGAAGCCAAGTGCCGCAATGTCCCGGTGAAGGTCACCGACATCGAGGGACTGCTGGCGCTCGCGCAGTCCGAAGGCGTGGGCCTGACCGTGGTCGGCCCCGAGGTACCGCTGGTGGCGGGTGTCGTGGACCGGTTCCGCCTGGCGGGACTGCGCATCTTCGGCCCCACCGCTGCCGCCGCGCAGCTGGAAGGCAGCAAGGCCTTCGCGAAGGACTTCCTGGCCCGGCACGGTATTCCGACCGCGTTCTACGCGGTGCATACCGAGGTCGATGCCGCGCTGGCCTACGTGCGCGAGAAGGGCGCACCGATCGTCATCAAGGCCGATGGCCTGGCCGCCGGCAAGGGCGTGATCGTGGCGATGACGCTGGACGACGCCGAGGCCGCCGTGCGCGACATGCTGTCCGGAAACGCATTCGGCGATGCCGGCGCGCGCGTGGTGATCGAGGAGTTCCTGGAAGGCGAAGAAGCCAGCTTCATCTCCATGGTCGACGGCACCACCGCGCTGCCGATGGCCACCAGCCAGGACCACAAGCGCGTCGGCGACGGCGACACCGGCCCCAACACCGGCGGCATGGGCGCTTACTCGCCCGCGCCGGTGGTCACGCCCGCGGTGCATGAACGCGTGATGCGCGAGGTGGTGAATCCCACCGTGCAGGGCATGATCGCCGACGGCGTGCCGTTCACCGGTTTTCTCTACGCCGGGCTGATGATCGACGACCGCGGCGCACCGAAAGTCATCGAGTTCAACGTCCGCTTCGGCGATCCGGAAACGCAGCCGGTGATGCTGCGCCTGCAGTCCGACCTGGTGGACCTGGTCGAAGCCGCCATCGACGGCCGCCTCGATGCCACCGAGGCGCAGTGGGACCCGCGCCCCTCGCTCGGCGTGGTGATGGCCGCGGCGCCGTATCCGGAGACGCCGGTGACCGGCGACGTGATCGCCGGGCTGGATGATGTCCCCGCAACCGCCAAGGTTTTCCATGCCGGCACGACGCTCGACGCCGATGGTCGCGTCATCAGTGCCGGCGGCCGCGTGCTGTGCGTCGCGGCGCTGGGCGACTCGGTATCCGACGCGCAGCGCAATGCCTATGCCGGCGTGGACAAGGTGCGCTGGACGAACGAATTCCATCGCACCGACATCGGCTGGCGCGCGATCGCGCGCGAGCGGACGGACGCCTGAGCCGCTACTCCGCCTGCGTGAAGTTCGCCGCGTGTTCGCGTGGCGCGCTGCGCAGATACTGCGGCGCGATGGCGATGCGTTCGCCCAGCGCCACGGCGGCATGCCAGGGCCAGCGCGGGTCGTAGAGGATGCCGCGCGCCAGCGCGATGGCGTCGGCCTGTTCCTGTAGCAGGATGTCCTCGGCCTGCTGCGGTTCGGTGATCAGGCCCACCGCGATCACCGGCATCGCCACCTCGCGCCTGATGGCCTCGGCGAACGGCACCTGGTAGGCCGGTCCCAGTGCAATCTTCTGCGCCGGGTGCAGGCCGCCGCTGGAGACGTGGATGAAATGGCTGCCGCGTGCGTCGAGCGCCTTCGCCAGCGCGAGGCTCTGCGCCAGGTCCCAGCCGCCCTCGACCCAGTCGGTGGCGGAGATGCGCACGCCGACCGCCATCGATGCCGGCACGGTCGCCTTGACCGCATCGAACACCTGCAGCACCAGCCGCATGCGGTTCTCCAGCGGACCGCCGTAGGCATCGTCGCGCTGGTTGCTCAACGGCGACAGGAACTGGTGCAGCAGATACCCGTGCGCGGCGTGGATCTCGATCAGGTCCAGGCCCAGTCGCACCGCGCGGCGCGCGCTGTCGGCGAAGGCCGCGACGACGGCGTCGATATCGGCCTGGTCGAGCGCCTGCGGCGGATGCTGGCCTTCGCTGTAGGCGAGCGGCGATGCCGATACCGTCTGCCACCCGTGCGGCGCATCGGGCGCGATCTGTGCACCGTGATGCTCCCACGGACGCTGCGTGGACGCCTTGCGTCCGGCGTGGGCCAGCTGCACGCCGATCGGCATCGTCGAATGGCGGCGCGTTGCCGCCAGCGCCCGCGCGAAGGCGGCCTCGGTGGTGTCGTCCCACAGGCCCAGGTCGGCCCAGCTGATGCGGCCCTCCGGCTGCACGGCCGTCGCTTCGATGATGGCCAGGCCCGCGCCCGATTGGGCGAGGTTCGGCCAATGGAAGGCGTGCCAGTCGGTGGCGCGGCCTTCTTCGGCGGAGTACTGGCACATCGGCGCAATGACGATGCGGTTGGGAAGCGACAACGGCCCCAGGGCAAGGGGCGAAAACAGGCGACTCATGGAGGAGGCAACACCGGACAACGTGGGGAGCGTCACTATCCGCCCGTCCCCACGCGCCATCAATGCCATCGACGGAACACTGTCGGGCACGCCGGCACGCACCGCCATCGCGATTTGCTAGGCTGCGCGCAACCCACGGAGGGCGCATGTCCAGCCACAGCCAGTTCTCGCTGCTGACACAACGGCGATTCCTGCCGTATTTCACCGTCCAGGCGCTGGGCGCCTTCAACGACAACGTCTACCGCCAGGCGATCATCGCCCTGCTGTTCTTCCTCGGCGCCAGCGACGGCCAGCTGTCGCTGTACGCCACGCTGGCGCCGGCAATCTTCATCCTCCCGTACTTCCTGTTCTCCGCCATCGCCGGCCAGTTCGCCGAGAAACTGGAGAAGCACCGGCTGATCGTCATCACCACGACGATGGAGATCGCGATCATGTCGCTGGCGGCGGTGGGCTTCCTGCTGCAGAACATGCCGCTGCTGCTGGTCGCGCTGTTCTGCACCGGCGTGCAGTCCACGCTGTTCGGGCCGGTGAAGTACTCGGTGCTGCCCTCGATCCTCAAGCCCGAGGAACTGACCGGCGGCAACGGCCTGGTCGAGATGGGCACGTCGATCTCGATCCTGTGCGGCATGATCGCCGGCGGCATGATCTTCCAGATCGCCGGCGCGCACGGTCCACAGGCGGCCGCCATCGCCATCGTGCTGCTCGCGGTGCTGGGCAACGTGGTGTCGCGGATGATCCCGCGCATGGACGCCGGCGCGCCCGACCTGAAAATCCGCTGGAATCCCATTCCCGAATCGCTGGCCGTGCTGCGCATGGCCAAGCAGCAGCTGGCGGTGCGCAACGCGATCCTCGGCGTGTCGTGGTTCTGGTTCTTCGGCACGCTGCTGACCTCGCAGCTGCCGGCGTACGCCAAGCTGCATCTAGGCGCGGCGGACGGCTCGTCGACGCTGTACGTGTTCGCGCTGGCGCTGTTCTCGATCGGTACCGGCGTCGGGTCGCTGCTGTGCGAACGGCTGTCGGGCCGCACCGTCGAGATCGGCCTGGTACCGGTGGGCGCGCTGGGCATGACCGCGTTCCTGCTGGATCTCTATTTCGCCAGGCCGGGCGCGGCGCCGGCCACCGGCCTGGGCGTGGCCGAGTTCGTGCGCCAGGCCGGCAGCGTGCGGATCATGATCGACCTGGTCGGCATCGGCATGTTCGCCGGCATCTTCGTGGTGCCGCTGTTCGCACTGATCCAGAGCCGCACGGAGAATTCGCGGATGGCGCGCGTGTTCGCTGCGCTCAACATCCAGAACTCCGGCTTCATCGTGCTGGCGGCGCTGGTGGGACTGGCGCTGCACGCGCTGGGCTGGAGCGGGCCGCAGATCTTCCTGGCGCTGGCCATCGCCAATGCGCTGGTCGCGATCTGGATCTTCACGATCGTGCCCGAATTCCTGATGCGCTTCCTCAGCTGGCTGCTGGTGCGCGCGCTGTACCGGCTGCGCCTGCACGGTATCGAGAAGCATGTGCCGGACGAAGGCCCGGCGCTGATCGTCTGCAACCATGTCAGCTACATGGACGCGCTGATCCTGGCCGCGACCATTCCAAGGCCGGTGCGCTTCGTCATGTACTACAAAATCTTCCAGATCCCGGTGATGAGCTGGATCTTCCGTACCGCCAAGGCCATTCCGATCGCCGGCGCGCGGGAGAATCCGGAACTGATGCAGCGCGCGTTCGAGGAGATCGATGCGGCGCTGGCGGCGGGCGAGATCGTCGGCATCTTCCCGGAGGGCGCGTTGACCAAGGATGGCGAGATCGCGGCGTTCAAGTCCGGCGTGGAGAAGATCCTGGAACGACGCCCGGTGCCGGTGGTGCCGATGGCGCTGAAGGGCATGTGGACCAGCATGTGGAGCCATCGCGACAACCGGATGGGGCGCATGCGCGTACCGCGCCGGTTCCGTGCGCACGTGGAGGTGGTGGCGGGCGAGCCGATGGACGGCGCGTCCGTGGATGCGGACGTGCTGGAAGCGAAGGTGCGTGCGCTGCGTGGCGATGCGGCCTGATGCTTCCGCAGCGTCGCGTTACCGGCTAGGCTGACCGCAGGGGCCATCACTTCTCGCACTGCCGCAGGCGTCGGTGGCCCCGCCCTGTCGCCCGTTTCCGCGAGAACCGCATGAGCACGCTCCCGCCCTCCACGCAAGGTCCGTACGTCCCCAACCATCTGGTGTGGGCGATCCTCGCCACGCTGTTCTGCTGCCTGCCGCTGGGTATCGTCTCCATCGTGTTCGCCGCGCAGGTCGACGGCAAGCGCGCGGCGGGCGATCTGGCCGGCGCGCAGGAGGCGTCGCGCAAGGCATTGAACTGGGCGATCGTGTCCGCGCTGATCGCCCCGATCCTGATCGCGCTGTGGTTCTTTTTGTTCGGCGGTCTGGCACTATTGGGCAGCCTGAGCGGCATGTAGGCCGACTCGCCCCTCTTCCATCCCTGCACAAGGAAAGCCTGCATGAGCGCCGTACCTCCCATGCCCCCGTCGTCTGCCGCACCGGGCAGCGTCCCCAACCATCTTGCATGGGCCATCATCTCCACGGTGCTGGCCACCTGCCTGTGCTGCCCGCTGGGTCTGATCGGCATCGTCGCGATCGTGTTCTCGTCGCAGGTCAACGGCAAGCTCAATCAGGGCGACCTGGAAGGCGCGCGCCGCGCGTCCGCCAACGCCAAGACCTGGTGCTGGGTGGCCACCGCGTTCGCCATCATCGGCCTGCTGCTCAACATCGTGGTGCTGGCCACCGGCGGCATGGAGCAGTACATGGAGATGATGCAGCAGATGCAGCAGATGCAGTGATCGCACTGCGTCCCCTGCACTATGTGGCATTGACGGCGGCGGCCCTGGTGGCCGCCGTCGGCGTCTGGCTGCTGCTGAAGTTCGATCCCAATGCGGCCGACAGCCCGTTTCCGGGCTGCATGTTCCGCGCACTGACCGGATATTTCTGCGTCGGCTGCGGCCTGACGCGTGCGCTGCATGCGCTGGTCCATGGCGACCTGCCGCGCGCATTCGCGATGAATCCGCTGGGCGTGCTGCTGCTTCCCGCCATTCCGATGATGATCGCGCACGGCCAGGGGTGGCGGCCCCGCGCGCTGCAGCCGGTGATGCGCGTGTTGCTGGCGCCGAAATTCTGGCTGGTGCTGTTGCCGGCGTACTGGCTCGCGCGCAACCTGCCGTGGTTCCCCTTCACGCTGCTCGCGCCAGGCTGACGACGCGACGGCCGGGCACTCAGCTGACCCAACCCCCGATCACGAACAACGCCAGTACCGCCATCCACAGCAGCAGGATGCGCCAGACCAGGCTCATCGCATCGCGCAGTTCGGGCAGGTCGCGCATGGCCTGCACCATGCCTTCTTCCGCGTACTCCTCGGCTTCTTCCGCCAGTTCGACGCGCACGCTGGCGCGGGCGACGTGGGCAAGGAATCCGGTATCCAGGCGGAAGCGCGTGCCGCCGGCCTCGCGCCAGGCGGAGAACACCGTGTCGAAGTTGCCTACCAGCGCCATCGCCAGCGTCATCAGTTGCGCGACCGGCCAGTCCAGCGCGGTCTTCAACGCGCGCGCGCCGGCACGGTTCTGTTCGGGCAGGTCCAGCGCGGCGGCACTCTGCGCGGCGAGCCGATAGAGGATCGCCCCGACCGGGCCGAGCAGCAGGAACCAGAACAGCACGCCGAACCAGCGTTGCAGTGCGTTGGCGAACACGGACTCGACCAGGGCGGGACCGTCCAGCGCCGCGCCTTCCCCTGTCAGTCCGAGACGCGCGATCGCCGCACGGCGGGTCGGCGCGTCGTGCGCATCGATCACGGCTTCGACGTCGAGATCGAGGTCGCGGGGACCCCACGCGTAGACCAGGATCGCGATATCGAACAGCAGGCCGACCAGCCCGTAGACCAGGCCATCCAGCAGCCATTGCACCAGCGCGACCACCAGCAGCACCGGCACCAGCGCCAGCGCGATGCCGTAGCGCCCGCGCCAGACATCGCCTGCGGCCTCGCCCAGCCAATGCAGCCATGCGCTGTACCAGTGGTAATGCCGCCACGCGGCGACCAGCGTGGGCGCGACGTGGCCAAGCACCAGCGCAAGCACGACGGCAACGAGCGTGATCGACATGCGGTTCCTCCGGAGCCGGATTCTAGCGCGGCGGCTTGTTAACGCCCGGTCCCGGCGAGCACGGGTCCGCGGCGTGCGCGCATGCCGGCATGCCAGTGCTCGATCAGCGCGCGCGCGATCGAGATAGTGGGTGACAGCAGCAGGCCTTCGCCGTCATCGTCGCCTTCGCGGGCGAGTGCGGCATCGATCTCGTCGAACGTGAACCAGCGTGCATCCTCCAGTTCGCCATCGACCTGGGGGGCGTCCGGTTCGGCCTCGGCGCAGAAACCGAGCATCAAGGCACCGGGGAACGGCCACGGCTGCGAGCCGAGGTAGCGGCACGCGCGTACGCGCACCTGCGTCTCCTCGAGCACTTCGCGCGTGACCGTCTGCTCCAGCGTCTCGCCCGGTTCCACGAAACCAGCGACCACCGAGTACCGGCGTGCGGGCCAAGAGGCCTGCCGGCCCAGCAGCAGCCGCTCGCCGTCGCTGACGGCGACGATGACGGCCGGGTCGACACGCGGATAGTGGTCCTTGCCGCATTGCGTGCAATGCGCGGTGTAGCCGGCGCGGCGGAAGGTGATGTCGCCGCCGCAGGCGCTGCAGAAGCGGGTGGACGACTGCCAGTGCAGCAGCGCGCGCGCCATCGCGAAGACGCCGGACTCGAACGCAGGCCAGGTGGCGGCGGCGCGGCGCAGGTCGCGCCAGGCCGGCGCGTCCACCGCATGATGCCGGGCATGCGCGGCGAACCACGCCACGCCGTCCCGCAACCCCAGGAACAGGCTGGCGCCGGGGCCGCCTCCCAGCGAAGCGCCTGCAACGGCCAACAGCGCACCGTCGGCATGCGTGAGCGCACGTCCTTCGTCGTCGAGCACCATCACGCGCGCGGACGGCCACAGGCGCGCGAGCGCTTCGGCGTCGTCACGCAGCGCATCAGCGCGGTCCAGCGTATCGCCCGCGAAGGCAAAGCCGGACAGCGGCGCGGAGAGGGAATCGGGACCTGTCACGGAACGCGGCAGGCCGGACGTCACATGCTGAAACTGCTGCCGCAGCCGCAGGTGGTCTTGGCGTTCGGGTTGCGGATGACGAACTGCGCGCCCTGCAGGCTCTCGCTGTAATCCACTTCCGCCCCCATCAGGTACTGCAGGCTCAGCGGATCGACCAGCAACGAGACGCCATCGGTGTCGACGGCGACGTCGTCATCGGCGCGGTTCTCGTCGAATTCGAAGCCGTACTGGAAGCCGGAACAGCCGCCGCCCTGGATGTAGACGCGCAGGGCCAGGGAGTCGCTGCCTTCTTCCTGGATCAACTCGCGCACCTTCGCCGCCGCGGCGGGCGTGAAGTTCAGCGGGCGGTCGATGGACTGGTAGTCGGGCGCGGCCGCCGCGGTGGGCAGGGAAACAACGGTGGTCATGCGGCAAGGATGGGGGCTGGCGGAAGGCAGTTCAAGCTCAACGCGTCGCGGCGCCCTCGCCGGCGCCTTCCTTGGCCGTGGCCTGCGCCCAGGGAAACGACTGTTCCACGGCGGCACCGCGCTGCGGCACCACGCGGGCGATGACGCGGACCGGCTTGAAGCCCGGCGGCAGCAGCAGATCGCCCTCGACCTGCTGGAAGTACTTGAAGGAGTACGGCACGCCCGGCGCATTCGGCTGCTGGCGCAGGTCCGACCAGCCCAACCGGCGCAGCTTGCCGGCTTCGGTGCCTTCCACCGACACCAGCAGGCGACCGGCGTTCACCGCGCCGCGATTGAGGTTCTGGGTGAGGGTGGCGGTGAAGTGCCAGGCCTGCTCGTCCTGCGGCTGCAGGATCAGCTCGTGCACGGAAAGACCCCGGCGCTGGGCGGTGGCGCCGACGAAGCGCTCGTAGAAGGCGACATCGGCACGCAGGCCGGCCACTTCCTCGTCGCGCTCGGCCAGCGCCGCCTGCAGGTCGCGGTTGGCATCGCGACTGATCTGGTCGGAGCGCGACAGCGTGGCGACCTGCTGTTCCAGCGATTCGATGCGTTGCTGCTGGCTGCGCATCTGGGCCGGCGTGGGGCCCTCGTAGGCGGCTCCGGCCACGGCGTGCCACAGGGCCCAGCCCGCCGTCGCCAGCACCACGATCACCACCACGATGGCGATGACCGGCCCCCGCTTGAAGCGGGGCGGCGGCACGGTCGGCGGGAGGGGCCTGGCGTTCATGGCCGCAGGATAGCGCGGCCGTTCCCAGCGGGCTCTGAATGGCGCCGTCAGGCGTCGGCGGTGGCCCAGGCCTCAGGCGCTGCCGCCTGATGCTCGCCGTGGCCTGCCGACACCGCGTCCGCATGCACCAGGCGGCCGGTCAGCTGCGCGCCCGCGCTCATCTCGACGACCTTGTAGTGCAGGTTGCCCTGCACGCGGGCCTTGGGGGCCAGTTCGATGCGTTCGAGCGCGTGGACGTCGCCGGTCATGCGGCCGTTGATCACCACCACCGGCACCTGCACCTCGCCTTCGATGCTGCCCTGCTCGGCCAGCGTCAGCACGGCGCGCTCGCCGGCTTCGGCGATCACCTTGCCCTGGATATGGCCTTCCACGTACAGGCCGCCACTGAACACCACGTCGCCGCGGATGGTGACCTGCGGGCCGATCAGGGTGTCGATGGCGCCCACGTCGGGACGGATGGGCTTGGTCTTGAACATGTCACTTGCCTCCTGCGGCTGTGGCGGTCTTCCAGTCGAGGGCCTGCTCCACCGCGGCATCTTCGCCGTGCAGGGACACCTTGACGCGCTGCGGGGTGAAATCGGGCGGCAGCATCACGTTGCCATCCAACTGCTGGAAATATCGGAAGGAATACGCCTGCGCCGGCGCGCTGCGCTGCTGGTGCAGTTCGTCCCACTGCACGGCGGCCAGCTTGCCCGCACGCACGCCTTCGACGGTGAAGCGCATCTGGCCCTCGCTGATCGCCCCGCGGTTCATCGTCTGCGTCAGCATGATCTGGTAACGCCAGGTGCCGCCGGCCTCGGGCACGAACTCGGCCACGTGCACGGTCAGGCCCTTGCGCTGGCCGGTCGAACCGACCAGGCGCTCGTAGAAGGCGATGTCGGCCCGCAGCGCGGCGATTTCCTCGTCGCGCTCGGCCAGCGCCTCCTGCACTTCGGCGTTGGCGGCACGGCTGATCTGGTCGGAGCGGGCGAGCGTGGATTCGCGCTGGCGCAGGGTGTTCAACTCTGTCTGCACCGCCTTGATGCCGCGCTCGGCATGCTCGCGCGCGGCGTCGGCCTGCGCCAGCCGCGGCGCGGCCGTATGGGTGGCCGCCCACCACACGCCGGCCACGCTGAGCACCCAGGCCAGCCCGAAGAAGAGCGAGGTGCCGCGACGGCGGACGGCCGCATCGCGCGGCACGATCCGGAAGCGGGAAGAAACAGGCGCAGCCATGACGGACAAGCGGCGGACGGCGCTCAGCCGGCAGCCAGACGGGACCCCTATACTCGCCGCAGTGGCGCGAGCCCCAGAGTCTAACGGGAGTGGCCGGGATGTCCGAAGCGCATCTGTTCGTAATTGGGATCCTGTTGGCATGGATGGCCGGGATCCGCGTCTACCTCACGGTCTTCGGCGTCGGCCTGGCCGGCGCGCTGGGCTGGCTCGACCTGCCGCCCGCGCTGCAGGCGACCGAGTCCTGGTGGGTGCTGGGCACGTCCGGGGCGCTGGCACTGACCGAGTTCTTCGCTGACAAGATCCCCGGCGTGGACTCGGGCTGGGACCTGCTGCAGACGCTGGCGCGCGTACCGGCCGGCGCCTTCCTCGCTGCGGCCACCCTCTCGCCGGACGGCCAGCTCAGCGGCGGCGTGCTGGCGGCCGGCGCCGGCGTGGCACTGACCAGCCACGTGCTGAAGAGCGGCACCCGTGCGCTGATGAACACCTCCCCGGAGCCGGTCAGCAACTGGGCCGCCTCGATCACCGAGGACGCCGTGGTGGTGGGCGGGCTGGCGTTGGCCTTTGCGCACCCCTGGATTGCGTTGTGTCTGGTGATCGGCGCGTCGCTGCTGATCGCCGTCGCCGTGTGGTGGGTCTGGCGCAAGGTGACGCGCGGATTGAAGCGGCTGCTGCAGACCGCGCCTCCGGTGCACGCACCACCGCCGGCTTCCGGCCCGTGACAGGCGCGCGTGCATCGGGGATCATGGCTCTGCCTCGGCCGTGAACTTCATCGCATAATGGGGCTCAGCTTGGGGAAGCCTGATGTCCACCGTCGATTCCACGTCCCGCCCGCAGGATGAGCCCTCACGCTCGCGCCTGCGCGCAGAAACTCCACCGGCGCATTACTGGCGCCGCTGGGTGGACGACGCCGCCCCCGCGGATGCAGCGGATGCGCCCGCCGCC
>NZ_JAKZBW010000026.1:0-64144 GCF_022539275.1 Pseudoxanthomonas sp. LH2527 | reverse complement strand
CGCCACCGAAACGCTCCGCGCCGATCTTCGTCAGCGCCGCCGTCAGCGTCGTCTTGCCGTGGTCAACGTGACCAATCGTGCCCACGTTCACGTGGGGCTTGGTGCGTTCGAACTTACCCTTTGCCATGGCTGCTGGTTCTCGAGTGGATCAATGGATGGAAGTGGTGCTCACGAAAGGAATCGAACCTTCGACCTCCTCCTTACCAAGGAGGTGCTCTACCGACTGAGCTACGTGAGCGTGAAACCGGTTGTGTCGCCTGGGTTGCCGCAGATCCTGCACGGATGTTCAGTGGAGCGGGAGACGGGAATCGAACCCGCACTAGTAGCTTGGAAGGCTACAGTTCTACCATTGAACTACTCCCGCACCGGGAGACCACTACAACGCCAAACAACAACGAAAACTGGTGGAGGGAGGTGGATTCGAACCACCGAAGGCGTAAGCCAGCAGATTTACAGTCTGCCCCCGTTGGCCGCTTGGGTATCCCTCCGGGATCACCGGACTGACTGGGCCGGGGGCCAAATCAAACCAGGGTGAAACAGCCCGAGATTTTGGCGGGTACCGACCCGTCTGTCAACGCGCCGGACACATTTTTTTCTCAGACGTTGAACCGGAAATGCAGGACGTCGCCTTCCTGCACACGATATTCCTTGCCTTCCAGCCGCAGGCGCCCCGCATCGCGGGCACCGGCTTCACCCTTGTACTTGAGGAAGTCGTCGAAGGCGATGGTCTCGGCGCGGATGAAGCCCTTCTCGAAATCCGTATGGATCACGGCCGCCGCCTGGGGCGCGGTCGAGCCGGCCCTGACGGTCCAGGCACGCACTTCCTTCACGCCGGCGGTGAAATACGTCTGCAGGCCCAGCAAGGTATAGGCGGCCCGGATGACCCGGTTCAGGCCCGGCTCGTCCAGGCCCAGATCGGTCAGGAACGCATCCCGGTCGGCGTCGTCCAGTTGGGACAACTCCTCCTCGATGGCGGCCGAGACCGGTACCACCTGCGCGCCCTCGGTCGCGGCGCGGGCGCGCACGGCGTCCAGGTGCGGGTTGTTCTCGAACCCGTCCTCCAGCACGTTGGCCACGTACATCACCGGCTTCAGGGTCAGCAGGAACAGGTCGCGGACCAGCGCCTTCTCCTCCTCGTCCAGGCCCAGCGCGCGGCCCGGCTTGCCGTCGTTGAGGCCGGTCTGCAGCTTCTGCAGCACGGGCTTGCGGGCGATCGCATCCTTCTCGCCCTGCTTGGCCGAGCGCTCGGCGCGGTTGAGCGCCTTCTCGACGCTCTCCAGGTCGGCCAGCGCCAGCTCGGTGTCGATGGTGTCGATGTCCGAGAGCGGGTCGATGCGGTTGTTGACGTGGATGACGTCGTCGTTCTCGAAGCAGCGCACCACGTGGGTGATCGCATCCACTTCGCGGATATGGGCCAGGAACTTGTTGCCCAGGCCCTCGCCACTGGCGGCGCCCGCCACCAGACCGGCGATATCGACGAACTCGACCGCCGTCGGGATGACCTTCTGCGGCTTGACGATCTCGGACAACTGGTTGAGGCGCGGATCGGGCACCGGCACCACGCCCACATTCGGCTCGATGGTGCAGAACGGGAAGTTGGCCGCGGCGATGCCCGCCTTGGTCAGCGCGTTGAACAGGGTGGACTTGCCGACGTTCGGCAGGCCCACGATGCCGCATTTGATGCCCATGTCTAGAATCCGTGAATGGAGAATCGGGAATGGGGAATGGGAAGCGACGCAGCTCCCGATTCCCCATTCCCCATTCCCTATTTACTCGGCGTGTGCAACCGCGTCATCGCGTCCATGAAGTTGCCGGCCACCGCGAGCGGCAACACGTCCAGCGCGTCGTCGATCGCGCGGGCGATCAGGATTTCGTCGTCCTTGCCCGGCTTGCCCAGCACCCAGCCGGTCACCCGGTCCTTGTGACCGGGGTGGCCGATGCCGATCCGCAGCCGGTGGAACTTGCCATGACCCAGGTGCTGGATGGTGTCGCGCAGGCCGTTCTGGCCGCCGTGGCCACCATCGAACTTGAGCCGCGCCGCGCCGGGCGCCAAGTCCAGCTCATCATGCGCCAGCAGCGCCTCTTCCGGGGCGATCTTCCAGAAACGCAGCGCCGCCGCGACCGACTTGCCGCTGAGATTCATGTAGGTGGCTGGCTTCAGCAGCCACACCGGCTGACCGGCGACCACGACCTTGGCCGTCTCGCCGAACAGTTTGCTGTCCAGCCCGAACCGCTCACCCTGCCGCTCCGCCAGGGCGTCGACAAAATGGAACCCGGCGTTGTGCCGGGTTCGGGCATGTTCGGTACCGGGATTGCCCAGTCCGACGATGAGGCGCAAGCCTGCCATGGGGACGCACCGCGCACCTGCGCCCGCCGGAGCGGGCGCAGGCTCACGCGATTACTTGTCGTCCTTCTTGGCGACCTTGGCGGCCGGCACTTCGGCCGACTCGGCCGGAGCTTCCTCGACCTCTTCCTTGCCGTGCTTGGCGATCACGACGGCGACGTCGTGTTCCTTGCCCAGCTTCAGCTCGGGGATGACCACACCGGCCGGCAGCTTGACGTCGGACAGGTGGATCACCGCACCGATGGCCAGGTCGGCCAGGTCGATCTCGATGAACTCCGGCAGGTCCTTCGGCAGGCACTCGACGACGACTTCGTTCAGCTCGTGGGTGACCACGACTTCGGCGGACTTGCCGGCCGGCGACTTGTCTTCGTTGAGGAAGTGCAGCGGCACGGCCGTGCGCAGCGTCTCGTTCTCGTTCACGCGCTGGAAGTCCAGGTGCATGATCTGCTGCTTGAACGGGTGGCGCTGCATGTCACGCAGCAGCACCTTCTGGATGTCGCCATTGAGGCTCAGGTCCAGGATCGACGAGTAGAACCAGTCGTGCTGCGAGGCCAGCCAGACCTCGTTGTGGTTCAGCTGGATGCTGACCGGCTTCAGTTCGCCACCGTAGACGATGGCAGGCACGGTGCCCGCGTGACGGAGGCGGCGGCTCGCACCCTTACCCTCGTCTGCGCGGCGCTCGACCTTGATTTCATGTGTCTTAGCCATTTGCTTCACTACCTAGGTTGAATGAACCGCCTCACGGCGGCTTTGACGACTCTTCCGCGACCAGAAGAGTCCTGGGAAGGCCGGGATTCGGCATTCGGGATTCGTGATTGGCAAGCGCATTGGCTTTGGCGAATCACGAATCCCCAATCACGAATCCCGGCTCTCAATCCACGTACAGCGAACTGACCGACTCGCCGAAGGCGATGCGGCGGATCGTTTCCGCCAGCAGTTCCGCCACCGACAGCTGGCGGATCTTGCTGCAGCCCTGCGCCTGCGGCGAGAGCGGAATGGTATCGGTGACGACGAGTTCGTCGAGCACCGAGTTGTTCAGGTTGTCCACCGCCGGGCCGGAGAGCACGGGGTGGGTGCAGTACGCCGCCACCTTGTTGGCGCCGTGCTGCTTGAGCGCGGCCGCCGCGGCGCAGAGCGTGCCGGCGGTGTCGACGATGTCGTCCACCAGCACGCAGTCCTTGCCTTCCACGTCGCCGATGATGTTCATCACCGTGGCCACGTTGGCGCGCGGGCGGCGCTTGTCGATGATCGCCAGGTCGGCGTCATCCAGGCGCTTGGCCACCGCGCGGGCGCGGACCACGCCGCCGACGTCGGGCGAGACGACCAGCAGGTTCTCCGTGCCGTAGGCGCGCCAGATGTCGGCCAGCAGCAGCGGGGAGGCGTACACGTTGTCGACCGGGATGTCGAAGAACCCCTGGATCTGGTCGGCGTGAAGGTCCACCGTCAGCACACGGTCGGCACTGACGGCACCGAACATCTTCGCCGCCACCTTGGCCGTGATCGGCACGCGCGAGGAGCGCATGCGGCGATCCTGGCGGGCATAGCCGAAGTACGGCACCACCGCGGTGACACTGCTGGCCGAGGCGCGCTTCAGCGCGTCGATCAGGACCAGCAGTTCCACCAGGTTTTCCGCGCTCGGCGCGCAGGTGGGCTGCACGACGAAGACTTCCTGCCGGCGGACGTTCTCCTGGATCTCGACCTGGACTTCGCCGTCGGAGAAGCGCGACACCAGCGCCTTGCCCGGCCGCACGCCCAGCTCGCGGCAGATGCTGTTCGCCAACGGCTTGTTGGCGTTGCCGGAGAAGACAAGCAGGTTGCGTTCGTCTTGCATGGGTCGTCTCGGCAGGCGCGGCGTGAAACTGATGAGTTGGCAGGGGCGGAAGGATTCGAACCTACGAATGCCGGGATCAAAACCCGGTGCCTTAACCACTTGGCGACGCCCCTAGGCGTTTTTCTCCGTCCCGCGAACCTGCTCCAGCGCGCGCAGCAGTGGCGATCGCGCGGCGCCCTCCACCACCCAGGCACGCAGCCCGGACTGCAAGGTCGCCAACGCAGCCTCGGCAGAGGCCCGGTCAGCGAACTCCACGAAGCAGCCGCCGCCGGAACCCGTCAAACGTGGCGTACCGATGTGCGCAAGGGCCTGGAAGACCGCCTCGATGGCGGGCTCCCGGCGACGCACGACCGGCTCGAACGTGTTGCCGAGCAGTGATCCCGAAACGAAGTCCGATATTTTCGCGGGTGCAGCATCACGCGTCAAATCCTGTGATGCGAAAAGTGCCGCCGTGGGCACGTGGACGCCGGGATCGACCAGCAGATATGCCGCCGGCGGCAGCGCCAGCGGGGTCAATCTCTCGCCCACGCCCTCGGCCCAGGCATTCTCACCACGCACGAAGACAGGCACATCCGCCCCCAGCTGCAGCCCCAGGGCCGCCAGGCGATCCGGCCCCAGCCCGCAGCGCCACAGATGATCCAGGGCGACCAGCACGGTGGCGGCATCCGACGAGCCACCACCGAAGCCGCCTCCGGCAGGAATGCATTTTTCAATGCCAATGTCCGCACCTTCGGCGACATTGGCTTCTTTTTTGAGCAGCTTGGCGGCACGGATGACGAGATCATCGGCTTCGGCGACGCCGGGTGCGGACTCCCCCAGTCGCCTGATATCGCCATCGGCACGCGGCCGCAGGTGGAGGGTGTCGCCCCAGTCCAGCAGCCGGAACACGGTCTGCAGCAGGTGGTAGCCGTCCTCGCGGCGACCCACGATCTGCAGGGTCAGGTTGAGCTTGGCCGGCGCCGGCCAGGCCGACCAGCCCTCGTCGGCCGGGAAGACGCTCACTGCGGCGCCAGTTGCCACTGGTCAACGGCGACCTTCACCGTCGCGCCCTGCCGGCGCGCCTCCATCCGTCGCGGCATGACCGGCTGGGCGCCTTCGGCCGGGAACCAGTCCAGATAATCCACCCGCCAGCCCTGCTGCGTCAGGGTCCGCAAGCGACCCTCGTTGTCGAACTCGATGCCGTCGGCCGGCATCGCCGGATCGGCGACACCGCGGGCCCAGTGCACCATCGAGGCGACCGGGATATCCCAGCCGGTGGCCTCGCGCAGCAGGCGATCGGCATCGGCACCCTCGCGCGGACCGCCTTCCAGGCCTTCCAGGCGCGCGGCGCCGGTGGGCAGGTCGCCACTCAGGCGCCAGCTCTGCCGGGTGATCGGGGCGCTCAGGGCGACCCGATAGGTCGCGCCGGCCTGCAGCCAGTCGAGGCGGCCACTGCCGCCCTTGCCGTTGGCGTTGACCGCGACCCGGCCCGCGAACGACCAGTCTGGCTGCGACGCCAACCACGCTGAGCGGGTGGCCTGGCCGGCCTGCGCCGCCGCCAGCGCTTCCGGATCGCGCAGGGCGGGCGAATCCACCGCCGGGCCGCGCGTGGCGCAGCCGGCCATCGACAGGGCCGCCAGCCCCGCCAGCAGGAATCCGGAAACCTTCATGCGCCTGTCTTCTCCAGCGCCCGCAGCAGCGAGCGGTTGTCGGGGTCAAGCTTGCGCGCTTCCTCGAAGTAGCGGCGCGCCTCGTCCTTCTGCCCCATCACCCACAGCACTTCGGCCACGTGGGCGGCGATTTCGGGGTCCTTCTGCAGCGTGAATGCCCGCCGCAGCTCGACCAGCGCCTCCGCATGACGGCCCAGCCGGTACAGCACCCAACCATAGCTGTCGATGATGGCGGCGTCGTCCGGCACCGCGGTGCGCGCGCGATCAATCAGCTCCAGCGCCTCCTGGTAGCGGGTGGTGCGGTCGGCCAGCGTGTAACCCAGCGCATTGAGCGCGGCCACGTTGTCAGGTTCGATCACCAGGATGCGGCGGAAGTCGGCTTCCGCATGGTCGATGCGGTCGCGCCGTTCCCAGGCCAGTCCGCGCGAGTACAGCAGCGCCAGATCGTCCGGATAGGCCGCCAGACCACGCGCGAAAACTTCCAGCTCGCCCGCGTCCTGGCCGTCCTTCTGGCGCAGCTCCGCTTCCATCAGGTAGGCGTCGCGGCGCGTGCCGTCCTCCACGCTGGCGTCGCCCTGCAGCGTGCGGGCGTCGGCGAAGGCCTCGTCGTTGCGCTTCAGGTCGAACAGCGTCTTGATCGCACGCAGGCGGGCTTCGGCCCGTTGTTCGCCCGCCGGCACGCTGCGATACCAGGTGAGCGCCTCTTCGTGGCGCTCGAGGAATTCGGCCATCTGCCCGAGCAGCAGACGGCGATCCGGGCTGTACTGGGTCGGCTGGTCCGCGCCAGCGCGCTTCAGCTCTTCGTACAGGGCAGCCAGTGCCGTCTTGTCGTCGGCCTTGGCCAGCAGCTGCGCACGCAGCCCGTAGGTCAGCGTGTCCTGCGGCCCCTGCCCCATGGCGCGCGAGGCCGCCGCCGGATCGCCCAGCCGGTCGTATTCCTCGGCCAGCTTGAGCCGCAGGGCGGGATCGGTCGCCGCTTTCGGCAGCAGGCCATCCAGCACCGTGCGCGCCTCCTGCTTGCGGTCGGCCTGCAGCAACTGGCTCGCCTGCAGCAACGCGACCAGCGGCTCGCCCGAAAAGCGCCTCACCATGTCGCCGACCATGCGCTCGGCCAGGGCCGGCTGGTCCAGTTGCTGGGCAAGCACGGAAAAGCCGAGCCAGGGCTGCAGCTTGTTCGGGATGGCGCCGTCGTCCACCAGTTCCTTCAACAGCCGCGGTGCCAGCGCCGGATCCTTGCCGCCGCTGCCCAGCGCCGCGAGCGCATACCGCCAGCCGCGGTCATCGGCATCCTTCATCAGCGCGGCCAGTTCCCGGCGTGCGATGCGCGCCTGTCCCTGGCGCAGCGCCAGCGTCGCCTCGGCACCACGCAGGGCCAGCGTGCGCGGGGAACGGGCCCGCCACAGCGCCAGCGCTTCGGCGGCCCGGGCGTCGTCCTTGGCCAGCAGCGCGATCCGGGTGGCGCGCTCGGCGAGTCCGGCATCGTCGCCCCGCTTGGCCGCATCCAGGTACCAGCGCGCCGCTTCCGGCAACTGACCGGCCTGCAGGGCGAACTCACCCGCCATGACGGTGGCCAGTGCATCGTCCCGCGTGTCCGCCGGCGAGGCCGCGGACGCGGCGATGGCGGACGGTGCGGCGAGCGCGAAAACCAGCACGGCGATCCAGCTGCGAATCATTTCGGGCATGAACGTCACGTCGGCCGTAAAATGGCGGCCCTGATATGAGCCAGCAGCTTACTGCAAGCGCCTGAACGATGACGTTGTGGGTCCTCGGATTGAACCACCAGACCGCGCCGGTCGACCTGCGCGAACGGGTGGCGTTCGACGCCGGCACGGTGCCGCACGCGCTGTCGTCGCTGCGTGCGCTGCCCGACGTGGTCGAGGCCGCTCTGCTGTCGACCTGCAACCGCACCGAGCTGTATGCGGTGGCCGAGGACGGCGACGTGCTGGCGAGCTGGCTGGCCACCCATGCCGACGGCCTGGAAGGCTATCTCTACCGGCACAGCGATGCCGACGCCGTGCGCCACCTGTTTCGGGTGGCCACGGGACTGGACTCGATGGTGCTGGGCGAGCCGCAGATCCTGGGCCAGGTGAAGGACGCCTGGGCCACGGCACGGGAGCACGGCGCGCTGGGCAACCGCCTGGACCGCCTGTTCCAGCAGACCTTCGCCGTGGCCAAGCGCGCACGCACCGACACGCGGGTGGGCGCCAATCCGGTGTCGGTCGCTTCCACCGCCGTGCGGCTGGCGCAGAACTCGTTCGCTCGTCTCAGCGAATCCACCGTGCTGCTGGTCGGTGCCGGCGAAACCATCGAACTGGCCGCCAAGCACCTGAGCGAAGGCAAGGTGCGCCGGCTGCTGGTCGCCAACCGCACGCTGGCGCATGCGCAGGAACTGGCCACCCGCCACGGTGGCTACGCCCTCCCCCTGACCGAACTGGAACGGCACCTGGCCGAAGCCGACGTGGTGTTTTCCGCCACCGCCGCGCGCGAACCCGTCGTGCTGCAGGCCCAGGTCGCCGCCGCGCTGGCCAAGCGCAAGCATAAGCCCATGCTGCTGTTCGACCTGGCCGTGCCGCGCGACATCGAGGCCTCGGTGGCCGAGCTGCGTGACGCCTATCTCTACACCGTCGACGACCTGGAGCGCGCGGTCGAGGACAACCGCCGCAGCCGGCGCGAAGCCGCCGATGCCGCCGAGGCGATCATCGACGTGCAGGTCGGCCGTTTCATGGAAAGCCTGCTCGCCGGATCGCGCCAGGAGCCGCTCAAGCGCCTGCGTGCGTTGGGCGAATCCACCCGCGAGGACGTGCTGGCGAAAGCCCGCCAGCAGCTCGCCAACGGCCGCGAACCGGAGCAGGTGCTCGAATTCCTCGCCCACACGCTGACCAACCGCCTGCTGCATCCGCCGACCGCCGCCCTGCGCGAGGCCGCGATGAGCGGCGATGCCGACCTGGCGCGCGCCGCCGACCGCCTGTTCCCCGCGCAGCCGCCCTTTTCCCATCTGAAGAAAGACGATGACGCCGACGCTGCGCCGTAAGCTCGAAGCGCTGGCCGAACGCCGGGAAGAACTCGAACGCCTGCTCGCCGATCCCGGCGTGATCGGCGACAGCGAGCGCTTCCGCAATTTCTCGCGCGAGTTCTCGCAGCTCGAACCGGTGGCCACCGCGATGGCGGAAGAGAAGCGCGCGCAGGCCGACCTGGCCGCCGCGCAGGCGATGCGCGGCGATCCGGAACTGGCCGAACTGGCCGACGAGGAGATCGCCGCCGCCCAGCAGCGCCTGGCGCAACTCGACGACGAACTGATGTTGCTGCTGCTGCCCAAGGACAACCGCGACGAGGGCAACCTGTTCCTGGAAGTGCGCGCCGGCACCGGCGGCGACGAGGCCGCGATCTTCGCCGGCGACCTGTTCCGCATGTACGCGCGCTACGCCGAGCGCCAGGGCTGGAAGGTGGAGATCGAATCCGACAGCCCCGGCGAACACGGCGGCTACAAGGAAGTGGTGGCGCGCATCGTCGGTCGCGGCGCCTATTCCAGGCTCAAGTTCGAATCCGGCACCCATCGCGTGCAGCGCGTGCCCGAAACCGAATCGCAGGGCCGCATCCACACCTCGGCGGCGACGGTGGCGATCATTCCCGACGTGGACGAAGTGGACGACATCGTCATCAATCCCGCCGACCTGAAGGTCGACACCTTCCGCTCTTCGGGCGCGGGCGGCCAGCACGTCAACAAGACCGAGTCCGCCATCCGCATCACCCACGTGCCCAGTGGCGTCGTGGTGGAATGCCAGACAGAGCGCAGCCAGCACGCCAACCGCGACAAGGCGATGAAGCGACTGAAGGCGCAGTTGCTCGATGCCGAGCGCAGCAAGCAGCAGGCCGCCCAGGCGGAGACGCGCAAGCTGCAGGTCGGCAGCGGCGACCGCAGCCAGCGCATCCGCACCTACAACTTCCCGCAGGGCCGCATCACCGACCATCGCGTCGATGGCCTGACCCTGTACGACCTGCCCAACATCATCCAGGGCAACCTGGACGAACTGATCGACCGGCTCAGTCGCGAGCACCTGGCGGATGAACTGGCGCGGCTGACGGAGGCCGCATGAATCCCATCGTGCGCCGCACCGGACTGACGCACCTGGACGTCGTCGCCGCCCTGTTCGACCAGTACCGCGGCTTCTACGGCCAGCCCTCCGACTTGGCGCTGGCGCGCGATTTCATCCGCGCCCGCATGGAACGCGACGAATCCGTCGTGCTGCTGGCGTGGATCGACGAGCGAGCCGTCGGCTTCACCCAGCTGTATCTCACGTTCTCGTCGGTCAGCGCGGCGCGCGTCTGGACACTCAACGACCTGTTCGTGACGCCAGGCGCACGCCGCAACGGCGTGGCCCGCGCCCTGCTGTCGGCGGCCGCTGATTTCGCCCGCGCCGATGGCGCGCTGCGGCTGGAACTGGAAACCGACCACGACAACGCCAACGCACAGGCGCTGTACCGCGCGATGGGCTGGGCCGCGTACGACGGCACGCTGCGCTTCCGCCTGCCGCTCTGAGCGTACCCTTGGAGGCTGTCGTACTCATTGTGGAAGCGACGTCAGTCGCGACAGTGATGCCTTGTTCGCGACTGACGTCGCTTCCACAGTCGGGAGTCCTGGCATCCGCGACTTGTCGCGCACGGTCGCCCGTCGCTAGGCTGCACGCATGATCGCCGCGACCTCTCCCCCTGCACCCAGCACCTGCGGCATTGGCCCCGGAAATCGCGATGGCCGCTGAAGACCCGCGCGACGAACGCGCACAACTGCGGCAGCGGGTGCAGCAAGCCCCGCACGACTTCATCGCGTGGGTGATGCTGTCGGATGCCGAACTCGACCACGGTGATGCCGAAGCCGGGCAGCGCGCCGCCGAGCGCGCGTTGAATCTCCGTCCCCGCCATCCCGAAGCCCTCGCCCGGCTCGGCCGCAGCCACTGGCTGTCGGGGCGCCACGTGCAGGCCGCGCAGACGCTGAGCGAGGCCGCCGCGCAGGCGCCGCAGCATCCCGGCATCGCGCTGTGGCTGGGCCATGCACTGGAAGATGCCGGTGAAGCCGAAGCGGCCGCACAGGCCTACGAACACGCCTACCGGCTGGTGCCGGACGAGCCGATGTTCGCCGCGCACCTGCTGAACTGGCGCCGCAAGCTGTGCGACTGGCGCGAGCTGGATGCCCTGTCGGCACAGGTGCGTCGCGCCGTCCGCGCAGGCAACGGAGTCGTGGAACCGTTCGCCTTCCTCAGCGAAGACGCCAGCGCGGACGAACAGCTGGCCTGCGCGCGTCAGCGTGCGCAGGCGTTGGCGTCGGTGATCCGACCGCTGCCGCCTGCCTCGCGCGCATCGGTGGACGCGCCGCTTCGCCTCGGCTTCCTGTCCAACGGCTTCGGCGCGCATCCCACCGGGCTGCTGACGGTGGCGTTCTTCGAAGCCCTGAAGGTGCAGGACGCGGGGGCCGCGCACCTGTTCGCGCTCACGCCCGATGATGGCAGTCCGATCCGGCAACGGCTGAAGGCAGCGACACAACTACACGACCTGTCCGGACAACCGCACGCCCGCATCGCGCAGGCCATCCGCGATCAGCGCATCGACGTGCTGTACGACCTGCGCGGCTGGGGTGGCGGCGGCACGCCGGAAGTGCTGGCGATGCGGCCCGCGCCCGTGCAGGTCAACTGGCTGGCCTATCCCGGCACGTCGGGTGCGCCCTGGATCGACTACGTGCTGGCAGACCGCTTCGCCCTGCCCGCTACATTGGCGCCGGCCTACAGCGAAGCGGTCGCCTGGCTGCCCGGCGCCTTCCAGCCGTCGGACACCCGTCGCGCGGTCGACACGCCTCCGTCACGCGAAGCCTGCGGGCTGCCTGCTGTCGGCGTGGTCTATGCCTGCTTCAACAACAGCTACAAGATGAATCCACGCAGCATGACGCGGATGCTGCGCGTGCTCGCCGGCGTTGAAGGCAGCGTGCTGTGGCTGCTGTCCGGGCCTGGTCTTGCCGACGATCGCCTGCGCGCGGCGGCACGGGCGCACGGCGTGGATCCGGCGCGGCTGGTGTTCATGCGCAAGCAGCCGCATGCGGACTATCTGGCGCGCTACCGGCATGCCGACCTGTTCCTCGACACGCATCCGTACAACGCGCACACCACCGCGTCGGACGCCCTGTGGGCAGGCTGTCCGGTGCTGACCTGCCCCGGCACGACGTTCGCCGCGCGCGTGGCCGGCAGCCTCAACCATCATCTCGGCCTGGACGACATGAACGTGGCCGATGACGACGCGTTCGTCGCCACGGCGATCCGCCTGGGCCACGATGCCGCCGCGCGCACGGCATTGCGCACGCGCCTGCAGAACGCACGCGCGGACGCACCGCTGTTCGACATGCCGCGCTTCGCGGAAGGCTTTGCCGACATCGCCCGGCGCATGGCGGACCGGCACCGCGCGGGCCTGCCGCCCGCGCCACTCGACTGACCCGCGATTGCGCTACCCTGCGCGCATGAGCCATGCCGATGCCCTGATCCCGCTGCGCCTCTGCGTGCTGACCGTGTCCGACAGCCGCAGCCTCGCCGACGACCGTTCCGGCGATTACCTGGCCGAAGCGCTGACGCAGGAAGGCCACCACCTGCACGACCGCGCCCTGCTGCCCGACGACCGTTACCGGTTGCGCGCATGCGTCTCGCAATGGATCGCCGATCCGGACGTCGACGGCATCCTGGTGACCGGCGGCACCGGCTTCACCGGCCGCGACTCCACGCCCGAAGCGCTGCTGCCGCTGCTGGACAAGGAAATGCCCGGCTTCGGCGAACTCTTCCGCCATGTCAGCGTGGACGAGATCGGCACCTCCTCACTGCAGTCGCGCGCCTTCGCCGGCCTGGCCAACCAGACCTTCCTCTTCTGCCTGCCCGGCTCCACCTCGGCCTGCCGCACGGCGTGGGAGAAGATCATCCGCGCGCAACTCGACGCACGCACGCGCCCCTGCAACCTGGCGACGCTGCGTCCCCGCCTGAAGGAATGAGCCAAGGAGCGCCCGCGATGTCACTCGATGCCACCCTGCGTCTGCTCACCAAGGCCAGTGGCCTGACCGCCGCCGACCTCGCCGCCGCCATCCCGCGTGCCGGCGTGGCCACGGTGAAATCCTGGCTCGCCGGCGAGAAGCTGCCCGGCGGCGACCAGCTCGCCGCGCTGGCGCGTGCGTTCGGTGTTCCGGCGGGTGCCCTGCTGTCGGAACTGGCGACCACGCTGGACCCCGCCCGCACGCAGGGCGAACACGACCTGCTGGCCGCCTACCGCGCGCTCAACACCCGCCAGCAGGGCGCACTGCTCGAAGTCGCCCGCGGCATGGCCGGCCACACCGCCCGCCGCAAGCGCTGACCCCCTTCCCACACCGCACAGGATGCCGCGATGAAAGCCCTCAAGCGCAAGGAATACGAAGCCCGCCTCAAGCCGCTGCAACTGGAGCTGGCCGCGATGGCACGCTGGGCCTCGCATTTCGGTGCGCGCATCGTGGTGGTGATGGAAGGCCGCGACACCGCCGGCAAGGGCGGCGCCATCGGCGCGATCACCGAACACCTCAACCCGCGCCAGTGCCGCGTGGTGGCGCTGCCCAAGCCCAGCGAGCGCGAAGCCACGCAGTGGTATTTCCAGCGCTACATCTCGCACCTGCCGGCGGCCGGGGAGATCGTGCTGTTCGACCGCAGCTGGTACAACCGCGCCGGCGTGGAGAAGGTGATGGGCTACTGCAGCGACGAGCAGCACGCGCGCTTCCTGCAGCAGGCGCCGGTGTTCGAGCGCGGCATCACCGACGACGGCATCCTGCTGTTCAAGTACTGGCTGTGCGTGGACCAGGCGCAGCAGGAAGAGCGTTTCGCCGAGCGCGCCGAAGAACCGCTGAAGAGCTGGAAGCTGTCGCCGATCGACCTGAAGGCACGCGAGAAGTACGCCGACTACACCGCCGCGCGCGAAAGCATGCTCAAGGCCACCCATACCAAGCACGCGCCATGGACGCTGGTCGACTTCAACGACCAGCGCATCGGCCGCCTCACCCTGATCCGCGATCTGCTGGACCGCCTGCCTGATACGCAGGTGCCGCTGGAACCGCTGGGCCTGCCTCCGCTCAAGGGCAAGCTGCACAAGGAACGCTACGGCGTGCTCAAGCCGATCAAGCCGCACCACGGCGGCTGACGCATGCGGTTGCCGCTGATGGCCGCACTGTGGCTGGCCGCATCGCGCGCGATGGCGCAGGACGCCGCTGCAGCATCCGACAACGCCGATGCGACGACGCTGGAAACCCTGACCGTCCGGCCCGAGCCGGAGGAAGTGGTGGACCTCTACCGCTTCGAGAATCCGGTCGAGGTCGAACCCACCATCTTCGACCGCAGCTGGAAGGAACCGACCAGCCTGGAGCAACTGGGCAAGAACGGCGGCATCGTGCCGGTGCTGGCCGGACTGGCGGCGAAAGGCATCCAGAGCGGCGCACGCAAGATCCCGGGCTGGAAGGAACCCCGGCAAGAGGTGATCGCACGCCCCCCGCCGCTGGACGAGGAACAGGCCGCTCGGGCATTGCGCCTGCAGCAGTCCGGCGAACCCTGAGGCTGCATCACCGGCCGCAGCGCCCTGCGCGGATCATCGACGCGAACGCACGTCGACGACCGCGCGACGACCGCCCGATCCTGCCCTGCGAACTGCCGGGCCCGCTGCCCGACATCCCGTTGGCGGACGAACCGTCGGCCGCGTCGTCACTGACAGCGAACCGGCCTCTTCACGCCGGTGCGGACAGGGCATGCACACGCCAGACAACGACGACCAGCGTCGCACCCGGCACGCCATCGACAGGTCGCCACGGGACATCGTGCGGTCACCGCGTGTCCGTGCGCCGCCCGCGTGAACGCGCGCGCGATGATGCGCGCCGCGCGTACACGTCTCCACAGTTGACGCACGGCATGTCGCACGCCGGCAGGTTCCGTCTGCTTACCAACACGACACAGCCATTGCAGCGCCAACAATTGCGATAGCCCAACTGCATCACATCGGTTCATGCGTGCATGCGGCATACCGGCATCCGGCGGATCCGATGCGAACCGTCCACCCCACACCGCACTACCCGGCACGACGGGGACTGCCCTGCAGTCCGCGACCTCCACCTTACGCAAGGCTATGGGAGAGTGATCATGTTGAGGAGATTGGGCAGAACCTACTGGCTGATCGGCGCACTGGCGATGGCCGCCAGCGGCAGCGCCTACGCGCAGACCGTCAGCTGCAGCGGCATACCCGCGTGGACGTCGTCCACCATCTACAACCCTGGCGACAGGCTGGTGTACCAGAGCCGGCTGTACGAAGCGAAGATCCAGATCTGGAACGCACCACCGACGCATTGCACGAGCTGCGGCTGGTACCAGGACCTGGGCGCGTGCGGCACCGGCAGCAACCAGCCGCCCAGCGTCACGCTGACGGCACCCGCCAATGGCGCATCGGTCGCCACCGGCAGCACGGTGACCGTCAGCGCCACCGCCAGCGACAGCGACGGCACCATCGCGCGCGTGGAATTCTTCCGCGGCACGACGTCACTCGGCGTGGATACCGCATCGCCGTACACGGTCAGCTGGAGCAACGCGACCGCCGGCAGCCATGCCTTCCGCGCGGTCGCCACCGACAACGGCGGCGCGACCGCCCAGTCGGCCACCGCGACGATCACCGTGGGCACGGCCTCCGATACCGTCGCGCCCAGCGTACCGGGCGGATTGAACTCGCCATCGAAAACCGCGTCCAGCGTGTCGCTGGCATGGAATGCCTCCACCGACAACAGCGGTGGCAGCGGGGTGGCCGGTTACGACGTCTACCGGAACGGCTCGCTCGCGGGCTCGGCCACCGGCACCAGTTACACCAGCACGGGACTGTCGGCCAGCACCGCGTACAGCTTCACGGTCCGCGCACGCGACAATGCCGGCAATGCCTCCGCACAGAGCGGCGCCATCAGCGTGACGACATCGGCCATCAGCGACAGCGTCGCACCGTCGGTGCCCGCCAATCTGGCCGTGGTCGGCCAGACCGGCAGCAGCATCTCGCTGGCGTGGAACGCCTCCACGGACAACAGTGGCGGCACCGGCGTGGCCGGATATGACGTCTACCGCAATGGCGCACTCGCCGGGTCGTCCAGCGGCCCTGCCTACACCGTGAGCGGACTGGCCGCTGCCACCAGTTACAGTTTCACCGTCCGCGCGCGCGACGCGGCCGGCAACGCATCGGCACAGAGCGCGGCCATCACCGGCAGCACCACGTCCGGAGGCGGCGGCAGCAAGCGGCTGCTCGGCTACTTCGTGCAGTGGGGCATCTACGCACGCAACTACCGGGTGAAGAACATCGACACCAGCGGTACCGCCGCCAAGCTCACCCACATCAACTACGCCTTCGGCAACGTGCGCAACAACCGCTGCGAGGTCGGCGTGACCCAACCCACCAACGAGGCCACCGGCGCCGGCGGCGACGCATTCGCCGACTACACCAAGGCCTTCAGCGCGGCCGAAAGCGTCGATGGCGTCGCCGATACCTGGGACCAGCCGCTGCGCGGCAACTGGAACCAGTTGAGGGAACTGAAAGCCAAGCATCCCGGCCTGAAAGTGCTGATCTCGCTGGGCGGCTGGACGTGGTCGCGTGGCTTCGCCGAGGCCGCCAGGCCCGCCAACCGGCAGGCGTTCGTGGCCTCGTGCATCGACGCCTACATCCGCGGCAACCTGCCCGTCACCGACGGTGCGGGCGGTACGGGCGCGGCGCTGGGCGTGTTCGACGGCATCGACCTGGACTGGGAATACCCCAATGCCTGCGGCCTCAGCTGCGGGTCGGCGGAGGACCGCGCCAACTTCACCGCGCTGCTCGCCGAGTTCCGCCGCCAGCTCAACGCGGTGCGTCCCGGCCTGCTGCTCACCGTGGCGGTGGGTGCCGGCGTCGACAAGATCGCCGCCACCGATCCGGGCCAGTACGCGCAGCACCTGGATTTCATCAACATCATGAGCTACGACTTCCACGGCACGTGGGAACCACGCACAAACCATCATTCGGCGCTGTTCGATTCGCCCAACGATCCTTCCACCGGCGACATCCGCCTTTACAACAGCAATGATGCGGTCGAGGCCTTCCTGCAGCGGGGCGTGCCGGCGTCGAAGTTGAACCTGGGCATCGGTTTCTACGGCCGTGGCTGGACCAATGTGCCGAACGTCAACAACGGCCTGTACCAGACCGGCAGCGCTGCCGCGGGCACGTACGAAGCGGGCAACGAGGACTACCGCGTGCTGAAGAACCTGGCCTGGCCCAGCTTCATCGATCCGGTCGCGCGCGCGCACTGGATCTACAACGGCACCACGTTCTGGTCGTTCGACAACCCGGCGATCATCACCGAGAAGATGAACTACACCAAGGTGCAGGGACTGGGTGGCGCGTTCTTCTGGGAGCTCAGCGGCGACGATGCGCAGGGCACACTGGCCAAGACGATGAGTGCGGGACTGGAGTAACCGCACGCGGCGGAAGGGAAGCGGCCGAAGGGCCGCTTCCCTTCTTCTGCCGCCACGAAGATGGCGTCAGCCAGTCACGAAACCGTCGTTGACGGCCCCCTTCCAGTCGCTGCGCGCCACCTCGTCCACGCGGGCCGAGGGCGGCCCGTGGCGGAGCCATTCCTCCAGCGCGCCGAGCGCAATGGCATCGCCATGAGCGATCACCTCCACGCGGCCATCCGGCAGGTTGGTCGCACGACCCGACAGTCCCAGGTCCAGCGCACGCTCGCGGGTGGAGGCGCGGAAGAACACGCCCTGCACTTTGCCGCTGACCAGGAAGCGCGCCGCCGCCATCACGCCTTCGCTTGCGGACCGCCCGCGGCAGCGATGGCGGCCTCGATCTCCTTGCCCGTCACCGGGCCGAGGAACTGCTTGGCCACCTTGCCGTCCGGCGCGATCAGGTAGGTGAGCGGCAGGCCGCGCGGCGTGGCGAAGTCGGCCGGCGGGTTGTAGACATCGAGAATGGCGATGGGATACACCACCGGCCGTTCCTCCAGGAAGGCCTTCAGGTCGTCGGCTTCGATCTCTTCGTAGGCCAGCCCGATCACCTCGATGTGCTCGTTGTCCTTGTCCAGCGCGGACAGGTCGGGCATCTCCTTCAGGCACGGGGCGCACCAGGTGGCCCAGAAGTTCACCACCACCCACTTGCCGCGCCGTGCGGCCAGCGTGTAGTCGGCGCCATCGAGCGTCTTGACCTGCAATACCGGCACCTCCGCCGTGCGGTCGGCAGGCTTTTCGGCGTCGGGGTCCACGGTCTGCACATGCGCTTCGATCGCCGGCTCCGCCACGTCGGCGGGCGCCGAGCCTGCATTGCATGCGGCCAGCAGCAATACCGCTGCCAGTGTCAGGGAGGAAACGGACTTCATGCAGGCTCCTGGTGGGATTCGGTGAACAGGTCGCTGACGCGTTTCTTCAGCAGTTCGCGCAAGGGCATGCGCAGGTCGTCCAGCGCGACGCGCGCGGCGCGACCCAGCGCGTCGTCGTGGAACGGCAGGTGCGCTTCGGCGACCGGAATGCGCAGCTGGCAGGCTTCGTACAGGTCGCACAGCGTCAGGTCGTCCAGGTCGCGCGACAGCAGCCACTCGCCTTCCTCGTCGCGGCGCAGCAGGTTGATCTCGGACAGCTGGCCCAGCATCTGCTGGATCAGCGAGTCGGTCAGCATCGGCTCCATCGCCAGGATCTGGTCGCTATGCAGTCCCTTGCCTTTCTCGCGCGCCTGCGCGAAGCGCCCCAGCATGCGCAGCAGGCCGTACAGCTCGTAGCCCATCGGCAGCCGCAGCGCCACCGGCTGGTAGCGGAACGCGGCCATGCCCGAGGCCAGCGACGCGCCCAGCAGCACCGCCACCCAGCACAGGAAGATCCACAGCAGCAGGATGGGCGCCGCCGCCACCGCGCCGTAGATCTTCTGGTAGGTGTTGAAGCTGCCGAGATAGGCGCCCAGGCCCCACTTGGCCAGTTCCAGCAGCACCGTCGCCAGCAGCGCACCGGCCACGGCGTAGCGCCACTTGATGGTCCGGTGCGGCACCACGCGGTAGATCACCACGATGGCCGCCAGTTCGATCAGCACCGGCGCCACGCTCAGCGACAGCGTCTGCAGCCAGCGGCCGCCGTCGGTGGCGAACACCGGCAAGGCATAGAAGCGCGCCGACAGGGCCAGCGAGGCCGCCGCCATCAGCGCGCCCAGCGTCAGCACGGTCCAGTACACCAGGAAGCGCGACAGCTTGGGCCGTGCACTGCGCACCCGCCAGATGCGGTTGAAGGTGGCCTCGATGCTGTTGAGCGTGATCAGTAGCGACACCACCAGCGCGATCACGCCCACCGCGGTCAGCTTGCCGGTGTTGGCCAGGAAGCCGTCCAGCTTCGCCTTCAGGCTGACCGCCGCGCCCGGCAGGAAGTTGGCGAAGATGTAGTCGCGCAGCTGCGCGCTCCATTCCTGGAACACCGGGAACGCCGACAGCACGCCGAACACCACCATCGCCAGCGGCACCAGTGCGAACAGGGTGGTGTAGGCCAGCGAACCGGCCGCCTGGAACAGGCGGTCGTCGAGGAAGCGCTTGGCCAGGAAGCGGAAGAACGTGCCCATGCGTGCACGGTCGCGCATGCGTTCGGTCCAGCGGTTCAACGAGTCCAGAGGCTCCATGGGCGGAAGGGTAACCGATGCGTCATGGAGGCGACATCGCCGATACTAGGCACTTCCCCGGTGATGAAGACGGTCCGATGCCCGAGATCCTGGTGCTCTACTACAGCCGCGGTGGGTCCGTGGCGCGGCTGGCGCGGCAGATCGCGCGTGGCGTGGGCGAAGTGGATGGCATGTCCGCGCGGCTGCGCAGCGTGCCGCCGGTGGCGGCGGTGACCCAGCAGGCCGCACCGCCCGTGCCCGAAGACGGCGCGCCCTACGTGGACAGGCAGGACCTGGCCGACTGCGCCGGCCTGATCCTGGGCAGCCCTACCCGCTTCGGCAACATGGCCGCGCCGGTCAAGCACTTCATCGATGGCCTGGGCGCCGAATGGGCCAGCGGCACGCTGGTCGGCAAGCCGGCGGCGGTGTTCACCTCCACCGCCACCCAGCACGGCGGGCAGGAGTCCACCCTGCTGTCGATGCAGGTGCCGTTGCTGCATCACGGCTGCGTGATCATCGGCATTCCCTTCACCGAGCCGCAGCTCAGCAGCACGCGCACCGGCGGCACGCCGTACGGCGCCAGCCACGTGGCCGGTGGCGACGACGATCCGCAGCCCAGCGAGGAAGAAGCCGCGCTCGCCCGCGCGCTCGGCCGTCGCGTGGCGGATATTGCCCGTCGCCTGGGGGTGAACTGATGGACCGCTCGCGCCTGCTGCTCGCTGGCCTGCTGCAACTGCTGGCCATCCTGTATGCCGTGTGGTTCTGGGGCGACCGCCAGTACACGCTGGCGCTGCTGGTGTTCGCTCTGCCGCCGATCCTGTTGATGATCGGGGTGATGGCGCGCCGGCGCACGGCGGCGTTCTGGGCCGGCGTGTTCGCGCTGTTCTGGTTCTCGCACGCGGTGATGGTGGCGTGGGCCGATCCGGTGAAGGCGAAGTTCGCCTGGGTGGGCATCGTGCTGTCCATCGGCATCGTGCTGGCCACCAGCTGGCCGGCATTCGCCAAGCGCTTCGGTCGGAAGCCTTGATGCGCTTCGCCGTCGCGCTGTTCTTCTGCGCCTTGGCGCCGTGCGCGGGTGCGCAGGACGCGGTGTGCGAACCCGTCGAACCGGCGCGCGTGGAGAACCGCGATGGCAGCGTGCTGACCGTGCGGACCGAATGCCCTTCGCCCGAACTGCGCCGCCACATCGCCGAGCTCACCTGCGATGCCGGGCGTACCTGCGACCGCTTGGAGGTCGACCAGGAAACGGCCTACACCCCGATGGGCAACGCCGGGCCGGTGGATGTGGACGGAGACGGCCTGCATGAGGTCGAGATCCGCGGCATGTGCGGCGCGGGGCCGAACTGCGAGGGCGATATCTACCGGATCGACCCGGCCACGCGGACGCTGCAGCATTTCTTCAGCGGCGGCTACTACGAGCTGCAGTTCCTCGACGGGTGGCTGGTGCAGGCCGGGCGCAGCAGTTGCTGCAGCTGGAACTACCTGCTGTGGAAGCTGGATGCCGTCCATTCGCTGCCGCTCGACGACGGCAACCGGGACCTGCGGGCACAGGTGGACGGCAGTGGCAGCACGTACGACGAAGACGGTCGCGGGGACGCGCAATGCACGTTCCTGCGGGAAAGCGGCGATAATCGCGTGGTGGTCGCACCGCCTTCGCCGGGACTGGAAGACATGATCTGCCGGCACTACGGCGAGGCGTACCGCCTGACACCCCCGGATACAACGCCAGGCGCGCCGTGAGCGCCGGCAGGAGCCTTGAGATGGACGAGCTGCTGATCGTCACCACCGGTGGCACGATCGACAAGATCTACTTCGACGACAAGTCCGATTACCAGATCGGCGATCCGCAGATCGGCATGATCCTGCGCGAGCTGGGGGTGACGTTCCGCTTCACGGTCATCCCGATCCTGCGCAAGGATTCGCTGCACATCACCGACGAGGACCGCGAGCTGATCCGCGCCACCATCGCGGCGCAGCCGACCCGGCACGTGCTGGTGACGCATGGCACCGACAGCATGGTGCAGACCGGCCATGTGCTGGCCTCGATCACCGACAAGACCATCGTGATGACCGGCGCCCTCAGCCCGGCCCGCTTCCGCGGCTCGGATGCGGAGTTCAACATCGGCTGCGCGATCGGCGCAGTACAGTCGCTGCCGGCGGGCGTGTACATCGCCATGAACGGTCGGATCTGGGATCCGGCGAAGGTGCGGAAGAATGTCGCGGCGAACCGGTTCGAGGCGGTTTGAGGCCCACAGACTCGTGGATGCCGCAGTAACAACAAGGCCCGCTGATGCGGGCCTTGTGATTCCACGAGGGAGGGAATTGTTCTCCGACCCTTGGGACTCCATCGGAAAACTTACACCGCCCCTGTTCTGGAGGATCAGATCTACGGCGGCGAGATGACAAACGCGTAGAGGCTTGCCGACAGCGGGACGGCTTTTGCCCCCATGGCCTCATACAGCGAGATGGCCCGGTGATTGCTGGAACGCACGTTGTTGATCACCAGCTCACGGCACGCCTTCTCACGCGCTTTCTGGCGCAGCTGCTCGATCACCGTACTGCCATAGCCACGCGAGCGCTGTCTTGAATCAATCTCGATCTTCTCCAGCACGAAACTCTCGCCGGGCTCGAACCAGCCATGGGCACGACCTACCCGGCGGCCGTCGAGCCACGGCTCGATGACATAGTGCCGCCGCTGCTCGCTCTCTTCGAAGCGCCAGTCCGTTTTCATCTGGAGATCGTTTGCTTTCAATGCTTCTCTACTTGTCTGCTATGGCCGAACACTGAATCAAGCCGGGCCGCCTGGCGGCCAGGGCAAAGGGGAAACAGGGGTCCGGAAACGGGCGCCAGAATACCTTCTCCAGGCGGGTCCGCGCGAGCAGCGCGGCGAAACAGACGAAGCATGTGCCCGTGACGCAAGGCACCGACAGCACGGTGCAGGTCATAGGTTGGGGTGAGCGCAGCGAAGCCCAACACCGTCTCCGTCCTCTGCACGGAAGCGTCCACGAGGCAAGCCAACCGCGCACGCCGAGAACTCAAGGACCCATCACCTTCACCGCGCGTTGGGGTTCGCAAGCTCACCCCAACCTATGCCGCTGCCGCGAATGTCACGGCACATAGGGCGAGCGTCGCCTCCTAACCCGCGCGCTTCGCCTTTTGATATGCCACCAGTGCATTCGCATGCCCGTGGCCCATCTTGTGCTCCGTCTTCAACAACGCCACCTGCTCCATGTGCTTCAGATCGCTGACGGCCTCCAGGATCTTGAACCAGTGCTCGACTGGCTTTCCGTATTGCTTTTCTATGGAGGGGAAGTAGGAAGCCGGGCCTTTCATCTTTTCGTTCGTCGCCATTGCAGTTTGCTCACCATGGAATGAGGCAGCCGCATCGCCACGTGGTCACGCGTGTTCTGCCTTGCCTAACCGACGAACAGGCCCGCTCCGGATCGACATGACCGCCGATACCTGCGGTCTGAGCCCGCGACAAAGAACCGAATGGGTCTCTGCCTCATCTCTCCATCCCCGTTTCCCGACCTCCACTGTCACATCACACAATAGACGCTGACACATCTTCTGCGCCTCAAACCATACCGTGATGCCGGCTTGCGATGCTTCCGACGCATCACACGCGCAGCACGCGTGACAGCCCTGTTCGACGGGAGGATCATCGCGACGGGAACGAGGCACCACGACTTGGCCTGTTTCCGGACGCCACGGCGTCCATGCAGACACCGGAGATCTCGGCATCGCCGCAGGCGTGCCGGGATAACGCAAACCGACTCCGGACGAGCAGGGAAGCCGACAGCGCAACCAGCCCGGGCTTCCTCTGCCGCACCTTCACCGGAGCGGATGCAGATGACGACACGACGCGCGGTACATGTGGGATTTGCTGCCATGCTGCTCGGATACTGGGCAGGCTTGGCGGCGGGCGTCGACGCGCACTGGTTCACGCACGGGATCTACGTTGCGTTGATGGTGGGCGCTGTCGCGATGCTTTACCTGCGGGCAGTTCGTGTGCGCGAAGAGCGTTCGGCTTGGGCGCTGCTCGCCTTGGGTTTCACGCCGTGGACGCTGGGCTGGATATTGCACCTGGGTGGCGAGGCCATGGGAAACCCGTGGATATCACCGGGCCCCATCGACCTGTTCTGGATGTCGCTGTATCCGTTCGCGATGGCAGCGCTGTTCCAATTGGGGCGCCAGTTGAGTGGACTGGGAACGGCGCTGCTCACGGACATCCTGACCATCACGCTGGTGACCGCCGGCTTGGTGACGGCCGTGGCGCTGCCGCCGCTGCTGGCGACCGAGAGCCTGGGGGAACTGGGGCGACTCGTCGTCGTCGCCTATCAGGTCGGCGACAGCATTCTGGCTGCCATCGCCGTGGTGGCGTTCGCGCTCGCCGGCAGGCAGGTGAGTGCCGCCTGGGTGCTGCTCGCCGCCGCGATCCTCACGCTGGGCGTCGCCGACACCGCCTGGACGCTGGAGGCTGCCGCCACCGGCCCGGTGCCGGGCATGATCGGCTCCAACGCGCTCTACCCGCTCGGCCCGGCGCTGGCGGCGGCTGCCGCATGGCAACCGGCCCATGACCGCAGCACCAGCTTCATGGGCGCCGAGATACGCATCCATGCGGCGGTCGTGCTGGGTGTGCTGTTCGGTATCGTACTGCTGGCGGCGAACGAATGGATTGCGGTTCCCGCCGTGTCGGTGGTGCTGGTGGCGCTGGGCCTGGCGGCGGCGATGCACCGGATCTGGCACGCGCTGCTCAAGGTCCTGCGCACCACGCGCTCGGCCGCTCGCGAACGCGAACTCGTCGGCGAAGTACGCCACGCACTTGCCGCCGGCGACCTCGACCTGCATTACCAGCCGCTGGTCGACCTGCGGACAGGCGCCGTGCATGGCGCCGAAGCGCTGCTGCGCTGGGACACGCGGTGTCCGGAAGCATTCCTGCCTGCGGTAGAGCGCACCGATCTGATCCGTGCGGTCACCGACTTCGTGCTGGATCGCGCGCTCGAAGACCTCGCGCAGTGGCGTGCGTCGGGCCACGAGATTGGTGTCTCCATCAATCTGGCCGCAGCGAATCTCGAGGAAATGGATCTGCCGGAACGCGTCGCCAACGCGCTGCTCCGGCACCGGTTGCCGGGCCACCTGCTGACGCTCGAGATCACCGAGGGGGCGGCACTCAGCGCGGGCGCCATTCCCGATCGCGTGGTCGCCGCGCTGGATGCGGTGGGCGTGGCGTTCTCCATCGACGACTTCGGCACGGGACATTCGTCCCTGGTGCGCATCGCCCGCTTCCCGATCACCGAGATCAAGCTCGACCGCTCATTCGTCGGCGACATGCGGCACGCCAAGCTGCCGATCGTCGCCACCAGCATCACCCTCGCCCAGAGCCTGGGCATGCGTGTAGTCGCCGAGGGCGTCGAGGATGCCGAGACCATGGCGCAACTGCGCGCACTCGGCTGCGACATCGGCCAGGGGTATCACTTCTCCAAGCCGGTGACGCGGGACGAATTGGCCCGATGGTTGCGGCTGGCACCGCCAGCGCACAAGCCTGCCGCCGGTACGGGCTGACGTCTTTCTTAGCGTTATCCCGATGCTGGGCAAGGATGCGCCGCATATCCTCGACGAGGATCAGGACCGACCAGATTGCCGCAGCGACTGGGTCCCCACACGCACATGACCGCTCCCCCAAGCTAGCGTCTCCGTCTCGCGGCGCGGTACTGCCCCTTCTCGCCCACACGTGCCCCGGCAGGATCGGTGTGGACACAAATGACGCCTCCGCAGATCACCGCATCGGAGGCATAGAACGCCTGGACGACGGGCACGGCGTCCTCGTAGCGCTGGAGCTCTTCCTTCGTGCTGGCCAGTTCGCGCCGGTAGTAGCCCAGGACCGTCCAGGCCACGAATACCGCCAACACGAGCACCGTGCCAGCGGCCGCGAGCCACATCCAGACCATGCGACCGGCGCTCCTGATCTGCGCCGATGTGCCCGCCACTGCGGCACCATACTCGGCCGTCACCGGCGACACCGCATCACGGGCTTCGTGGGTGATGCGCACGCTGGCGCTGTCCACGATGCCGGCGACATCGCGACGGAACTGGCCGACCTCGTTCCGCAGCGACTGCACCTGTTCATTGATGGCCGCGCTCATGCGCGCCTCCCTCTGGACCATCTCCGCTCGCAACACCATCAGCGCCTTGATGGCATCGGCTGACGTGGCGCTCGCGGTTACCGCATTGACGTCTTCCATGGCGACTCCCTTGTTCTCGACATCCTTGTGAATGGGTGGACCCGACGCGGGTCTAGCGCGCCATCTGGCGGTCCTGCGACACGGCCTGTTCGGAAGCCTGGTGTTGCGCGAGCCAGCGTTCGCCCTGCGCCTCCATGTCCCGACCTTCAGCGGAGCGCGCGAACTCGGTCGCCGCGCGGTCCGCCGCAGCGCTGTCGCCAGACATGACGGCGGCGAGGTAGCGGTCGCCCACAGAATCAAGCGGAGCATGAGCATCGACCTCCTGTCCGACAAAGCGATCATTGGCGCGCGCTTCTTGCCGCCCGTCCGGTGAAGATTGCGGTTGCTCCACACTTTGTCCAACCTCACGGTCCACGTCGTGAAAAGGTCCGCCCTCGGTGGAAGTCAACACGTACTGCCAACGTGTCTGTTCACGATTCCCCAAGACGGCGGCAATGAATTCACCGTAATCCGCAGGATGGATGGTCTGACAACCTGCCGAGTCCGTGTTGTGAGGCGATCCAGCATGGATCTTGAAAGAATTGTTCAACCGTCGAATGCCGTCGATGTCATCCTGGGTGAACCACCCGTCGCCATTCGTATCGCGCTGGACAAGATCGGCATTGCGGGGCGCGCTCGCCTGCTCGGGGGTTGGCCTCAACGAGAAGTCATTGGCGTTACCCCTGGCGGGATGCGTGGCTCTCAACATTTCAAAGGAACCTTCCGCCATGCGCCCGAGGTCCGGAATCGCATCATTGTCCGCTCGCTCTCCCTGCGGCCGACGCCACTGGACGTTTGCGTAGACCGTGTCCTCTCGACCAGGCGCGGGGCGCGCATGCGCATCGTATTGCGCTGTTGGCTCGGTGTTCGCGCGATCGGCAATGAACCAGTGCCGGCTTCCGTCCAGATCCTTCCGTAGTACCACGATGTGGTCGCCATACACGCCGGTGCCCCGGCGCAACTCTCGATCATGGGCTCCGGGAATGCGTGGGTCGTCCATGGCCGCTACTGTGGACGTCTCCTTTCGGAGCCAGAGAATCACGCTGTCCCCATTCCTCAGCGCGTCGAAAGCATCACGATTTCCACGCACTTCCACCATGCTCGCATAAACGTCGAATCTCTGATCCTGAGTCAGGCCAACCAGCTCATTGGGTGCGGCCGCGTCCCTGTCGTTGTACTCGGGCATGCGAGGTGGGCGAGTCGACTGCTGCAGGCGCTCGAGTATGGGAGCCATTTCCGGCGCCTGTTGTCCCCCCATCCGATCCAGCTCCACGCTTGCCCCTACCGCAACGTAACGATCCAGGGCCTCCTGCACGACCAGCCTCTCACCTGTGCGCTCTTGTTCAAGCATACGAAACGCCTCCGCGCCCCGCCCTTGCTGAAGGTGCTCGATCACCCCGTCCGCGGCCGCGCGAATGTCGATGTCGGTCTCATTGGTCGGATGAGGATTCGTCATTTGGCCCTCCTGGCCGTTGGGTAGAGACAGGGACGAGATAGCGATCCGCGTGACTGTCGTATCCGGCGTCACACGTGGACGAAGCCGATCCAGAGATTCGGCAAGGCCAGAGCGCCGTGGAGATCGTCTCGCGCAGTTCCATGCGCCTTCCATTCCAAACCAGGAAGCCAAAGTGGGCTACGTTTCTCTTGCCCCAGTAGTAATCCTCAAAGGCGCGCGGATCCGATGACGGCATGTCGGGCGGCTGATACTCGCCCTCCTGTACAGGGCGTAGCACCCAGCGCAGTACCGGAACATAGGCCAGCCTGCTGACATCCATGTGGACGTCGCTATCGACGGCGTCACCCCTCTCTCGAATGTATGCTCCATAACGGACATGCTCTTGAGCATTCATGCGCGGCGGCGGCGGCGATGCTTCGGACGTCACATCCCGGGGCACCTGATCCTTCTCCACCCGATAGAGCGTGAACTTGCGTTGGTACATGCCTGCAGGACGACACCGACGCTCCCGCGCCGAGCTCCTGATGGGCAACTCTTCACACTCGGGGCCATACACCATGTACACGGTGACGTCCGGATCAGGAGCCTCGAAGGACCGGATCCAGAATGGACTGTAGGAATCGAGAACCGCGAGGATATCGTGACGCTGACCCATACCCTTGACGAATCTGAAACTATGTCTTGATCCGGAGAGTCGTTCCCGCTCGGACTCTACCAAGAGCGGGTGCTGGTCCGGAATGTTGCGAATGAACGAGGCAAAGTGTTCTGGCAGCTTGCCCGTGCAGGCCATGTCTTCCAATGGCTCATCGGTGGTTGCACCAGCGCTGCAATCGGCGCCCATCGCAACCTCTTCTGTGTAGAAAGATGCTTGATGATTGCCTGTCACGGCGTACGAGTTTGCAGCCTGCCCATGTTGCGGAGAACGCGCACCGCTCTGAGCTTCGCTTGGCACAGAGGCGCAGGCTGCGAGCGACAGCGCAAACACCAAACTCATGGGCGCTGCCGGGCTACTGATCGACATATCGGGTTCTCCTTTCAGACATCGCCCCTTCCTGCTCGCTGCCTGCGTTACATAGGCATGGGGCGGTGATCGCCACGTTCCTACACCTCGCGCGAAGGAAATGCATGTAGTCGCATGGCGATGCTTTGTTTTTTGGCAACGATCGGGACGACAGCAATGTGATATGCACGTGGCCGTGCGCTAGAAAAGCTGAAGAATGCAAGGACAAGCTCGAAGCCTGTCTACAGGGTTCTACCCCGTCCCCTCGCGACATCGCGTCGAGCGCATCCCCAGAATGTGACACTTGCGCCGAGATCTGACCGCGCATGACGCATGCGCGAAGCCATGTACATGAATGTAGTCGATTCCGTCGCGTGTGCTGACGAGCGGTATGTCGTGGCTGGCCCGTGCACCGGGACCTGCGCGTTGTTGAAGGGTGAAGCAGAGCGGAACACGACCGCACGCACGTGATCGACGCGCGATCGCGATGCCCGAAGCCCTTCCTGAGCAAGGCGCTTCCCGCATATCACCGGCCCTCTCCTCTGCTGCAGTCGCGGCGTGATCGTCCACGGGGCGCATGCGCCGCCGCGCTCGCCCCTCGCGAGGAAGGCAGTTCATCCAACAGGAGATCCGGACATGGCAACCAAGAAGAACCCCCCGTCGCGCGCCGCAGGCGGCGGAGCGAACGATGGCGGCAGCGGCAGGACGGGTGAGTTCAGGGGCGCGGGGCCGGTGCGTACCGCGCTGATCCGCGGCGACACCTTCGGCGTCAGGCCCGTGCAGTACGTCGAAGTCGATGGCATGGCGATGTTCGAAGGCGACATCGTGCTGGGCACGGTGGAGGAAGTGGAGCGCATGTCGGACATGCTGCGCGAGGAAAGCGCATCGGGCGTCGTGCATGCGGTGATGATCTCCGGCGCGCAGTTCCAGTGGCCCAACTGCCGCGTGCCCTTCACCATCGACGCAGCGCTGCCCAACCAGCAGCGGGTAACCGACGCGATCGCGCACTGGGAGGCCAATACGCGCTTCCGCTTCGTGCCGCGGACAACCGAAGCCGACTTCGTCACCTTCCGCACCGGCTCGGGCTGCTCCGCGCAGGTCGGGCGGCGCGGCGGCCAGCAGTTCGTCAACCTCGCCGCGGGCTGCACGCTGGGCAACACGATCCACGAGATCGGCCATGTGGTCGGGCTGTGGCACGAACAGAGCCGCGAGGACCGCGACACGTTCGTCCGCATCAACTGGGAGAAGATCCAGTCCGGCTTCGAGCACAACTTCAACCAGCACATCACCGACGGCGACGACATCGGGCCTTACGACTACGGCTCGATCATGCATTACCCGCTGAACGCGTTCAGCGTGGACGGCAGCAATACCATCACGCCGATCGGCACGGTGCCGCCCGGCACGGTGATCGGCCAGCGCGCGGCGCTGTCGGCCGGCGATATCGCGGCGGTCAATTCGCGCTGCCCCGCCGTGACCATCAAGGAATCGATCAAGGACAACATCGCCGATACGCGCAAGGAACAGATCTTCGATACGCGCAAGGAGCAGATCAAGGACATCCGGCTGGACACGCGCAAGGAACTGATCACCGACACGCTGAAGGAACAGATCCGCGACACGGTCAAGGAAGGCGTGTTCGACCCCGGCCCGACCCTGGCCGAGAACGTGTTCACGCCCGGACGGCCGCCCATCCTGGTCAACCCGCAGCTCAATCCGCAGCTCAATCCCGCGCTCGTCGGCAGCACGCCGTTCGCGGTGGCCACGCCGCACGAGGCCACGGCCGCCGGCGCCGCAGGCACGGCGGCGGAGCTGGACAACGAACTGCACCAGCTGGCGGAAGAACTGGCGCGGCTGGATGCCGCCCGCGGCTCGCTGCAGGCCCAGTACGACCAGACCCGCGCGCTGCTGGAGCAGATGCTGCGGCAGGACGACGGCGCGGCCGGCTGAGGAGGCGGTGATGATCGTGGTGATCTCCCATCCGGACGATGCACACGCCATGCGCGTGATCCGTTGCCTGGAAGAACGCGGCGAGCCGGTCCTGTTGCTGGACCTGGCCCAGCTGCCCCGGCACGCGACCCTGACGGTGGACTACCGGCACGGGCCGCGTCCGCAGATCCGCTACCGCCAGGCCGACGGCACGGTCCATCCGCTGCACGACGCGAGCGCCGTCTGGTGGCGGCGCCCACAGGCACCGGACCTGTCGGAGGTGACCGATCCGCAGACCCACATGTTCACCGCCAACGAGTGGAACGAGGCACTGAACGGCCTCTGGCAACTGCTGCAGGACGCGCGCTGGATGAACGAGCCGAACCGCGACGACGCCGCGTCGCGCAAGGCCCGCCAGTTGCGGGTGGCGGCGGAAGTCGGGCTGCGCACGCCGCGCACGCTGATCACCTCCGATCCGGACGAGGCGCGCGGCTTCATCCGCGATCTCGCGCCACGGGATGTGATCTACAAGACCTTCTCGTGCACCCACGCCATCTGGCGGGAGACGCGCATGCTGCGGGAAGCGGACCACGCCCAGCTGGACACCGTGCAGGTCGCACCGGTGATCTTCCAGGAGTACGTGCCCGCCCGCGCCGACCTTCGCGTCACCGTGGTCGACGGCAGGCTATTTCCGGCCGCCATCGCCTGGACGCCGCGCGCCGGCTCGATCGATTTCCGTCGCAACGTGGGCGAAGCCACGATCACCGCCGAGGTCCTGCCCGCGGACGTCCACGACCGCGTGCTGGCACTGATGGAACGGCTTGGCCTGGTCTACGGGGCGATCGACCTGCGGCGCACGCCGGATGACGAGTACTACTTCTTCGAGGTGAACACTGCGGGCGAGTTCCTGTTCATCGAGGACCGCACCGAGCTGCCGATTGCCTCGGCGATCGCCGACTGGCTGGCGGGGCGTGCGCTCAGCCTACCCGACGCAGTTCCACGCGCATCCGCGCGGCCGCGTGCGATGCCAATGGATACGATTGCGTCGTGATGTAGTCGCCGACGGAGACCTTGCCGTCGCCATCCGCATCCAGGTGCACCCAGACGATGGCGCCGGCTGCCCGCGCATCCAGGCGCAGCTCGACGGGAAACAGCGCCGCGTCGGCCGGCGTGCGGGTTTCCATGCGATGCAGGACACGGGCCGGACCATCCGCCCAGGAGGCGTCGCGCACTTCGACCCTCAGCGCGCTGCCCGGCGGCAGTGCGGTCCCGTCGGCAGCCACGATGTCCAGCCAGAGGTCCATGCGTACCGAGTATAAGCAAATGCCGGCGCTGCGCCTCGCTGGAGGCCTCCATCCGTCGGGCCGCATGCGCGCAACCCGGAAACGTCGAATCCCCGGCGCGGAGCCGGGGATTCGCCATGCGCATCCTGCGCGTTCCCCTCAGGGGATCCTCAGAAGGTGATGCTCCAGCTGTTGATGTAGCCCACGTCGGCCGAGGCACGGTCGCGGGCGCGCAGGCGCCAGCTGCCGTTGAGGGCTTCGCCGGACAGGTTGACCGTGTAGGTCTGGTTGATGTTGTCGGCACTGCCGCCGCTGCGGTTGTGCAGCACGTACACCGAACCGTCCGGCGCCAGCAGGTCGACGATCAGGTCGCCCTTGTACGTGTGCACGATGTTCACCGCCACCTGCGCATTGCTCGGCGCGTTGCCGGTACGGCCCGACACGGCGATGGTGCTGGTCACGCCGGTGGTGTTGTTGTCGGGAATGCTGACATCGGTGCCGTTGGTATAGGTCTGCGTGCCGCCGCCCGGGGGCGTGCCGCCCTGCGCCGCCACCACCGCACCGTCGGCATTGGCGATGCCCGCGCCGCAACCGCCCGAGCACGTGCCCGGCAACGCACGCGCGGTGCTCTTCAGGATGCTCTCCACCTGCGCCGGGGTCAGCGGCGAAGGCGCGGCCGCCTGCATCAGCGCCACCACGCCGGCCACGTGCGGGGCCGCCATCGAGGTGCCGTTGTACGACGCGTAGCTGGCGCTGCCCGGCGTGGTGCTGCCGGTGTTGAGCGTGGACAGGATGCTCGCGCCCGGCGCGGAGATGTCGATGCCGGTGCCGTAGTTGGAGAAGCTGGCACGCGAACCGGCCGACGTGGTCGCTGCCACCGCCACCACGTTGGGGCAGTTCGCCGGCACCGCGCTGGACACGTTGGTGTTGCTGTTGCCGGCTGCCACCACCACGGTGGTGCCGCGACCGACCGCCCCGTTGATCGCGTTCTGGTAGGTGGTGGAGCAGCTGCCGCCGCCACCCAGCGACATGTTGATCACTTCGGCCGGATTGGCATTGGCGGGCACGCCGCTGACGGTGCCGCCCGAGGCCCAGGTGATGGCATCGGCGATGTCCGAGGTCAGGCCGCCGCAGCGTCCCAGCACGCGCACCGGCACCACCTTGGCGCCGAACGCGGTACCGGCCACGCCGGTGGCGTTGTTGGTCACCGCCGCGACCGTGCCGGCCACGTGGGTGCCGTGCCAACTGGAGTTGCTGACCGGCGAGCCGCTGTAGCACTCGTTCGCCACCGGGTTCCAGTCGCCTTCGTCGTTCGGGTTGGCATCGCGGCCGTTGCCGTCGCGCGAGACGAAGGTGTCGCTGATGAAGTCGTAGCCCGGCAGGATGTTGGCGTTGAGGTCGGCATGGTTGGTGATGCCGGTGTCGATGACCGCCACCACCACGCCCGCGCCGGTGGACTTGTCCCACGCCGGACGCACGTTGATGCCCGACGCCGTGGTGCCGAAGCCCCACTGCTCGGACAGGCGCGTATCGTTGGGCGTCAGCACCGGATACATGCGCTGGTCGACTTCCACGTATTCGACGTTCGGATCGGCCGCCAGCTGGCGCATCAGCGATTCGGCTTCCACCCGGTCCAGCTTGCGGTCGGCACGCACCACGTCCGCCCCGCCCGCCGCCAGGCGGCGCAGCTTCTGCAGGCCCAGCGCGCGGCCGCCGCGCTTGGCGACGCCGGTGGCGGCCGCCGTGCTCAGCGAACGCTGCAATTGCGTCGCATCGGCACTCTCCGTGCTGCCGTCGCGGTACTTGACGATGAAGCGGTCGTAGCCGCCCGGTTCTTCGACCTGCAGGCCGCTCATGTCCACGCGACCGGCCATCGCCGGCAACGCGTACAGCGATGCCAGCACGGCGGACGACAGGCACAGCAGGCGTACACGCGAACCACGCTTTGCAATTCCAGACATCAGACTCTCCCTCAAAATAGAAATGAAAGGCCGCCAATGCGGCAATAACCCGGTCGAGGGCGCAGGGCTGCTACGGGAGGGGGTGGACGGGCTGTTGCGTTCGACCGGATGCACGCCATGCGATGCACAGCGCAACGACGACGCTAACGGAGTGCGCGCACATGAATCAGCGATGAAAGACACACTTCGCATCGGCATGTTGCAAACGTAATCACCGGGATACACGCATGAAGTGCAGGTCACCGGTGGACATGCGCAGGTAGATTCATTTACGTGGTTTGCGCGTGACGAGTGCGAATTTTTTATTCGCGTTTGCGCAATCCGAAGACATAAAAAAAGCCCGCTTTTCAGCGGGCTTTTTTTTGCCATGCAACGCGCCTCAGTCGCGCAACTTCACCAGCCAGCCATGGCGGTCCGGCAGGCGACCGTACTGGATGTCGGTGAGCTCCTTGCGGATGCCCATGGTCACTTCGCCGGCCGGCGCGGTGAGGTCGCCGACCTCAAAGCCCTTGCCCTTGAGCTGGCCGATCGGGGTGATCACGGCGGCGGTGCCGCAGGCGAAGACTTCGACGATCTCGCCCGAGGCGACGCCCTGCTTCCATTCGTCGATGGAGACCTTGCGCTCTTCCACGGCGTGGCCGCGGTCGCGTGCGATCTGGATGATGCTGTCGCGGGTGATGCCTTCCAGGATGCTGCCCGACAGTTCCGGCGTGACGATGTGGCCGTCCTTGTAGACGAGGAACACGTTCATGCCGCCCAGCTCTTCCAGGTACTTGCCTTCCACCGGGTCGAGGAACAGCACCTGCGAGCAGCCCTGCGCCTGCGCTTCCTGCTGCGGCAGCAGCGACGCGGCGTAGTTGCCGCCGCACTTGGCCGCGCCGGTGCCGCCCTTGGCCGCGCGCGCATAGTCCTCGGACAGCCAGATGGCCACCGGCGCCACGCCCTTGGCGAAGTACGCGCCGGCCGGGCTGGCGATGACGTAGTAGCCGGCCTGCTGCGCGGCACGCACCCCGAGGAAGGCCTCGGTGGCGATGATGAAGGGACGGAAGTACAGGCTGGTCTCCGGCGCCGACGGCACCCAGTCGCCATCAATGGCGACCAGCTGGCGCAGCGATTCGACGAACTCGTCGACCGGCAGCGGCGGCAGTGCCAGGCGTGCGGCCGAGCGCTGCAGGCGCTTGCCGTTGGCGGCAGGACGGAAGGTCCAGATGGAACCGTCGGCGTGGCGATAGGCCTTGATGCCCTCGAAGATCTCCTGGCCGTAATGCAGCACCGAGGCGGCCGGGTCGAGCGACAGCGGACCGTAGGCGCGCACTTCGGCGTCGTGCCAGCCCTGTGCCTTGTCCCAGGTGATGGCGACCATGTGGTCGGTGAAGTGCAGGCCGAACCCGGGACTGGCGAGGATGGCGTCGCGCTCGGCGGCCGTGCGGGCCTTCTCGTTGCGGGTGACGCGGTAGGTCAACGGGGCGGCGTTCATCACGTTCATCTCTTCCTTCCTGACGGGTTCTGCGGTGGCGAGCCCGGAGGCTCAGAGCATGCCGGTTTCCAGCTTGGCGGCATCGGACATCATGTGGCGGCCCCACGGCGGGTCGAACACCAGCTCGACATCGGCCTCGGCGACGGTGGGGATCATCTCCAGCTTGCTGCGCACGTCGTCGACCAGGATCTCGCCCATGCCGCAGCCGGGCGCGGTCAGCGTCATCTTCACGTCGACGCCGCGCTGGCCATCTTCGCGGGTGGTGAGGTTGGCTTCGTACACCAGGCCGAGGTCGACGATGTTGAACGGGATTTCCGGATCGAAGCAGGTGCGCAGCTGGTTCCACACCAGGGCTTCGACTTCCTCGTCGCTGGCATCGGCGGGCAGCGACAGCGGCTCGGACGGTTCCTTGCCGATGGCGTCGGCATCGCGGCCGGCGATGCGCATCAGGTTGCCCTCGACGAAGACGGTATAGCTGCCACCCAGTGCCTGGGTGATGTAGCCATAGCTGCCGGCCGGCAGGGTGACGAGTTCGCCCTGCGGCACCAGCACGGCGGCGCAGTCGCGGGAGAATTGGACGGGTTCGCTGCTGCGGGAATACATGCCGGACCAGATGGGGGCGCGCGTGGGGCGCTGCAAGGCGGCCTATTGTAACGCCCGCGCCCCGGCGGTCGCGTTCAGGCCGTATCCTTGGCGGCCCTGCCGGAGTCTCCATGTCCCCTGCCCCGCGTCGCAACGCCCGCTGGCTTGTTCCCCTGATGCTCGTGCTGGCCAGTGCCTGCGTGCTGGTGATCTGGGTGGCGCTGGCGGTCTACCTGCAACGGCAGGCCGGCTGGATGGCCCTGCTGGCTGCGCTGGACGTGGTGCTGGTCGTGCGCCTGGGCGGCATGGCCGCCGGCCCGCGGCGCGCGGTGCTGGCGGCGCTGGTCACGGTGGCGATCTGCGCGCTGGCGCTGTGGACGATCGCCGCCACCCAGATGGGCTTCCCGTTCGGGCTCAGTCCCTGGGATTCGGTGTTGCGGCTGGGCGCGCACCACGCGTGGACGCTGATTTCCCTGACCACCACGCCGCTGGATGTGGTGGCATTGCTGGTGGCGCCGCTGCTGGCGGCGTGGTGGACGCGCTGAGGCCACCTCAGGCCGGCGTCCGCAGCACGCGCTCGCCATTCGGCGCCAAGGTGACCGAGAACGTTTCACGCAGCAATGCCGCTTCGATGCGGGTCGCGTCGTCGTAGAGCCGCTGGCCGCACAGGTCTGCCGGCAGCAGCAGGAACCGAACGTCGCAGGCACCGGCGGCATCGCGCTGGAACAGGCCAACGCCGTGGTGACGCGTCTGCGCGTGGCGGATGCGTGGGTCTCCGGCCGCCAGCAGGGCATCCAGTCCGGCGACCAGGCGCTCGCCCGCCGCAGCGGTGGCGGGATCGGCCTTCGCCGCGTCCGCCATGATGGCCGAGAGCGTGGACGACGAGATCGCCGGCGCCGTGAACTCCACGGTCTTGCCGGAATGCCGGGTGGCGAAACTGGCATGGATGTCGCCCGACAGCACCACCGCGCCGGCCGTGCGGTCCAGCGCCGCCACCAGCGCATCGCGCTGCACGCCGAAGCCATCCCACTGATCGACGTTGAGGTAGAACTTCCTTCGCAGCAGCGGCGGCGCATCGAGCGCGGGATGGGACAGGTCCAGCACCATCGGCGTCATCGAGACCGAACTGGCGACGAGGAAGGTGCGCGACGCGTCCTGATCCAGCTGCGTGGCCAGCCACGCCTGCTGGGCGTCGCCCAGCGCGGGCGGCAAGGCACCCTCGGCCTGGCGCAGGGCGAGCAGCAGGTCGTAGCTGTCCTTCACCACCATGTAGCGGCTGCCGAGGTGGCTGAAGAGCGCGCTCTTGCCGAACGCCAGCCACGGCAGGCCGCGCGGATAGTCGTCGCCGGCTTCCGGCGGAAGCTCGACGCCCATGAAGCCAGGTACCGCGGCGTTGTAGCGCGCCAGCACATCGCGCACCACGTACACCGCCATCGGCTGGGCGGACAGGGTCGCCGCCCGCGCCGCGGCAGCCTTCCGGTCCACGCCGGCGTCGGTGTAGGCCCGGGTCAGCGCGCGCCGTAGCGGCTTGCGCAGGGTCTTCCAGCGGTCGTCGGCGAGATCCAGGTACGGCATCAGCGCCGCCGCCAGCGTCGGCCATGCCATGCCCAGTTGCGGGGCCAGTCGCCGCAGTGCGGCTTCGTCGTACGCCAGCGCGCCCGGGAACGCATCCTCCGGAATCGGATGGTCCGGCCGATGGCTGCGATAGTCGAGCAACAACAGGCTGGCATCGCGCCCGTAGTCCAGCCGTCGCCAGAGCCGTGCATGCGGATGCAGGCGCGCTTCGTCCACCGCCTGTACGCCGGCGGCGTCCACTTCGCCGACCTCGACATCGACGGGCATGTACTCGAAATAGGCGCGCTCGGCGTTGCGGCGACGGCGGGCATCGCCTTCCTCCTGCCGGCCGTCCTCATAGGTCGCGTGGTCCTGCCAGCAGTCGTCGCTGAACTCGTGGTCGTCCCAGATGGCGATCAGCAGCGCCTGCAGCGCGCTGTCGGTGCGGTACTGGCGATGCAGCTGGCGGTAGTTGTCCAGGCTGGCCGCGGCGAGGTAGCCGCCGCCCACGGCGCCCACCCGCAGCGCACCGTCCATGTCGTCGAAGACGATGCCGCGTGCGCCATCGGCGCGCTGGAAACTGGTGTCGCCGACCGATTCGTAGACGAAGTCGCCCAGGTGCAGCACGAAGTCGAGGTCTTCCTGCAGCAGCGGCACCAGGCTGTTGTACCAGCGCCCACCGTAGTCCTGGCAGCTCATGAAGGCGAAACGCAGCGGCGGCGTCGGCGCATCCGCGGCGGGAGCGGTGCGCGTCATGCCCACCGGCGACGAGACCCACGCGTTGCCTTCGCGACGCAGGAAGCGGAAGTGGTAGCGCCGTCCCGGCTGCAGGTCCTGCACGCGCACGCGCAGGCAGTGGTCGTGCTCGGCGCGCGCGGTGAGCTCGCGCTCGATGCGCAGTTGCGAGAACGCGGCATCGTCGGCCACCTGCAGGCGCACGGCGACATCGCCCCCGGCCGCATCGGGCACGCGCGTCCACAGCAGCACGCGGTCCGGCCGCGGATCCCCGGACGCGACCGACTGCGGAAACGCATCGCGCCGCATCGCGGGCATGGCCCGGGCGGGAAACCAGCGGCTCGCGAACGGCAGGCTGGCGGCGGCCAGCGTGAGCTTGAGGAACGCACGGCGCGAGGGGCGCAGCGCGGAGGGATCGGATGCGTTCACGCAGGGCTCCATGTCGCGAAGCCGCGCAGCATCGCCGGCGCAGGTTGCGGTGATGTGGCAATCGCGCCCGTCATGGCGCGGCAACATGGAGCGGTCAGCCTGTGCCGTCGTCTCGTCGCGCCTTGCGTGCGATGCATCGCCTTCCCTCCCTTCTCCACGGCCCGCCATGACTCCCAGCACCCGCACCGCGCGTCACCCTGCCCGCCGCTCCCTCACCGTCGCGCTCTGCGTGGCGCTGGCCTGTCCTGCCGCCGTGCTGGCGCAGCAGGCCGACGCGCCGGATGCCGGCAGCGCCACGCAGCTGGACACCATCGTGGTGACCGCGCAGAAGCGCGAGCAGCAGGTGTCGGAAGTGCCGATCGCGATCACCGCCTACTCCGGCGACTTCCTCGACCGCCAGGGCATGACCACGCTGGGCGATCTGGCCGGTTTCGTGCCCGGCCTGCAGGTGCAGGAACAGAGCCCCAACAATCCCGGCTACGTGATCCGCGGCATCACCTCCGACAGCGGCGAAGCCAATGTGCAGCCGCGCATCTCGGTGTTCCAGGACGGCGTGTCGATCAGCCGCTCGCGCGGCGCCTCGGCGGCCCTGTTCGACATGGAGCGCGTGGAAGTGCTGCGTGGTCCGCAGGGCACGCTGTTCGGCCGCGCCGCCCAGGTCGGCGCCGTGCACTACATCCAGAACAAGGCCAAGGACGCCACCAGTGGCGCCTTCGAAGTCGGCACCGGCAGCGACAGCCAGCGGCTGGCCAGCGGCTACTTCAACGCGCAGATCGCACCGGAAGCGCTGGCCGCGCGCGTGGCGGTGTTCCATGAGGAGCGCGACGGCAGCATCGACAACGCCGCCGGCGGCACGCTCAACGGCAAGGACACCACGGCGGTGCGCGCCAGCCTGGGCGCGCTGATCGGCGAGGCCAGCCGGATCGACCTGATCGCCAACTACCAGAAGGACACGCCGCCCGGCACCGCCTTCATCAGCGGCACGATCCCCAACCGCCAGGGCAACACCACGCCGTACGCGGACGCCGAGCTCAACCGCGGCGAAGAACTCGGGCTGGACCGCACCGTGCGCAGCCTGACCGCGCTGGGCTCGTTCGCGCTGGGCGAGAACTGGACGCTGGACACCATCGGCGGCTGGCGCAGCTTCGATTCGCACGAGGAATTCGACGCCGACGGCTCACGCCTGAAGGCGATGGAGTTCGCCGAGATCGCCGAAGGCGACCAGTGGAGCCAGGAGGTCCGCTTCAACTTCGACAACGGCGATACCTTCGCCGGCTTCTTCGGCGCCAGCTACTTCGTCGAGGACGGCTCGCAGTACGTGCCGTTCGCCACCGACGAGCGCAGCCTGTTGGCGTTGCTCTCGCAGAACGCGGCCTTCCGCCAGCAGATCGGCGCGCTGCTCGGCGGCATTCCGTTCCCGGCGATCCCGCTGTTCGGCGCGGACGGCGATCCCTTCGTGTCGTATACGCTGCCGGGCGGCCTGCACGCGCTGCTCAATCCGGACCACCGCGAAGCCTTCGCCAACTACGGCACGACGGAAGCGTGGGACGTGTTCCTGGACGGTACGTGGCGCGCGACGCCATCGCTGGAATTGAGCGCCGGCCTGCGCGCGACATGGGAAACGCAGACCGCGGGCTACCAGGGCTTCGCCGGCAACGCGCCGACGCTGTTCAACGGCCTGGGCGCCGGTGCGCCCGCGCCGCTGGCCGGCAACAACATCCTCAACAGCGCCACCGCCGGCAAGCTGGAGCGCAGCGAGGACTTCGATTCGGTGGTCGGCCGCGTGGCCGCGCGCTATACGTTCTCGCCGACGCTGAGCGCCTTCGCCACCGTCTCGCGCGGCCGCCGTCCGAACGTCATCGACATCACGCCGCAGCGCAGCCAGGTGCTGCCGGCGGAGATCGTCAACAGCTACGAGGTGGGCATCAAGGGCGGCACCGCCGGCGGGCGCCTGGCCTATGACGTGTCCGCCTACTGGTACGACTACAGCGACTTCCAGACGCAGATCCCCAATCCCAGCGGCGGCGCGCCGTTCCTGATCCCGACCAATGGCGGCAATGCCACCGCCAAGGGCGTGGAAGCCTCGATCACCGGCGAGCTGGCGACGGGCCTGGTGCTGTTCGCCAACTACGCCTGGACCCACGCGCGCTTCGATGACCGTGACGACGACGGCAATCCGCAGCTCTATGCCGGCCACCGTTTCCGCCTGACCCCGGACCACGCCGCCGCGATCGGCATGGACTGGCGCATGCCGATGGGCGCCGCCAGCTTCTACCTGCGCCCGTCCTACAGCTGGAAGTCGAAGGTGTTCTTCGAAGACGAGAACACCCCGGGCCTGGAACAGGACGCGTACGGCCTGTTCAACCTGCGCATGGGCGTGACGCTCGCCGACGGCCGCTGGGACATCGGTGTGTGGGGCAGCAACCTGACCGGCGAGGACTACCTGATCGATGCCGGCAACACCGGCCGCCAGTTCGGCACGCCGACCTTCGTCGCCGGCCAACCGCGCGCGTACGGCATCACCGCCAAGGTCAGGTTCTGATGCGGCGTGCCGCACGCCATGAAAAAGCCGGGCGATGCCCGGCTTTTTCTTTGCCGCTGGTGCAGGTGCGTGCGTTCAGTGCCCGCCGTCCAGCGCCTTCAGTTCGCTGACCAGCGCATTGGCCATCTCGGACCCATCGCCGTACAGCATGCGGGTGTTGTCGGCGTAGAACAGCGCGTTCTCGATGCCGGCGAAACCGGTACCCTTGCCACGCTTGATGACGATGGTGTTCTTGGAGTTGACCACGTCGAGGATCGGCATGCCGTAGATCGGCGAGGCCGGATCGGTCTTGGCCACCGGGTTCACCACGTCGTTGGCACCGATCACCAGCGACACGTCGGTGTTGGCGAACTCGGGATTGATGTCGTCCATGTCGGCGATCAGGTCGTACGGCACCCCGGCTTCGGCCAGCAGCACGTTCATGTGGCCCGGCATGCGGCCGGCGACCGGATGGATGGCGAACTTCACCTTGACCCCGCGATCCATCAGCTTCTGGCTGAGTTCCCAGATCTTGTGCTGCGCCTGCGCCACCGCCAGGCCGTAGCCGGGCACGATCACCACGCGCTCGGCATAGGCCATCATCGCGGCCACGTCGGCGGCCTCGATCGGCTTCATCGAACCGCCGATCTCCTGCATGGCCGCACTGCTGCCGCCGAAGTTGGAGAACAGCACGTTGCTGATCTTGCGGTTCATCGCCTTGGCCATCAGTCGCGTCAGCAGCATGCCGGCCGCGCCGACCATGGTGCCGGCGATGATCAGCGCCTCGTTGCCCAGCACGTAGCCCTCGAACGCCACCGCCAGGCCGGTGAAGGCGTTGTACAGCGAGATCACCACCGGCATGTCGGCACCGCCGATGGGCAGCGTCATCAACACGCCCAGCGCCAGCGACAGCACGAAGAAGGCAATGATCCACGGCATCGCCAGCGTGGTCAGCGCCATCGCGCCGCAGGCCACGGCGGCAAGGGCGACCAGCGCGTTGAACCACTGCTGGCCGGGGAACGTGTAGCGCTTGTCCATGCGCCCGTCGAGCTTGGCCCAGGCGATCACCGACCCGGTCAGCGACACCGCACCGATCAGCGCGCCGATGACGGCGAGCGACAGCGTGAACGTGGACGGTGCCGGTTCGCCTGACGAATAGCGCACCAGTTCCACCGCACCGATGGCCGCCGCCGAACCGCCCCCCATGCCGTTGAACAGCGCCACCATCTGCGGCATGTCGGTGATGGCGACCTTCTTGCCCCACACCCAGTTCAGGCCCACGCCGATCACGATGGCCGCAACCATCAGGCCGATGTTGTGCAGGCCGGGCAGGAAGAACGTGGCGACGGTGGCGATCAGCATGCCCATGCCGGCCCACTGGATGCCGCTGCGCGCGGTCTTCGGGCTGGCCATGCGCTGCAGGCCCAGCAGGAACAGCGTGGCCGCGACGAAGTAGCTCAGCTTCACCAGGGTGAGCGCGCTCATTTGGCGTCTCCCGGCTTCTTGCTGCTCTTGAACATGTCGAGCATCCGCTCGGTGACCACGTAGCCGCCGGCCGCGTTGCCGGCGCCCAGCAGCACCGCGACGAAGCCGATGGCCTTCTCCAGTGTCGTGTCGGCATGACCCAGCACCACCATCGCGCCGATCAGCACGATGCCGTGGATGAAGTTGGAACCCGACATCAGCGGCGTGTGCAGGATCACCGGCACGCGGGAAATGATCACGTGCCCGGCGATGGCCGCCAGCATGAAGATGTACAGCGCCACGAACCCGTCGCTCATCCGCTCCCCCATCCTGTCCACGTTGTCGATGCACGGGCCGTGGCCGGTGCTTCCGCATCATAACCGCACCTGAACCCGCCGGTGGGGCGCGCACCGGCGTCAACCAACCGCCATCCCGGGCGTTTCCCTGCTTGCACCATCCACCCCACGAGAGGAGCCGATCATGAAGCGCATGTCATTGCTGGGCCTGACCGTACTGCTGCTGGCTGCCACCGGCACGGCCGCCGCCGGCGACCGTGGCGATCGCATCGACCAGCGCCTGGACCGCAAGGGCGACCGCATCGAGCATCGCCTGGACCTGCGCGGCGACCGCATCGAGCGCCGCTTCGACCGCAGCGCCCGGTGGGCCGACCAGCATGGCCGTCCACATGCCGCCAACCGGCTGGAACGTCGTGGCGACCGCATCGACGCACGCCTGGACCACCGGGGCGAACGCGCCGAAGCCCACTGGGACCGTCGCGGCGATCGCATCGATCGACGCCTCGACCGTCGCGGCTGATTCACGGCAGCGGCCGCTACTCTATGTTGGTGAGCACCTCTCCCAGTCCGTTGCCGGAAACGTCGTCGCCCGCCCCGCTGGCGGCGACCATCGAGCTGTTCCTGGCGGACATCGGACCGCGTGCGTTCCGCTTCGCCGAAGCCGGCCTGCGCCATCGCGAGGACGCGCTGGATGCGGTGCAGGACGCGATGATGAAGATGCTGGCCTATCGCGAGCGGCCGGCCGGTGAATGGTCGCCGCTGTTCTGGAGCATCCTGCGCCGGCGCATCGTCGACCTGCAGCGCCGCGCCGGCTTCCGGCTGCGCTGGCTGCTGCCGACCGGCGACCGCGGCGACGAGGGTCCGGTGGACTGGGCACCCGACCAGGGCGCCGGTCCGGCACAGGCCCATGACCAGCGCGAGGCCTATACGCGTCTGGTGCAGGCGCTGCGCGGCTTGCCTGCGCGCCAGCGCGAGGCGTTCACCCTGCGCGTACTGGAAGAACTGGATGTGGCCGACACCGCGCGCGCGATGGGCTGCTCGGAGGGATCGGTGAAGACCCATCTGTCCCGCGCGCGCGACGCCCTGCAAAAGCAACTGGAGGAATTCCGATGAACCCCGCCCACGATGACGGCACTGGCTTGGACCAGCAGGCCCGGCGCCTGCACCAGGCCGCCCTGGCGCAGGTCTCGCCGCAGACGCTGATGCGCCTGCGTGCCGCCCGCCACGATGCCGGACAACAGGCTCCGGCCGCCGGCCGCGCCCGCACGTGGCGCTGGTTGACCGCCACGGCGTTCTCCGCGGTGCTGGCCGTGGGCGTGGGTGTGCAATGGCTGCCCCGCACGCCGCAGGCCACGACGCCTGCGGTGACGACCGCGGTCGCGCAGGCGGACAGCCTGGCCGACGAACTCGCCGTGCCCAGCGCCCTGGATGAAGATCCCGATCTGTATCTCTGGCTGGCATCCGCCGACGCCCAGCCCCTCGCCATGGAGTCGAACCGATGAAGGCCCCCGCTCTTCGCATCCTTGCCCTGGGCCTGGCGCTCGCCAGTGGCCAGGCGCTGGCCCAGTCCTCGCCCGCGTCGCTGCCCGACTGGGACAAGCTGACGCCGCAGCAGCGCGAGGCCTTGATCGCGCCGGTGCGCGACCGCTGGAACCGCGAACCCGACGAGCGCGCGCGCATGCTGGAACGTGCGCAGCGCTGGCAGGCGCTCACGCCGGAACAGCGCGCGCAGGCGCGCCACGGCATGAAACGCTTCGAGAACATGAATCCCGAACAGCGCCGCCAGGCGCGCGCGCTCTACGGCCACATGAAGACCCTCACGCCGGAACAGCGCGATGCGTTGCGCGAGCAGTGGAAGAAGATGACGCCGGAACAGCGCGAGGCCTGGATCCGCGACAATGCGCCGCCGCGACGCGATCGCGACCGGCGGCCCGAACGCTGAGCCCGACGGTCAGGCGGCGGCGTTCGTCGCCGCGGGCCGGTCAGGCCACACGGTTTTCACCAACAACTCGTCGTTCCAGTCGAACTGCAGCGCGCCGTCCCTGACGAACAGCGCGACGAAATTCAGCACGTTGCGCGCATACATCTCGCTGGCGTGCACGGCCCCCAGACTGGCGAGATTCAGCGGTCCGGCAATCGTCACGCCGTTGTGCGGATAGGTGTCGCCCGGCCGCGTCAGTTCGCAGTTGCCGCCGGTTTCCGCCGCGAGATCGACGATGACGCTGCCCGGCTTCATGCCCTCGACCATGGCCGTGGAGATGATCTTCGGTGCCCGCCGGCCCGGCACGGCGGCCGTGCAGACCACCACGTCGATACCCTTGAGATGGTCGGCCAGGCGCTGCTGCTGCAGCGCGCGCTCCTCTTCGGTCAGCTGGCGCGCGTAGCCGCCTTCGCCGGCCGCACTGACGCCGAGGTCGAGGAACTTGCCGCCCAGCGATTCGATCTGCTCGCGCGTTTCCGGACGCACATCGAAGCCTTCCACCTGCGCACCCAGGCGCTTGGCCGTCGCCACGCCCTGCAGCCCTGCGACACCGGCGCCGACGATCAGCACCTTCGACGGGCGGATCGTGCCGGCGGCGGTGGTCAGCATGGGAAAGAAGCGCGGTGCGAGCTGCGCGGCGATCAGCACCGCCTTGTAGCCGGCCATGCCGGCCTGCGAGCTCAGCACGTCCATCGCCTGCGCGCGCGTCGTGCGCGGCAAGCGCTCGAGCGGGAACGCCTGGATGCCGTTCGCCTGCAGCGCGGCGGCGCGGGCGGGATCGGCCGCGGGCTGCAGCATCCCCACCAAGGTAGCGCCGGACTTGAAGCCGGCGATGGCATCGGGCGACGGCGGCTGCACGCACAGCACCAGGTCGGCGCTGGCGCGGCCCTGGCCATCGACGGTGTCGGCGCCGGCATCGGCGTAGGCGCTGTCGAGGAAGCCCGCGCCCTCGCCGGCGCCCTGCTCCACGCTCACCCGCGCACCGGCGGCGATGAGTTTCCGGACGGTTTCCGGCGTCGCAGCCACGCGGCGCTCGCCTGCGGCGGTTTCCTTCAGTACCCGAACTTCGACCGCCATTGCGCCCCTCGTCGTTAGGTCATCCGTGCCGCGATGCTAACAGAGCGCGGCAGGGCCGCGCGGAGGCGATCGGCTCAGGCGGGCGTGGTCGCCGAGGGGGCCGGTTCCAGGCGCTCGATCACGCCCTGCATGGCGCTGTCGAAGGCGTCTTCGCTCTGGTGCGTGCGCAGGCGGCCGAGCCGCACCATCGCCGCCAGTTCCTCGGGCGAGGCCACGCAGAAGCGCACGCCGCGACGGTTGACGAACAGCAGGCGCGAGGAGATCGGGCTGACCCACGACAGCTTGCCCGCCTGCACCTTGTTGTCCTTGTCGATGAAGTCCAGCCAGGTACCGATCGGCAGGCCGCGGAAGTGGTCGGCGTCGCTGTGGTCGAAGTCGAGCGTATCGGCCCCGCCCACCAGTTGGATCGGCGTGGTGTCGTCGTCGACGACGGGCTTGGGCAGCACCACCTGCGGCAGTTCCGGCAGCGCCTTTTCCAGATCCGGACGCGCGGCCGCGACGGCCTGCAGGGTGTCGTGCAGCGCGTCGACGGCGCCTGCCGCGGCGTCCTGGTTCATGCCGACGCTGGCGAACACCTTCAGCATGTCCGTGCGCCACGCCTGCAGCCACGGCTTGCCGACCACATGGCGCTGGGCTTCGGTCAGTTCCTCGAGAATGCCATCGGCGAGCGCGAGCGATTCGCGCAGTCCGGTGCCGTCGTCGCCTTCGCGCAGCACGGTCATGGTGACGTGGTGCGCCCACGGCTGGCGCAGGAAATCCTCGATGGCCTGCGGCACGCGGCGGCCACTCAGGCGTTCGTCCAGTTCGGAGGTCATGCGCGCGCGCGCGGCTTCCAGCCGCTCCTGCCCGCGCTGGATCTCGGCGGCGCGGCGCTCGGCGATCTCGATGCGACGGCGGTGCTGCTCAAGGAAGGCGCGGAACTCTTCTTCCAGGGTCAGGAAGATGGCCAGGTTCTCGTTGAACTCGGCGACCAGGCGGTCGACCACTTCCTCGACCTTGGTCAGCAGGGTGCGCTCGGCGGCGCTCTCGCCGTTGTTGCCCTCGCAGGCCTCGGCCAGCACGTTGAGCAGGCGGCGCGCCGGATGGGTCTTCTGCACGAACATGCGGCGGTCCAGCAGCGCCACCTTCACGAACGGCACCACCAGCCGGCCGATCAGCTCGCGCGGACGGCCTTCCAGATCGCGCTCGTCGAGCATCACGTCGAACAGCATGCCGACCAGGTCGATGGCGTCCTCGTCGACCGGCGCCAACCGCGCCTGCGACGGATCCACGCCCAACTGGGTGGCGCTGCTGAGCACTTCATTCTTCAGCCGCTGCGACAGGGACTCGCCGGTATCGCCGATGGCGGCACGCAAGGTGGCGCTGGGCGAGGCCTGCAGCAGCGACAGGACCGACAGCATCTCGCGCTGCGAGAGGTCGCGCTGGCGCGGATCGACCGCACGCGCTTCCGTTGCGTCGCCGGCGTCGCGGCCGCGGCGCGATTCCTGCAGCAGGTGGTGCAGCGCCTCCAGCAGCACGCCCTGCGCGCCCGGGCCGGACGCGTAACCGGGCGGCACGTCGCCGAATCCGCTCGGGGCCGGGGCCGGCTGGCTGGCCTGCAGCCCGCGACTAACGCCGGCCATGCGATTGAGGAAACGCGCCGCCCACGCGGGGGCACCGGGCTCCTCACCGTCGCCGCTGACGTCCAGTTCCTCGGCGGCTGCCGCGGCGGCGGGGGTCGGTGCGCGGCGCGCCGGCAGCTCCGGCATCACGCCGACCTGCATCAGGCGCTGGTCGAGCGAGGCGTAGATACGCGCGATGGCGGGCACGAAGTCGCGCTCGCACAGTTTGATCACCACCAGCCGCACGTCGGGCGCCAGATCGCAGCCGGCGAAACCCTGGTGCACGGCCACGCCGATGTGCTCGGGGCCGATCGGGTTGAGGTCGGCATCCAGCGTGATGTCGCCGGCGATCCAGCCCAGGCGGCGGTCCAGCCGCGCCAGCACCGGCTTGCACTCGCGCTGGATGACGTTGGCGAAGTTGCGCACGGCCAGGCGCGATTCCAGCTCCTGCTCGGACACCAGGCTGAGGGTGTCCTCGGCGGATTCCAGGAAGACCCGTTCGATCGACAGCGGCTGGCCGGCTTCCAGCGCCTTCCACGAGCGCTGCAACTGGCCGCGGAACCGCCCGATGATGTCATCGCGGCGGCGGCGAAGTTCGCGCATCGCATCGAGGAAAGCCATCTGGGACGGACCGGCGCGCTCGGCGCGGTCGAACAGCGCATCGTCGAAACGTCCCAGCGCCACCGCGAAGGCATCGACCAGCGGCGGGATCGCGGCGTCGCGCGCCTGCTCCAGCAGACGCGTGTCGCGCCCGGGGCGGTCGGCGATGTTGAGGACGTTCGACATGCGCAGGGGTCCCCGCCCTGACGGGCGAAAGGAAGGTGGGGGATACGGACGGGGATCCGCGATGACATCGTAGGAAATCCGACCGACGGGCAACCGTGATGGCCTCGGCAGTTTGATGCCACGCAACACGTTACCGCACAGAAAACCCCCGCGGCACGCGGCTTGCATGTGCTCGCCCGCGCCCGGCTCAGCCCGCCGCGGGCGTCACCAGCCGGTCCACCACGCCCTGCATGGCGCTGTAGAACGCGTCTTCGTCGCGGTGCATGCGCACGCGCCCGAGCTGCGCCATCACCACCAGCTCCTGCACCGACGCCACGCAGATGCGCGCGCCCGCGCGGCTGACGAACATCATGCGGCGCGAGAACGGACTGACCCAGCTCAGGCGGCCGGCCTGCACACGGTTGTCCTTGTCGACGAAGTCCAGCCAGCTGCCCTCGCGCAGATCCTGGAAGTAGGCGGTCATCACCGGATCGAGATGCTCCATGCCCTGCACCCACTCGTGCGCCTCCAGCAGGCCCGGCAGCACCGGCGGCGGCTCCACCGGCGGTTCCTGCGGGGTCGCCGGCGTTTCCTCCGGCGTCGCCTGCGGTTGCACCAGCGCCGAGAACAGCTGCTCGCGCAACGCGGCGATGGCGGTGCGCGACTGGCCCGAGGCCATCCACATGGGCTGCAGCCAGTCCATCGCGGCATGCCAGGCGCGTACATCGCTGCGCACGTGGGCGTCGGATACGGCCTGCAGCAGGCCCTCCAGCATCATCGGTGCGGCCTGTGGCTTGTTCAGCGCCTGCATGCGCGCGGCGTACGCCGGCCAGGAGTCCACCAGCACACGCCTTATCGCCAGCGGCGGGTCCTGGGCCTGCAGGCGCGCGTCGAGCTGGGTGGCGAACTGCGACACCGCTTCGGCTTCGGCGTCCTTCGCCTGCTGCTCGGCGGCCAGCGCCTGCTCGACCTTCACCGCCTCGCCGCGGTAGCGCGCGTAGAAATCGTTGAAATCGGCGCGCGCGGCGCGGAACACCGACTGGCTCTCGTCGAAATCCGTCACCACGCGCTGCACGGTGTCCTTGACCTTCTCCAGCAGCAGGCGCTGGGCCTCGGTCTCGCCGGGGTTGCCGTCGCAGGCCTCGACCAGCACGTTCAACAGGCGACGCGCGGGATGGGTGGATTGCAGGAACAGCTTGCGGTCCTGCAGCGCGACCTTGGTCATCGGCGCCATCAGGCGGCCGAGCACCTGCACCTGCTCCGGCGTCAGATGGCTCTCGCGGAAGATCACCTCGAACAGCATGCCGACCAGGTCGACCACGTTCTCGTCGATGTCCGTGATCGCCGCGGCTTCCGGCGCCACGCCCAGCTGCGCGGCGTGACGGAAGATCTGCTGCTTGAACGCGGCCTGCAACCGGTCCGGCGTGGACAGGATGGTGGCGTGCACCTCGGGCACGCCGATCTGCAACAGCGTCAGCGCCACCACCAGTTCGCGCTGCGACAGCGAGGTCGGCGTCACGTGGCTGCGCACGGCACCCTGGCTACGCGCACGCTGCTGCCGGGATTCCTCCAGCAGGTTGTGCAGCGCCGGCGGCAGGCTGGGGGCGGATTCCGCGTGGGCGATTGCGGCGTCGGCATCGCCTTCGTCCCACGACACGAAGAAACGCGTCATCCAGTCGGGCTCGTTGGGAGCTTCGTCGCCGGTGCTGGGAATCGCCTGCGCCCGACGCGTGCGTCCCGTCGTGCTGTCCTGGGCACCGAGCCTGCGCACCAGCTGCGCGTGCATGGATTCGTAGATCGGCCCAAGCAGCTCGACCAGTTCCCGTCCGCAGCACTGCACCGCCAGTGCGCGCACGTTGCCCGGCAACGACGCGACCGCAAAGCCCCGATACACCGCCATCGCCACGCGCGCCGGCGAATACGGCGCGCTGTCCGGTTGCAGGCGCACGCCCATGTCCAGCCAGGTCAGGTAGCCATTGAGGCGCAGCAGTTCGGACTGCCATTCGCGTGAGATGAGGTCGGCCAGCTGCTCCGTCGCCAGGCGCACATCCAGCTCGTCCTCTTCGACCAGGCCGAGGTCCGAACCGGCCTGCTCCTGGCCGAAGCGCGCCACCGGGGCTTCGCCGGCGGCGGCGGTCCGCCATGCCGCCGCCATGTCCTCGCGGAATCCACGCAGAATCAGTTCCCGCCGGTCCTTCAACGCCAGCAGCCCTTCCAGATAGGGCGCGCGATCCAGTTCCATGCGCTCCAGCCGGTCCAGCATGGGCTGGCGCAGGCCGTCCACGACGTCGGCAAATGCGGCTTCCAGCGGCGCCTGCATCGCTTCCTGCAACAGTTCGACGAGCTGGTTGCCGGAGGTGGGAAGGGGCGGCGGGGTGGCGGGCATTGCGTCGTCGGGTCGGCCAGGTTGTCCGCTACGACCCGTCCTGCTGTGCGGATCCGTGCGTGGCGCGGACGGTGATGCGTCCGCTGCGATTAAACTCATGCACCGATACCGTGCACTGCATCCCACTATAAGGCGACTCGATGCCCACCGAAAGTCTGTTGCAGGCGCTGGACGCGCGCCGCTCCGTTCCCTCGAAGCAATTGGCCGAGCCCGGCCCGGACCCGGCGACGCTGCGGCGCATGCTGGCATCGGCCGTGCGCGTGCCCGACCACGGCAAGCTGGTGCCGTTCCGCTTCATCCATCTGCATGGCGACGCGCGGCATGCGCTGGGCGACCGATTGGCGGAACGCACCCGCGCGCTCGACCCCGACGCCCCCGATGCCGCCGTGGAAAAGGATCGCGGCCGTTTTTCCAGCGCACCGGACATCATCACCGTGGTCGCACGGCTGACCGCCGGCCACAAGGTGCCCGAGCAGGAGCAGCTGCTCACCGCCGGCAGCGTCTGCTTCGCCCTGTTGCAGGCGGCGCAGGCGTACGGATTCGGTGCGCAGTGGCTGACCGGATGGATGGCCTACGACACCCACGTGTCACAGTTGCTCGGCCTCGCACCGAACGAGAAGATCGTCGGCTTCATCCACATCGGCACACCGCGCCTGCAGGCGCCCGAACGGGAACGCCCCGATCCGGCCGCGCTGCTGACCGAGTGGACCCCCGATGCCTGAGCCGCTGCACCCGCGCCCGCTCCATCTGGTCGATGCCAGCCTGTACGTGTTCCGCGCCTGGCATTCGATGCCGGACGAGTTCCAGGACGCCGACGGCTGGCCGACCAATGCGGTGCATGGCTTCGCGCGCTTCCTGCTCGAACTGCTGGAGAAGGAACGCCCCGCGCATATCGCCATCGCCTTCGACGAGGCGTTGGACAGCTGTTTCCGCAATCGCCTCTACCCGGCCTACAAGGCCAACCGCGAACCGGCGCCGGAAGAACTCCGCCGCCAGTTCACGCATTGCAAGGCGTTGTGCGCCGCGCTCGGCCTGAGCGTGCTGGCCCATGCCGAATACGAGGCCGACGACCTGATCGGCAGCGCGCTGCACGAAGCGCGTCCACGCGGCTTCCGCGGCATCATCGTGTCCGCCGACAAGGACCTGTCGCAGCTGTTGGCGGAACATGACGAGCAGTGGGACTTCGCGCGCGGCCAGCGCTGGGGCATGGCCGGGGTGAAGGCCCGTCACGGGGTGGAGGCGCGACAGATCGCCGATTACCTGGCCTTGACCGGCGATGCGGTGGACAACATCCCGGGCGTGTCCGGCATCGGCGCGAAATCGGCAGCGGTGCTGCTGGCGCACTTCGGCGACCTGGACACCCTGCTCGCCCGCATGGACGAAGTCGCCTTCCTGCGCCTGCGCGGCGCCGCCACGATGGCCGTCCGCCTGCGTGAACAACGCGAGCACGCGCTGCTGTGGCGCCAGCTCACCACCATCGCACTGGACGCGCCGCTGGGCGATATCGCCTCCGGCCATGCGCGCGGCCAGGCCGACGGCGACATGCTGGCCGGCCTGTCCGATGCCCTGCGTTTCGGCCCGATGACGCGGCGGCGGCTGCGGGTGGCGGCGGGGTTGGAGCCGCCCGGCTACTGAGCCGCTGTCAAACGTCATCCGCACCCGATAGCATCGCCGCATGAACGAACGCGACGACAACAAGCGCAAGGCGCCCGCCGAGGTGGTCTGGCAGGGCAAATACCAGCGGATGATGGTGCGTGGCACGTGGGAATACGTGGAGCGCGCGCACGCCGGCGGACTGGCCGCGATCATCATTGCGGTGACGCCGGACGACGATGTGCTGTTCGTCGAGCAGTTCCGCGTGCCGTTGCAGGCGCGCACCATCGAGATGCCGGCAGGTCTGGTGGGCGACATCCATGCCGGCGAATCGATCGAAGTCTCCGCCATCCGCGAGCTGGAAGAGGAAACCGGCTGGACCGCCGACCACGCCGAGGTGCTGATGATCGGCCCCACGTCGTCGGGCAGCAGCAGCGAGAAGATCGCCTTCGTCCGTGCCACCGGCCTGCGCAAGGTCGGCGATGGCGGCGGCGATGGCGACGAGGACATCACCGTGCATGCGGTTCCGCGCCCGCGCGCGGCGGCCTGGCTGGCGCAGAAGATGGGCGAAGGCTACGCGCTGGATGCCAAGCTCTGGGCCGGGCTGTGGATGATCGACCACACGCTCGACGGCACGCCGCGCGGCTGAGGCGATCAGGCGACCTTGACGGCGTAGCCGGCCAGGCGCCAGACGCCTTCTTCCTCCCGCCGCAGGGTGACCACCTCGCGGTGCGGCAGTCCGATCGACCCGAACTTCACCGAGAACTCGAGCACCGCATAGGTCCCGATCTGCCAGCGCGTGCGTTGCGCGGGCTGGTCGACCCGCACCGCGACCCATCGCCGCGCCGTGCCGCGCCCGAGTTCGCGATGGCGTTGCTCGAGCTGGCCGAGGAAGGATTCCTTCGGCATGCCATCGCGCATCGTCGCCGACGCGGCCGACCACAGGATCTCGTGCTGACCCTGTTCGATGGCGTTGATGAAGCGCATCGCCGCCATGCCCAATCGCGGAACGTCGACGTCCTCCAGCCCGATCCTCGCCGCTGCCTGTGCTGCCACTTCCGCCATCGCGCTGCCCTGCCCGTTGATCCGGTGAGGTCGCGGCCCGCGCATCGGGCCGGCGACACATTCCCGGTTTGTTCGTGCCGCGGTGGCGGCACCGGACATGGCGACAGGCGCGCGGGTCAGCCGAGATGCTGGCGCAGGAAGGCCAGCGTGCGCTGCCAGGACAGCTCCGCCGCAGCCTGGTCGTAGCGCGGCGTGGTGTCGTTGTGGAAGCCGTGGTTCACGCCCGGATAGACATGCGCCGTGTAGGGCACGCCGGCCGCCTGCAGTTGTTGCTCGTAGGCCGGCCAGCCGGCATTGACGCGCGCATCCAGTTCGGCGAACTGCAGCAGCAGCGGCGCCCTGATGCGCGCGGCCTCCTCCGCTGACGGCTGGCCACCGTAGTACGGCACGCCAGCATCGACCAGGTCAGGCAGTCGCGACGCCAGCAAGTTCGTCACCAGCCCGCCGAAGCAGAAGCCGATCACGCCCAGCCTGCCGCTGCTGCGCGGCAGCGCATCGGCGAAGCGCGCGGCGGCTTCGAGATCCGCCATCACCTTGTCGCGGTCGAGCGTGGCCTGCATCTCGCGACCGGCATCGTCGTTGCCCGGATAGCCGCCCAGCGGATACAGCGCATCCGGCGCGAACGCGATGAAGCCGGCGACCGCCAGCCGGCGCGCGACATCTTCGATGTACGGATTCAGGCCGCGGTTCTCGTGCACCACCAGTACGACAGGATGCCGTCCTTCCGCACGCGGCATCGCCAGCAGGCCACGACCCTCGCCATGGCCAAGCGGTGCGGGGAACGTGCGATAGACGGTGGTGATGCGTGGGTCATCGGTCGCGACCTGCGCCGCGAAGGCATACTGCGGAGCCAGCGCCGCCAGCAGCGCCGCTGCCGTGGTGCCGCCCACCGCGAACTGCGCCGCGCCAGACAGGAAACCGCGCCGGTCGACGCGGCCATGCACGTAGTCGTCGTACAGATCCAGCACGCGCTGGTCGAAGGCGGAAGCCGGTGTGCGCTGTTCGTCCATCGTGTTCCCCTCGGTGGTCATGAAGGCTTCGGGTCAGGCGAAGGCGTCGGTCGCGCGCACCAGCGCATCGACGTTCTCGGCCTCGAACGCCGAGTGGCCCGACGCCGGGGTGATTTCGAGCGTCGCCTTCGGCCAGGCCTTGTGCAGTTCCCAGGCATTGGCGACCGGGCAGACCACGTCGTAGCGGCCATGCACGATCACGCCCGGGATGTCGGCGATGCGCGAGGCGTCGCGCAGCAGCTGGTCTTCGACCTCGAAGAAGCCGCCGTTGACGAAGTAATGGTTCTCGATGCGCGCGAACGCCAGCGCGAACTCCGGCTCCTCGTGCCCGCTGACGAAATCCGCATCTACATGCAGGAAGCTGGTCGCGCCCTCCCACACGCTCCAGGCCTTGGCGGCGGCCAGGCGGGTGGCCTTGTCGTCGGAGGTCAGGCGACGGTGGAAGGCCGAAATCAGGTCGTGGCGCTCGACCGACGGGATCGCGGTGACGTAGTGCTCCCACGCATCCGGGAACAGGCGGCTGGCGCCTTCCTGGTAGAACCATTCCAGTTCCCAGCGGCGCAGCATGAAGATGCCGCGCAGCACCAGCGCGGTGACGCGCTGCGGGTGCGTCTCGGCGTACGCCAGCGCCAGCGTGGAGCCCCAGCTGCCGCCGAACACCTGCCAGCGGTCGATGCCCAGCGCCTCGCGCAGCTTCTCGATGTCGGCGACCAGGTCCCAGGTGGTGTTGTCGACCAGGTCGGCATGCGGCGTGGAGCGACCGGAACCGCGCTGGTCGAACAGCACGATGCGGTACTTGGCCGGGTCGTGGAAGCGGCGCATCTTCGGGCTGCAACCGGCGCCGGGGCCACCATGCAGCAGGACGACCGGTTTGCCGTGCGGATTGCCGCACTGTTCGTAGTAGAGCGTATGGCGGTCGTCGACCTTCAGCGTGCCGGTGTCGAAGGGCTCGATGTCGGGATACAGCGTGCGCATGGGCGGCATGTCCTGGAAGAAAGCGACAGTCTAGCGGCTGCGATCTTGCCCTTCCGTTACGCGCCCCAGCGTCACCCGGTCGCGCTGCTCCAGGTCGGTTTCCGTGGCGACTTCGACGAAGCCCGCCGCTGCCAGCAGCGCGCGGATCGCCTCGCCCTGGTCCCATCCATGTTCCAGCAACAGCCAGCCGCCGGGCCGCAGATGCGCCGGTGCGGCCGCGACGATCTCGCGGATGGCCTCCAGTCCGTCCGGCCCCGACGACAATGCCGTCGGTGGCTCGAAGCGCAGATCGCCCTGCCCCAGATGAGGATCGCCCTCGGCGATGTAGGGCGGGTTGCTGGCGATCAGATCGAAGCGCTCGCCAGCCAGCGGCGCCAGCCAGCTTCCGCCGCGGAACGCGACGTTGCTGATGCCGTTCGCCGCGGCGTTCGCCCGCGCGACCTGCAGCGCGTCTTCGCTGACATCGGTCGCCACGACCTGCGCCAGCGGCCGCTCGCTGGCCAGCGCGAGCGCGATGGCGCCACTGCCGGTGCCCAGGTCCGCGATGCGCAGCGGGCGGTCGTCGGGCAGCCGCGCCAGCGCCAGTTCCACCAGACGTTCGGTTTCCGGGCGCGGGATCAGCGTGGCAGGCGAGACCTGCAGGTCCAGCGTCCAGAACCCGCGACGGCCCAGCAGGTAGGCCAGCGGTTCGCCGGCGGCCCGGCGCTGCAGCAGCGCCTGGAAAGCCGCCGCCTGGGGCGCGGGCAGCGGATCGTCGCCGTGGGCGAACAGCCACGCACGTTCGCGCTGCAGCACGTGCAGCAGCAGGTGTTCGGCCTCGTGGCGGGCGTCCGGCCCGGGCAGGCCCAACGCGGCGGCACGCAAGGCCAGGTCAAGGCGGTCGGTGGGCAGGTCGGCAGGCATCGCCGGGCATGGTACCGGGCCGCGCGCCGCCCCGGACGCCGCCGCATCGCGGCGCTGCACCATCATGGTGCTCAATCGCGTATGGAGGGAGGAAGCCCGGCGCAGGCCGTCCGACAGGCGATTCTCGACGCCGGCCGGCGCGGTCGAGTCTCCATCATCGGCCAAGGCGCGACCCGCCAACTCATTGAAAAACCGGGATTCACACCCAAGATCGGTACCGGCGGTGGCCGTGCTGGCGAGCCTGTTCAGGCGCTCCGATAGCCAAAGACTATCTATCCAATTCCATCAATCGATTTGAGATATCAATAGCCCCTGCCTACCATGGCGCCATCGCTTCACCACACCCACTCCACTCACGAGGATCTCCGATGTCCCTGATCAACACCCCGGTCCAGCCGTTCAAGACCACCGCCTTCCACAACGGCGAATTCGTCGAAGTCACCGACGGCACCCTGAAGGGCAAGTGGTCGGTCCTGATCTTCATGCCGGCCGCCTTCACCTTCAACTGCCCGACCGAAGTGGAAGACGCTGCCGCCAACTACGCCGAGTTCCAGAAGGCCGGCGCCGAGGTCTACATCGTCACCACCGACACGCACTTCTCGCACAAGGTGTGGCACGAAACCTCCCCGGCGGTGGGCAAGGCCCAGTTCCCGCTGGTCGGCGACCCGACCCACCAGCTGACCCGCGCCTTCGGCGTGCACATCGAAGAGGAAGGCCTGGCCCTGCGCGGCACCTTCGTCATCAACCCGGAAGGCGTCATCAAGACCGCCGAGATCCACAGCAACGAAATCGCCCGTGACGTGTCGGAAACCCTGCGCAAGCTGAAGGCCGCGCAGTTCACCGCCGCCAACCCCGGCCAGGTCTGCCCGGCCAAGTGGAAGGAAGGCGCCCAGACCATCGCCCCGTCGCTGGACCTGGTCGGCAAGATCTAAGCATTTCCGCAGCACCGCGCGTTCCTCGCCGGGACGCGCCAGTTCCATCGCATCACGCCACTCCGGGCCACCGGCCCGGAGTGGCTCTCTCTCGGACGTTTGCAGCAGCGGCATGCGCCGCTCGCCGGCTCCTCTCTCCCTGGCCGGCTCCCTCCCCCGGCGCATGCCGCTCCTGCAAACGCCTGACCTTCCCTTCCCCGGTTCTCTTCCCAGAATCCCTCCACGGAGACGTTCGCCATGCTGGACGCCAATCTGAAGACGCAGCTCAAGGCCTACCTGGAAAAGGCCGTGCGCCCGATCCACATCACCGCCCACCTGGACGGCAGCGACGCCTCGTCGCAACTGCAGGCGCTGTTGCGCGAACTGCAGGACGCATCCGCGAACATCCATGTCACCGAACAGCAGGGCGGCGAGCGCACGCCGTCGTTCTCGCTGACCTCGCCCGGCCATGACATCCACCTGACCTTCGCCGGCCTGCCGATGGGCCACGAGTTCACCTCGCTGGTGCTGGCGCTGCTGCAGGTCGGCGGCCATCCGTCGAAGCTGGCGCAGGATCTGATCGAACAGATCGGCACGCTGGACGGCGACTATCGATTCGAAACCTATTTCTCGCTGTCGTGCCAGAACTGCCCGGACGTGGTGCAGGCACTGAACCTGATGGCGGTGCTCAATCCGAAGATCCAGCACGTCGCCATCGACGGCGCGCTGTTCCAGCAGGAAGTCGAACAGCGCGAAGTGATGTCGGTGCCGACGATCTTCCTCAACGGCGAGGTGTTCGGCGCCGGCCGCATGGGCGTGGAAGAGATCGTCGCCAAGCTGGACACCAACGCCGGCGAGCGCGAGGCCGAGAAGATCAAGGCCAAGGCGCCGTACGACGTGCTGGTGGTCGGTGGCGGGCCCGCCGGTGCCGCGGCTGCGATCTACGCCGCGCGCAAGGGCATCCGCACCGGTGTGGCGGCCGAGCGCTTCGGCGGCCAGGTGCTGGACACCATGGCGATCGAGAACTTCATTTCCGTGCCCTACACCGAGGGCCCGAAGCTGGCCGCGGCCCTGGAACAGCACGTCAAGGACTACCAGGTCGACGTGATGAACCTGCAGCGCGCGGAGAAGCTGGTGCCGGCCGGCGCCGACGGTCTGGTCGAGGTGCAACTGGCCAACGGTGCGTCGCTGAAGTCGAAGACCGTGGTCCTGTCCACCGGTGCGCGCTGGCGGCAGATGAACGTGCCCGGCGAGAACGAGTACCGCAACAAGGGCGTGGCCTATTGCCCGCACTGCGATGGCCCGCTGTTCAAGGGTAAGCGGGTGGCGGTGATCGGCGGCGGCAATTCCGGCGTGGAGGCAGCGATCGACCTGGCCGGCATCGTGGCGCAGGTCACGCTGATCGAATTCGACAGCCAGTTGCGCGCGGATGACGTATTGCAGCGCAAGCTGCGCAGCCTGCCGAACGTGCGCGTCGTCACCAGCGCACAGACGACGGAAGTGCTGGGCGATGGCAGCAAGGTCAACGGTCTGGTCTACAAGGACCGAACCGGCGGCGACACGCACCGCGTCGAACTGGAAGGCATCTTCGTGCAGATCGGCCTGCTGCCGAACACCGAATGGCTGAAGGGCGTGGTGGACCTGAGCCCGCGCGGCGAGATCATCGTCGACGACCGCGGCCAGACCAGCGTGGCGGGCGTGTTCGCCGCGGGCGACGCCACCACGGTGCCGTACAAGCAGATCGTCATCGCCATGGGCGAAGGCTCCAAGGCCGCGCTCAGCGCCTTCGACCACCTGATCCGCACGTCGGCGCCGGTGGAAACCCCGGACGCGGTCGCGGCATGATGCACCGGCGCGGGCCACGCAGGGTCCGCGCCTTCGTCGCACGCAAAGCCGTTCCCTGAGGGAGGAGTCCGATGAATCTCCGCGACCTGAAGTACCTGGTGGCACTGGCCGACCACAAGCATTTCGGCCGCGCCGCCGCCGCGTGCTACGTCAGCCAGCCCACGCTGTCGACCCAGATCAAGAAGCTGGAAGACGAACTGGGGGTGCCCCTGGTCGAACGCGCGCCGCGCAAGGTCATGCTGACGCCGGCGGGCCGCGACGCCGCCGACCGCGCGCGACGCATCGTGGCGGAAGTCGAGCAGATGAAGGAAGCCGCGCGCCGCAGCCAGGATCCGGAAGCCGGCACGGTGCGGCTGGGCCTGTTCCCCACGCTGGGGCCCTACCTGCTGCCGCACGTGGTGCCGCAGTTGCGCGCACGCTTCCCGCACCTGGAGCTGCTGCTGGTGGAGGAGAAGAGCGACGTGCTGCTGTCGCGCCTACGCGAAGGCAAGCTCGACGCCGGCCTGTTGGCCCTGCCGATCGCGGACGACCAGCTGCACACCGAATTCCTGTTCGAGGAACCCTTCGTGCTGGCCGTGCCCGAGTCGCACCCGCTGGCGCAACGCGCGTCGCTGACCCTGGCCGAGCTGTCGCAGCAGCAATTACTGCTGCTGGAAGATGGTCATTGCCTGCGCGAACAGGCGCTGGACGTCTGCCGCCTGGCCGGCGCCAACGAAAAATCCGAGTTCCGCGCCACCAGCCTGGAAACGCTGCGGCAGATGGTGGCGGCCGATGTCGGCATCACCCTGCTGCCGACGCTGGCGGTGAAGCCGCCGGTGGCGCGTTCGCCGAACATCCACCTGCTCGGCTTCAGCGATTCGCATCCGAGCCGGCAGATCGCGATGGTGTGGCGCAAGAGCTCGGCGATGAGCGAGTTCCTGCAGCAACTCGCGCAGGTGTTCCGCGAACTGCCAGCGGGGCTGCTTGAGCCGGATGCGCCCGCCCATGCCGCGGGGACCAGCGCCACCCGACCACCTGAACCGTCGCGTCCGCACATGGCTTGAAGGCATCGCGCTTCCGGGCTACGGTAAGCGCGCAAAACAGGACTCCGATGGGCGGCGCAGCAACGCGTCGCCCGTTTCTTTTTGCGCGACCCCAAAACCGAGAGAACCACGATGAACAACACCCGCACCAGCGGCCTGCCGCCTTCCCTGCCCCCGCTCGTGATTTCCAGCCGCGACCTGTCGCGTCTCGAAGCCCTGCTCGATACCCCCGTGCTGCGCCGGCATCCGGCGGCGCTGGCACTGATGGACGAACTCAACCGCGCCGACGTGCGCGCGCCGGACCAGATGCCGGACAACGTCGTGACGATGCACTCGCGCGTGGAATGCGATGACGAGCTCACCGGCGAGCATCACCAGCTGACGCTGGTCTATCCCCACGAAGCGAACGTCGAGACCGGCCTGGTCTCCGTGCTGGCACCGGTCGGCAGCGCGCTGCTCGGTCTGTCGGTGGGTCAGACGATCGACTGGCAGGCCGCCGGCAACCGCCCGTTGCGCCTGCGGGTCACCGCGATCACTTATCAGCCGGAAGCGAGCGGCGATCTGCATCGCTGAGTGCTTGCTGGATCGACATGCGGACCGTTGGCGTCGGCGGAAGTTGTCGACCATCGAACTCAAGCGCTCGCGGCGATTTTTATGGGTGGTTGGAGATGGTGCCGCTCGCCGCGGAGGCCCTACTTTTCTTTGCTTGTGCAAAGAAAAGTAGGCAAAAGAAAGCACACCCCGGCGGTCCGCCCGCCGCTGCGCGGCGGGTTCGCAGTCCCGGCGGGAATTTTCGTAAGGGCCATCCTGGCCCATACGGAAACGGCGCACGTCCTGTGCGCCGCCCTGCGGGTTTTACCCGCCGGGACTGCCGGACCTCAGGGGACCCAGGAGCCGAAGCGGACGCATCCGCACTTGCTGTTGCTGCTGCTTTTGGGCCCCCATGAGGCACGGCGAGTGGGCCGGGTAAAACCCGAAGGGCGCCGCCCCGGATGGGCGGCGTTTTCGTATGGCACACGGATGTGCCTTACGAAAATTCCCGGACCGCTCGCGGACCCTGCGCAAAGCGCAGGGCGTGCCGCCTGGGGCGTGTTTCTTTGGTCCCTTTCTTTGCACGAGCAAAGAAAGGGACGCCCCCGCGGCGAGCGGCACCATGCGTCGGCAGCAGAAAGCCTCGCCCGCAAGGCCACGGGCCCAAAAGCCATCGCGGATGTTGTGGCGCCCCATGGAGAGCGAAGACGCGGACTTCGTTGGCCCTCACCCCAACCCCTCTCCCGCAGGGAGAGGGGCTCAAGCGCGAGTCCGCCTGGCGAGTACGCTCCCGAGAGAAAGCAGGGATCACGCGCGGCAGTGCCGGGCATCGAGAAAAGTCCCTCCCGCAAGGCCATCAAAAGCAAGAGCCCATGGCGGATGTGGCAACGGCCAACGGATGGCGAAGACATGGACTTCGTTGGCCCTCTCCCCAACCCCTCTCCCGCAGGGAGAGGGGCTTGAACCGCGCGACCATGACCATCAAGCCTAGCTCGGCGACGAGCCGCACCATGCCAAAACAACGCCAATTCCCACCGCCTGCCACAAACCTCCGCACCGGGGGACAGGGCATACTTCCCCTCCCCATCCTCTGCCCCAGCCGAGCCACCGCATGAACTCCGCCGCCCCCAGCAAACTCCAGCAGCTCCGCGAACTCTCCGTCGTCGTCGCCGACACCGGCGACTACGACGCCATCAAGCGCCTCAAGCCGGTGGACTGCACCACCAATCCCACACTGGTGAAGAAGGCGCTCGACCTGCCGGTGTACGCCGACCTGATCGAAGAGCAACTCACCTGGGCGCGCGCGCAGGGGGGCGGAGAGGCGCTGGTGGACGAGATCGTGGACCGCCTGACCGTGGGCGTCGGCGTCAAGCTGGCCGGCCTGATTCCCGGCCGCGTTTCCACCGAGGTCGACGCCGACCAGGCCCACGACACCGCCGCCACCGTCGCCAAGGCGCGCAAGTTCGTGCAGATGTATGCCGACCAGGGCGTCGGCCGCGAGCGCATCCTGATCAAGGTCGCGTCCACTTGGGAAGGCGTGGAAGCCGCACGCGTCCTGCAGGCCGAAGGCATCGACTGCAACCTCACCCTGATCTTCAACCCCACCCAGGCGATCGCCTGCGCCGAGGCCGGCGCGTTCCTGATTTCGCCGTTCGTAGGCCGCATCCTCGACTGGTACGTGGCCAACGGCCAGGCGCCGGGGACCATCGATGAGGATCCTGGCGTGGTGTTCGTGCGCGGCGTGTATGCCGAGTTCAAGCGCCGCGGCTCGCCGACCGTCGTGATGGGCGCGTCCTTCCGTTCGACCGCGCAGATCGAGGCGTTGGCCGGCTGCGACCGCCTGACGATTTCGCCCGACCTGCTGGAGAAGCTGGAGCAGGAAACCGGCGAACTGCCGCGCAAGCTATCGCCCGGCGTCGCCGAAGGCGTGACGGCCGCGCCGGTGACGGCGGAGAGCTTCGCCGCTGCGATCGAGGCCGATCCGATGGCCAAGGAAAAGCTGGCCACCGGCATCGACGCCTTCGCCAAGGACCTGCAGGCATTGCGCGCGACCATCCGCGAGAAGCTGGCGGCCTGAGGCCGCCTTCGCGCCGACGACGAGCGCTTGCGCACCGAGGACTGACGGGTGGAAGCGCGGGCCAAGGACGGCGGGCACTGGCGCCGTTCCACCCGCCGCCCGGACACCGGCGGCAGCGCGTATGAAGCCGTTTACGTCCGTGGCATTACGCGGTTTCAGGGAAGACACACCGTGGGAGCGACATAAGTCGCGACGCTTCCACGGTCAGCTCAAACGGCAGCGCGACTGACGTCGCTCCCACAACCGCTCTGCCTCAGGCATCCAGCCCGATCGGACAGCTCACGCCGGTGCCGCCGAGTCCGCAGTAACCGTTCGGATTCTTCGCCAGGTACTGCTGGTGATAGTCCTCGGCGTAGTAAAACGGCGGCGCCGGGTAGACGACTTCGGTCGTGATGTCGCCGTAGCCGGCCGCACGCAACTGCTGCTGGTAGGCCTGCAGGCTGGCCTCGGCAGCGGCCTGCTGCTCCGGCGTGTGGCAATGGATGCCGGAGCGGTACTGCGTGCCCACGTCGTTGCCCTGGCGCATGCCCTGGGTGGGATCGTGGCTTTCCCAGAACACCTGCAACAGTTGCTCGAACGACACCTGCGCCGGGTCGTAGACCACGCGCACGACTTCGTTGTGGCCGGTCTGGCCGGAACACACTTCCTCGTAGGTCGCATTCGGCGTACCACCGCCGGCGTAGCCGACCGACGTGCTGTACACGCCGGGGACGTTCCAGAACTTGCGCTCGGCACCCCAGAAGCAGCCCAGGCCGAATTCGACCTGCTGCAGACCGTCGAATGCATCGCGCAACGGATGTCCGTTGACGAAATGCACGTTGTGCAGCGGCAGCGGCGTGCTGCGTCCGGGCAGCATGTCTTCCGCGCGCGGCATGCGCTGCTTGTAGGCTCCGATACCCAGCATGGTGAACCTCGTGGTCGTGGTCGTGGTCGTGGTCGTGGGGGAAGGCGGATCAGGCGGGCAGGATGCCGGCGCCTTCGCCATCGTCTTCCAAGATGGGGCCGTCGTCGCGCGATTCCAGTCCCAGCGCCTGCACGATGCCCTCTGCTTCAGGGAATGCCGGGTCCGGCACGCAGACCCGCAGCACGCCGAACAGCGGCAGTTCGCCCATGCCGCCCAGCAGCGATTCGCCGAACACGAACGCCGGGATCGCGGCCTCCTCCAGCGCGTGCTTGACCAGATGGGCGTCGAACAGGTTGTCGGCCAGGTAGACCACGCGCATGGATGTGTCCTCCGCCGCCAGCCTACACCGCGCGTCCGTTACAGCGGAACGCGCAATGCATCGGTGGCCGCGACCGATTCAGTTTCCGCCGCGGCCGCCGCGCGCCACTCGCGCATGGCCGGCAGCGCGAACAGCGCCTGCATGTACGCGCCTGCGGTCGCGTCCACCTCCACGCCGTAGCCCTCGAAGCGGATCGCCACCGGCGCGTACATCGCGTCGACGATGCCGAACCCGCCGCACAGGAAGTCGCCATCGCCACCGTGTGCTTCACGTAACTGTCGCCACAGGTCCTGCACGCGATCGATGTCGCGCTGGGCGGCGGCGTCCCAGCGGTAGGCGTCGGGCGTGCGCCGGCTGTTCATCGGCAGCTGCGTGCGCAGCGCCACGAAGCCCGAATGCATCTCGGCCGCCGCCGCGCGGGCCAGCGCGCGCGACTCACGGTCCTGCGGCCATCCCCTGCCGTCCAGCCAGCGCTCGTTGGCGTATTCGCAGATCGCCAGCGAATCCCATACGTGCACCCCGCCATCGTGCAGCGCCGGTACCTTGCCGGTCGGCGAGTGATGCCGGACCCCGTCGGCGAACCCGGGCGTATCCAGCAGCAGCCGGACCTCGTCGAAGGCCACGCCGAAGTGCCGCAGCAGCAGCCAGGGCCGCAGCGACCAGGAGGAGTAGTTCTTGTTGCCGATCACCAGGACAGGAAGGCTCATGCGAGGATCACTGCGACTCGGGGCGGTTCAGGATAGACCAGCGCGGCCACGGGACCGGCTAAACTTGCGTCTTTCCCC
>NZ_JAKZBW010000025.1:0-67699 GCF_022539275.1 Pseudoxanthomonas sp. LH2527 | reverse complement strand
CGCAAGGCATCGCATGCGGATGCCTCGCCTTCGCACAACATGCTGCCGACGTACCAGCTTGTCGTGTCGTTGCCGACCAGGCGGCGGCGCACGACGGCTGTGGGCATGCCCGGCGCCTGCGCGACATTCCAGTAACTCAGTCCTTCCTCGTCACGCAACGCATACTCGGCGACCGCACCTGGCACGGGGTCCGGTTCGCGGAACGCGTATCGCTGCAGCATGGCCTGCGCCTCTGCGACCGAATGAACACCGATCGGATACGCATCGGCAACGAAACCCGGGAAAAAACCATCGACATCCGTTGCAGGTGCCGCTTGCATGCCGGTGCGTCGCTGCAGGAAGTAAGCGTCGCGCGGCCTGCCCGTCGTGCGGTCGAGCGCGTATTGGGGCGGGATCTTGAAATCGACCGGGACACGCGCACGCGATGCGATCGGTTTGCCTTGTCGACGCGCCGGCGTGAACATCCATGCACGGGCGCCGCCAAGCGCCGCCTGGTTCAGTGACGCGCTGGGTGATGGCGCTTCGATCTGCTGATCCACCACCCGCCCGTCGTCATCAATGGTGATGATCAGCACGACTAGGCCGCTGATGCCTTGCCAGACCATGTCCATCGGATAGGGCGGGGGCATCATGTCGATGGGCTTGGCCAGCTCATCCGGTGCCTCGAAGCCCTGCGCGTCGACGCTACCCGCCTCTTTCACGGCCGCCACCGACGGCGAAGGCAGCAGCCATGCGCACAGGATGCAGCCGAGCACCAGACCCGTAACCTGTCTCATCATCTGCCCAATGGGATAGCCCGGTGGCGAATCAGAGCGCCCGATGCTTCGCTTCGCCGAAGAACGGCGTGTGGTGCGCGCAATCGTTGAGACGCACGACTTCGAGCTGATCGACCGAAGGGCCTTCCAGCAGGTTGAGCGTGGTGGGAGCCTGGCGGAAGGTCCACAGCTTGGCGATGGGCAGGCCCAGGATGCGGCACAGCAGGACGCGGTTGACGGCGTCGTGCGCCACGATCAGCAGCGTGTCGTCATCGCCCAGGCCATCGGCGGCGCGCGCCAGGCCGCGCCACGAACGGTCGAGTACCTGGCGCAGCGACTCGCCGCCGGGCATCAGCACGGTATCGGGCTCCTCGCGCCAGGCGAGCAGGCGCGCCGGGTCCTTGTCCTGGATCTCGCTGGCGAGCAGGCCTTCCCATTCGCCGTGGGCGATTTCCTGCAGTTCGGGATCGGTGAGCAGCATGTCCACACGCGCGTCGCCCAATGCCAGTTGCGCGGTGCGCTGCGCACGCGACAGCGGCGACGCCACCGCGCGATCGATGCGCACGTCCTTCAACCGCTGGCCCAGCGCGGTCGCCTGGCCTTCACCGACCGGCGAAAGCGGGATGTCGATCTGGCCCTGGTAGCGGCCTTCGGCGTTCCACGGCGTTTCGCCGTGGCGGGCAAGCAGGATGCGCATGCGTCGGTGTGTCCATTCGAGAAAAACGGTCGCGCTTCCAGGGGCCGGAAACGAAGACGGGAGCGGATGATAACCGCTCCCGTCCCGTGTCTGCCGACCGTTGCAGCTGTTACTTGCCCACGCCCATTTCCGTCAGCAGCTGCGGCGCCGGATAGACCTCCTGCATGATCCAGCGCAGGTAACGCCCGTCCACCGCGATCATGCGGGTCATCTTCGGATCGAACACCCAGTTGGAGCTCACCGACTCCCAGTTGCCGTCGAAGGCCAGGCCGATCAGCTTGCCGTGCGCGTCCAGCACCGGCGAACCGGAATTGCCGCCGGTGATGTCCAGGTCCGACAGGTAGTTCACCGGCACCGAACCCAGGCGCTTGTCTTCCAGTCCGCCATAGCGCTTGGCCGCCACCGCGTCGAGCAGCGCCTTCGGCGAGTCGAACGGGTCCTCGCCGGTCTCCTTGGCGACCACGCCTTCCAGCGTGGTGAACGGGGTGTACTCCACGCCGTCCTTCGGCGCGTAGCCCATCACGTTGCCGAAGGTGATGCGCAGCGACAGGTTGGCGTCCGGATAGACGAACTCGCCCTGGCTCTTCTTGTAGTCCGCCAGCGCCTGCAGGTAGACCGGGCGCGCGGCCAGGTTCTCGCCGGCGCGCGTCTTGCGTTCCTGCTCGAGCTTGAGCAGCGTCGGCATGACCGCGACGGCGTACTGGATGGCCGGGTCCTTGCTGGCCTCGAAGGCCTTGCGGTCGGCGGCGAACCACTTCAGGCGCTCGTCGGTGCTGCCCAGCTGGGTGCCGGCAAGGCGATCCAGCGCACGCTTCACGGCGGCAGCATCGTTGCCGCCCAGCCACGTGTCGACCGCGGCGACGCGCTGATCGGCCGGCAGCGTGATGTACTGGTTCAACCAGTATTCCTGCAACTGGCGGTCCATGGCCGCCACGTAGCGACGCTCGAGCTGTTTCTGCGCACCTTCGATGGCGGGCAGGTCGCGCTCCTGATAGCCCGATTCGCGTTCGGCATTCGGCTTCTCGCGTTCGATCGACAGGCGGTACAGCTGCGTGGCCGAGCCCACCATCGCGGTGTTGTTGAACATCGCCAGCGTCAGGTCGCGCTCGCGCGTGGCCTTGTTCTGTTCGAGCAGCGCCAGCAGCTTGGCGTGGGCGTCCAGCGCCGGCTGGCCCTTGCCGCCCTGCCCCTTCAACCACGCCAGCACGGCGGCTTCCTCGCGCTGCTTCTGGCCGGCGGCGTCGATGCGCTTGAAGCCTTCCAGCTGGCCGTCGTAGTTCTTGCTGGTGTTGTTCCAGCTGGCCATGGTCGCGGCGTACTTCACCTGGATGTCGGCGTTCTTCTTGCCGGCCTCCTGCACCATCGCGATCTGCTGCTTGTAATGGCGCGCGATGGTCGGATAGGTCCACGCGGCGGTGTTGTCGAATTCGGCCGCCAGCGCGTAGCGGTTGGTCGAGCCCGGGTAACCGGCGACCATCACGAAATCACCCTCGCCCAGCGGCTTGTCGGCGAACTGCAGCCAGTGCTTCGGCCGGTACGGCACGTTGTCCTTCGAGAAGGCGGCCGGCTTGCCGTCCTTGCCGACGTAGGCGCGGTAGAACGCGAAGTCGCCGGTGTGGCGCGGCCACATCCAGTTGTCGATGTCGCCGCCGTACTTGCCCACGCTGCCCGGCGGTGCGTACGCCAGGCGCACGTCCTTGATTTCCAGGTTCTTGAACAGGCGGTAGGTATTGCCGCCCGAGAAGCTGTAGAGGCGGCAGCGGAAGCCGGCCTCGGCCTCGCAGTCGGCGATCAGCTTCTTCTCGAAGGCTTCCAGTGCCTTCGTGCGCGCCAGTGCGTCACTGCCGGCCGAGGCGATGGCCGCCTGCGCGTCCTTGGTGACGTCGGTGATCTCGTCCAGCACGAACACGCGCGCGTTCGGTCCGGCACTGACTTCATCGGTCGTGGCCGGCGCGTTGAAGCCGTTCTTGATGAGGTTGTTCTCGGCGGTCGAATTCAGCTGGATCGCGCCGTAGGCGCAGTGATGGTTGGTGACCACCAGTCCGTTCGGCGAGACGAAGCTGGCCGTGCAGCCGCCCAGCGCGACCACCGCGCCCATCGGATTGCCGGTCAGGTCCGACAGCTGCTGCGGCGACAGCTTCAGGCCGGCCTTCTTCAGCGGTCCGGCGATCTCGGGCAACTGCTGCGGCACCCACATGCCTTCGCCGGCATGGGCCAGCTGGGCGGCGAGCAGGGACAAGGGAACCGCGATGGCGGCGGCAAGCAGGTTCGGACGCATGGAAACCCCGGGGCTGGCAGGAAAGTTCCGATTGTAATGAACCCGTCATCCGGGCCACCCATGACTTATGTCCTACCCGACCGTGCCCGGACCGTCGCGGGAGCTCGCGACAGGGGGCCATGGGGCCGGGGCGTATAATCCGCGCCCTCATTCCCTGGATTCACGCCCGATGGCACAGACGATGAAGGCGCTGGTGAAGCGCGAGGCCGGCAAAGGCATCTGGATGGAGGAACTGCCCGTCCCGCAGCCCGGCCCCAACGAGGTGCTGGTCAAGCTGGAGAAGACCGCCATCTGCGGCACCGACCTGCACATCTACCTGTGGGACGAGTGGAGCCAGCGCACCATCACGCCCGGCCTGACCATCGGCCACGAGTTCGTCGGCCGCATCGCCCAGCTCGGTTCCGCGGTGACCGGCTACGAAGTCGGCCAGCGCGTGTCGGCGGAAGGCCATATCGTCTGCGGTCATTGCCGCAACTGCCGTGGCGGCCGCCAGCACTTGTGCCCCAACACGGTGGGCATCGGCGTGAACCGCAATGGCGCCTTCGCCGAGTACATGGTGATGCCGGCCAGCAACCTGTGGCCGATCCCGGACCAGATCCCCAGCGAACTGGCGGCGTTCTTCGATCCCTACGGCAACGCCGCGCACTGTGCGCTGGAGTTCGATGTGGTCGGCGAGGACGTGCTGATCACCGGCGCCGGCCCCATCGGCATCATCGCCGCCGGCATCTGCAAGCATATCGGCGCACGCAACGTGGTGGTCACCGACATCAACGACTTCCGCCTGAAGCTGGCCGCCGACATGGGCGCCACCCGCGTGGTCAACGTGGCCAACACCTCGCTGAAGGACGTGATGGCCGACCTGCACATGGAAGGCTTCGACGTGGGCCTGGAAATGAGCGGCAACCCGCGCGCGTTCAACGACATGCTCGACTGCATGTACCACGGCGGCAAGATCGCGATGCTCGGCATCATGCCCAGGGGCGCCGGCTGCGACTGGGACAAGATCATCTTCAAGGGCCTCACCGTGCAGGGCATCTACGGCCGCAAGATGTACGAGACCTGGTACAAGATGACGCAACTGGTGTTGGGCGGTTTCCCGCTGGGCAAGGTGCTGACCCACCAGCTGCCGATCGACGACTTCCAGAAGGGCTTCGACCTGATGGAACAGGGCAAGGCCGGCAAGGTGGTGTTGAGCTGGAACTGATGCCGCCGACCGTTCGCTGAAACAGAAAGGGCGCCTTGCGGCGCCCTTTCCTGTTGCTGGTAATGAAGCTGAACCTTACCGCGCTCAGGGAACCGCGACGGCGATGGTGAAGACCACACCCGGCTTGTAGATGTCCGACCCACGACGCAGCTCCGACGCATCCGAGCCGAAGGTATCGTAGTAACCCAGCGTTGCGGTCGCCGGACCGAAGCCCTTCGAGAGCGTGATGGAGCCATCGTAGAAGTCGGCACGACCATCGCTGCCAGCATCGATGGAGGTGTAACCCGTGGTGGCGCCCAACGAGAAGCCCGAATCGCCGATGTCGTAGCTGGCCGTCAGGCCTGCGTAGGTCTCTTCCGCGCCGGTGTTGCTGTAGTCATCCGCGTACGCCAGGATGCCGCCCACCGTCACGGGCCCGCTCCACGTGACCTTCGCGATGTATTCGTTGTAGTCGATGTCCCCGTACCCATCCGAAGCACCTTCGTAGGTGTAGCGGTTCACGCCCAGGTCCAGGTTCCAGCTGTCGCTGAGGTCCTTGTTCCAGCCGACGAAATAATCGACCTCGAAGTCGGGGCCACCCTCACCAAAATCCACGTTCGAGGCCCAGGCACCGGCATACAGGCCGAACGGTGCGGAGTACGTCGCACCTGCCTGGAACGCAGGCCCGTTGTCGGTCTGGGAGACACCGCGGAACACGTAATCCGTCGTCACCGCAAATGTCGCGCTGAACGGAGAGGACTCTTCTTCCTCGGCGTCCTGCGCGAAGGCGGACATGGGCAGGGCCAGCAGCAGGGCGGTGGCGAGGGCGGTGGCGAGTTTGACGGGCTTCATCCGGAGTCTCCTGATCGATGGGCGGACGGGGCGGCGGCGGTGATCCGGTAGCGGACCGTAATCACAGCTTCACGGTTTTTTAACTGCAGCCCGATAGTGCGCCGCACCAATCGCTGGCGTCAAGTGCTGGATGAAACCTCCGGAAATTGGTTTCTTTTTCAATCAATTCAGCGGCTTATGCCGCATCATGCTGGTGCCGGCGCACCGTTGCGGGGAAACCATCCGAACCGTTTTGGTGCCAAGCGCACGCGCTGGCCGGGTAGCGTCGCGGGGCCCTCGCGGTCGGCGGGAAGGTCCACGTCGACCTCCACCCCGCCGTCCGCCAGCCGGGCGCGCAACCGCAGGCGCGGCCCCGTGCGCTGCGCGTCGATGATCGTGGCCGGCCACGCGGGCAGGCCCGCCGCGTCCACCATATGCAGATCCTCGGGTCGCACGTAGATCTCCGCCTCGCCATCGCCCGCGTCGCAACGCGGCTGCAACGGCAGGCCCGCGACCTGCAGCGCCCCGGCTTCCCAACGGCCGGGCACCCGGTTCACCGCGCCGACGAACGAATAGACGAACGGTGATGCCGGCGCATCGTAGGCATCGGCGGGACTGCCCAGTTGCTCGATGCGTCCGCGGTTGAGGATGGCCACGCGGTCGGCGAGTTCCAGCGCTTCTTCCTGGTCGTGGGTGACGAAGACCGTGGTCAGGCCGGTACGGTCGTGCAACGCGCGTAGCCAGCGGCGCAGGTCGCGGCGCACCTGTGCGTCGAGTGCGCCGAAGGGCTCGTCCAGCAGCAGCACGCGCGGCTCGATGGCCAGTGCGCGTGCCAGCGCCACGCGCTGGCGCTGGCCGCCGGACAGTTGCGCCGGATAGCGCGCGCCGAAGCCTTCCAGCTGCACCAGCGAAAGCAGTTCCGCCACGCGTGCGCGGATCGGCGCATCGGGCACGCGATCGCGTCCCCTGCGCACACGCAGGCCGAAGGCGATGTTCTCCTCCACCGTCAGGTGGCGGAACAACGCATAGTGCTGGAACACGAAGCCGGCGCGTCGCGCCTGCACGCTGAGGCGGGTCGCGTCCTCGCCATCGAACAGCACGCGTCCGTGGTCGGCATGTTCCAGGCCGGCGATCACGCGCAGAAGCGTGGTCTTGCCCGAGCCCGAGGGCCCGAGCAAGGCCATCAGCTCGCCCTGGCGGATCTCCAGCGAAACATCGTCCAAGGCGGTGAAGTCACCGAACCGCTTGCCGAGATGTTCGATTTTGATCGTCATGTCCTGCACTCCTGCTTGTTCTTTTTTCGACACGGATAAAGGCTAAAAGAGCGGATGAAAACAAAGTGGCTCCATCTGCAGTAACGCCTCCTGGCGTCTTCGCCTTATCCGCTTCTTTCGCTCTGATCCGTGTCGAAAAATCTTGTCGCCTCAGTGTCGATGATTGGCGGCCAGTGCTTCGCCGTGACGCCATTCCAGCCAGGTTTTCAGCACCAGCGTGACCAGTGCGGTCAGCGCCAGCAGCGAGGCCGCCGCGAATGCAGCGCTGTAGGCGTATTCGTTGTAGAGGATTTCCACATGCAGCGGCAGCGTGTTGGTACGGCCGCGGATGTGGCCCGACACCACCGACACCGCGCCGAACTCGCCGAGTGCGCGCGCACTGCACAGCAGTACACCGTACAGCAGCGCCCAGCGGATGTTCGGCAGCGTCACCCGCCAGAACGTCTGCCAGCCGCTGGCGCCCAGACTGAGCGCTGCCAGCTCTTCGTCCGACCCCTGCTGCTCCATCAGCGGCATCAACTCGCGCGCGATGAACGGGAAGGTCACGAAGATCGTCGCCAGCACGATGCCCGGCAGCGCGAAGATGACCTTCGGCAACTGCAGGTGAAGCTCGCCCAGCAGCGGCAAGGTGAAATGACAGCCCTCGTCGATCAGCGAATAGGCCCAGCCCTGCGCGCCGAAGATCAGCACGTAGATCAGGCCCGCCACCACCGGCGACACCGCGAACGGCAGATCGATCAGCGTGACCAGCCAGCGCTTGCCACGGAACGTGTGCTTGCTGACCGCCCACGCCGCCGCCGTGCCGAAGGCGAGATTGAGCGGTACCACGATCGCGGTGACCAGCAGCGTCAGCTGCACCGCCGCCAGTGCATCGGTTTCGCTGATGGCGGCCACGAAGGCGGTCCAGCCGCCGCGCAGGGCTTCGACGAACACCAGCGCCAGCGGCAGCAACAGGAACGACAGCAGGAAGCCCAGCGCGCCCAGCGCCAGCAGCACCTGCACCCATCGGGGTTCGTTGGTGGCGGCATGCCGGCGGATGACGGGACGTCCGGACGACGCCACCGCGGACGGCGCCGGGGCAACGGCGATCACAGCGGAGATGGCGTCGCCCATGTCAGCCCCCCGCCCGCTTGCCGGTGCGCTGCAATCGCGCCTGCAGGGTGTTGATCAGCAGCAACAGCGCGAACGACAGTAGCAGCATCGCCGCCGCGATCGCCGTCGCTCCCTCGTAGTCGAACTCTTCCAGCTTGATCGTGATCAGCAGCGGCGCGATCTCGGAGACGCCCGGCAGGTTGCCGGCGATGAAGATCACCGACCCGTACTCGCCCACGCCTCGCGCAAAGGCCAGCGCGAAGCCGGCCAGCACCGCCGGCCATAGCGTCGGCAGCACGACATGGCGCACGGTCTGCCATCGGCTCGCGCCGAGCGTCGCGGCCGCTTCTTCCAGTTCGCTCTCGATCTCCGCCAGCACGGGCTGGACCACGCGCACCACGAACGGCAGGCCGATGAACACCAGCGCCACGGTGATGCCGAGCGGCGTGTACGCGACCTTGATGCCGACCACTTCCAGCCATTGCCCGATCCAGCCAGTCGGTCCGTAAAGCGCCGTCAGCGCGATCCCCGCCACGGCCGTGGGCAAGGCGAACGGCAGGTCGATCATCGCGTCGAACAGCCGTTTGCCCGGGAAGCGGTAACGCACGAACACCCACGCCACCAGCGTGCCCATCACCGCATTGAATGCAGCGGCGGCAAGCGCGGTGCCGAAGCTGATGCGCAAGGCCGCCAATACCCGCGGCTCGGTCCAGATGGCCCAGATGCCGGACGGTCCCAGTCCACTGGCCTTGGCGAACACACCCACCAGCGGGATCAGCACGATCAGCCCCAGCCAGGCCAGCGTATAACCCAGGCTGAGGCCGAACCCGGGCATGACGCGCCGGGGACGCATCTTTCCCGCCCAGGGATGCACTGCCGCCACGTTACTTCGCCTGGATCTGGTCGAACACGCCGCCGTCGGCGAAGTGCGTGGCCTGCGCCTTCGCCCAGGAGCCGAAGACACCGTCGATCGTCACCAGTTCCAGCTTTGGAAAGCGCGCGATGTCTTCCGCTGCCGCGTGTTGCGGATAGCGCGGGCGGTAGTAGTGCTTCGCAGCCAGGCGTTGACCGGTGGGCGAATACAGGTATTTCAGATAGGCCTGCGCCGCCTCGCGCGTGCCGTGCTTGTCCACGTTGCGGTCCACCAGCGCCACCGGCGGCTCGGCCAGGATCGAGCGTGACGGCACCACGATGTCGAACTTGTCCGGTCCCAGTTCCTCGATCGACAGGAAGGCCTCGTTCTCCCACGCCAGCAGCACGTCGCCGATACCGCGCTGGACGAACGTCGTGGTCGAACCGCGGGCACCGGTATCCAGCACGGGGACGTTGCGATACAGCGCGCGCACGAAGTTGCGTGTCTTCGCCTCGTCGCCCTTGAAGATCTTCAGGCCATAGGCCCACGCGGCCAGGTAGTTCCAGCGCGCGCCACCGGAGGTCTTCGGATTCGGTGTGATCACCGAGATGCCCGGCTTCACCAGGTCGTGCCAGTCGCGGATCTTCTTCGGATTGCCCTTGCGCACCAGGAAGACGATGGTCGAGGTGTACGGCGCGCTGTTCTCCGGCAACCGTGATTGCCAGTTGGCCGGCAACAGCTTGGCGCGCTGGGCGATGGAGTCGACGTCGTAGGCCAGCGCCAGCGTCACCACGTCGGCCTCCAGGCCGTCGATGACCGAGCGCGCCTGCTTGCCGGAACCGCCGTGCGAGGTTTCGATGCTGACCTTCTGCCCCTTGGTCTTCTGCCAATCGGCGGCGAACGCGGCATTGAACTCGCGGTAGAACTCGCGCGTCGGATCGTACGACACGTTGAGCAGCTTGATGTCCCTGGCGTCCGCGGCGGCGGCCAAGGTCAGACCGAAGGCGAGCATGGTGTTGCGGACAAGGCGTCGGAACAGATCGGTGTTCATGCAGGTTCCGGAGGCCGCAGGCGGCCGGTGCGCGGGAGTGCGGTCTCATGCGTCCACCCTGGGCCTGGGCGGGCGGGCCGTTGCCAGCCGGACGCTGATGCTGCTTGCGCACCTGCAGGCGGGGAAATGACGAAACGGCAAACGCTTATGCCCTTCCCGCATGACGCCTGGCGGCTCCGGACGGGCAGGTAGAATGGAGGCCTTCCCTGCCAGTCCATTCCTCATGTCCAGCCCGCTCACCGCCCACTACGCCACCACCCTCGACGAGATCCGCGCCCAGGGCCTGTTCAAGGCCGAGCGCATCATCACCAGCCCGCAGGCGGCGGAGATCACCCTGGCCGACGGGCGCACGGTGCTGAATTTCTGCGCCAACAACTACCTGGGGCTGGCCGACCATCCGGACATCATCGCGGCCGCGAAGGACGCGCTGGACACGCATGGCTTCGGCATGGCGTCGGTGCGCTTCATCTGCGGCACGCAGGACCTGCACAAGCAACTGGAGAAGACGATCGCCGACTTCTTCGGCACCGAGGACACCATCCTCTACGCCGCCTGCTTCGACGCCAACGGCGGCCTGTTCGAGCCGCTGCTGGGCGAGGACGATGCGATCATCTCCGACGCGCTGAACCACGCCTCCATCATCGACGGCGTGCGCCTGTGCAAGGCCAAGCGCTTCCGCTATGCCAACTGCGACATGGCCGACCTGGAAGCGCAGTTGCAGGCGGCCGATGCCGCCGGCTGCAAGACCAAACTCATCACCACCGATGGCGTGTTCTCGATGGACGGCTTCATCGCCCCGCTGGACGAGATCACCGCGCTGGCGAAGAAGTACAACGCGCTGGTGCACATCGACGAATGCCACGCCACCGGCTTCCTCGGCGCGACGGGCCGCGGCTCGGCCGAGGTGAAGGGCGTGCTGGACAGGATCGACATCGTCACCGGCACGCTGGGCAAGGCGATGGGCGGCGCGCTGGGCGGCTTCACCACGGCACGGAAGGAAGTGATCGAACTGCTACGCCAGCGCTCGCGTCCTTACCTGTTTTCCAACTCGCTGCCGCCGCATGTGGTGGCCGCCGGCATCAAGGCCTTCGAGATGCTCGATGCCGCCGGTGACCTGCGCGAGCAACTGCAGGAGAACACCCGCTACTTCCGCGAAAAGATGACCGCCGCCGGTTTCGACATCAAGCCGGGTGTGCACCCGATCAGCCCGGTGATGCTGTACGACGCACCGCTGGCGCAGCGCTTCGCCGAACGCCTGCTGGAGGAAGGCATCTACGCGATCGGCTTCTTCTTCCCGGTGGTACCGAAGGGACAGGCGCGCATCCGCACGCAGATCAGCGCCGCGCACACGCGCGAACATCTGGACCGCGCCATTGATGCCTTCATCCGCATCGGCCGCGAACTGGGCGTACTGAAGGCCTGATCGAGGGAGCGGCGCGCCCGTGCGTCAGCGCGCGCGCCTGGCAGTGCTGGCGGTCGTCTTCGACTTGGCCGGCGCGCCCTTGGCCACGCGGATGCCGCGGGCCTTCATCCACGCATCGAACTGCTCGGCCGTCATGCTGCGGCCGTTCTGCTGCATGTCGAAGCGGTGTCCGTGCGGACCGGCCTTGACGGTGACGATCTGGTCGGGAGCCGTCTTCTTCGTGGCGGCGGCCGGCGATGTCGAGGCGCAGCCTGACGACAGGCCGAAAGCGAGCAGCAAGGCGCAGCACAGCGGCAAGCGCGAGGTCGAACGGTACATGGCGATTTCCCCAAGGTCAGCGTGAGCGAGTGTAGGCAGCTGCCTGGCCGCGAACCCGGACCGCCGTCGCGCAATCAACGCCCGGTCGTCGGCGCGAGCGCGTCGCGCTCATGCGGCTCCAGCCTGCGCCATGCGCCCTTGGCCAGTTCGCCCAGCGCCAGCGATCCCACCGCGACGCGCACCAGCCGCAGCACGCCGACATCGAACGCGGCCAGCAGGCGACGGATCTGCCGGTTGCGCCCTTCCTCCAGCACGATCTCCAGCCAGGCATTGCGCTCGCCGCTGCGCAGCACGCGAACATCACGGGCGGAGAGATGCTCGCCGTCGACGTCGACGCCGGCCTTCAAGCCCTGCAACAACAGGTCATCCGGCAGTCTGTCGACCTGCACGTGGTAGGTCTTTTCCGGACCCGTCGCGGGATCGGTGATGCGCGCGGCCCATTCGGGGTCGTTGGTGAACAGCAGCAGGCCTTCGCTGGCCTTGTCGAGCCGGCCTACCGGCGCGACCCATGGCAACCCCGCGCCGTCCAGGCAGCGGTAGACGGTGTCGCGCCCCTGCTCGTCGCGCGCGGTGGTGACCAGGCCGCGCGGCTTGTTGAGCATCAGATAGCAGCGCTCGGGCGCGGCGTTCGCCAGGCCGTCCACGCGGATCACGGCGCGGCCGGCGACCACGGGGAACTCGGGATCGCGCACGATCCGCCCATCAACGGACACCCGGCCTTCGACGATCCAGCGCGCAGCCTCCGTGCGCGAGCACACGCCCTGTTTGGACAGCACGCGCGCCAGCCCATGCCGTGTCCCCTGCCCCGCCGGCACACCGGCACGCGTACTGCGCGAGGCGTCGCGGGAAGGGGGTCTGCGCGAGGTCATGACGGAGCCGACAGGAAAACGGCCGGGTGACCGGCCGTGCGTGGATCAGTTCTTCTTGGCGGGCTCGGCAGGTGCCGGAGCGGGCACTGCAGCGGGTGCGCCGGGCGCCTTCACCACGCGTACGCCGCGCGACTTCATCCACGCATCGAATTCGTCGGCGGTCATGCGCTTGCCGTTCTGGCTCATGTCGAACCGCCACGGCGTGTTGTCGTGCGCCGTCTTCGGCTGGTACGCCGCGGAACTGCCGGTGGCAGCGGTGGCCGACGGTGCGGCGGGCAGGGCCTTGGCGACATTGCGGCAGCCCTCGATGCGCAGGCGCATCAGCACGCGATCGACCGATTGCGACTCATCGAACCCGTGCGAGGCCAGCACGCCCGACGGCGCGCCCAACTGCGTGGCGGCGGCGGTGAACTCGGGGGCGACCGGTGCGATCACCGTGGCCGGCGTCTTCAGCGGCGCCGGCACCAGGCTGCCGCTGCAATCGGGCGCCGCGTGGGCGGCGGGAATCGCGGCGATGCACAGCACACTGGCGAGGACATGACGGCGCATCGGCACAACTCCTGGAGGTTTCCTGCGGAACGTGCCCGGAGTGTAGGCAGCGTCTCATGGCATGGCAAGAAATAGGACGCCGCGCGATGCATCAATGCGGAAAGACGGAAGCACGGTCACGCAAATGCCGCGCACCGTGCCGTAAAAAACGAAGCCCGGCACTAGGCCGGGCTTCGGGTGTTGCGGGAAGCGCGTCCGATCAGTTCTGGACGTTCAGTTCCGTACGACGGTTACGCTCGCTCTTGCAGCCCGGCAGGGTCTGCGCGGTCGGCTCCAGCGGACGGCTCTCGCCGTAACCGATCGGGCCCACCAGACGCGAGGCGTCCACGCCGTTGCTGGTCAGGTAGTCGTACACGGTCTGCGAACGACGCTGCGACAGCGACTGGTTGTAGGCGTCCGCACCGCACAGGTCGGTGTGGCCGGCCACTTCGACGCGCAGGTCGGGGTAGCGCTTCAGGATCTCGGCGGCTTCGCTCAGGATCGCGATCGCGTCGGGACGCAGGGTCGACTTGTCGAAGTCGAAGTTCACGCCCTTCAGGTCGATCGAAACCTGCACCGGGCAGCCGTCCGGACCGATGGTCTGGCCAGCCTGCGAACCGGGGCACTTGTCGTCGCAGTTGTTGACGCCGTCACCGTCGTCGTCCAGATCGGCGCAGCTCGGCGCAGCCGGCGGGGCCGGCGGAGCAGCGGCTTCGGCCTTCGGGCCCAGCGGGATCACGACGCCGACCGAGGCCAGCACGTCGCCGAACCAGTCTTCCTGCGGAGCCGCAGCGCTCTGGTCGTCGAAGTCGGCGCGGTAGGCCAGCTCGGCACGCACGCCGACGCGATTGTCGAGCGTGGTCTGCAGGCCGACGCCCAGCTTGGCGGCCAGGTTGTTGTCACGACGCTGGTTGGTGGCATTGATCAGCGACTCTTCTTCCGAACGCTGCATGCCCAGGCCCGCCACGATGTACGGGTTCCAGCCGCGGCCTTCCTGGATGAAGTGGCGACGCAGGTCCAGCGAAACGCCGTACTGGCTCCACAGGGCATCCTGGTTGTCTTCGAACTTCGGGTTCTGATAGTTCAGTTCACCGTCGAGCGACCAGTTCGGGCTGATGAACTTGCCCAGGCCCAGGCCCAGGAAAGGGGCGTTGCGGGTGGTGCGGTCATCGTCCTGCAGGTTGAAACCGGCCGAACCGGTGAGGTACCAGCGGTCATCGAACTCCTGCGCCATCGCGTGGTTTGCGAGGCTCAGGCCGCCCAACAGCGCGGCGCAGAGAATCTTCTTGTTCATTTGCAGCTCCTTTCCTTGTAGAAGTTCAGTAGTTAGAGAAACCGAAGCACTTCACTTGCGGCGTTTCTAGTTGTTATTCGAGGCGACAGGCATCCGTCGCCTTGCTGAACAGATTATGCGTGGGTACGTGAAGACTGTGTTAACGGTACCATAACAAGTCGGGCAAGGTTAACACTCCTGAAGGGAACTGGCACAAATCTTCACATTCGGCGGGGACCCTGCGCGACCGATAGTCGGACCGCGCCAAGCCCCCGCCGGTGAGACGGACTGGTGCAGATGCGTGCCTTGGTAACCCGTCCGCGAGGGCGGATTCTCCCGAGATGAGCGCACCCCTCGCCCCGACGTTGCCCAGCCTGTTCCTGTCGCACGGCTCGCCGATGTTGGCGGTGGACGATTCGCCCACCGGCCGCTTCCTGGATCTGCTGGGAGAACGGCTGCCGCGGCCGCGGGCGATCGTGGTGGCCTCGGCCCATTTCGTACACGCCCGTCCGACCCTGACCGCGGCCGCAGCGCCGCAGACGATCCACGACTTCGGCGGCTTCCCGGACGCGCTCTACCGGATCAGGTATCCGGCGGCGGGCGCACCCGCGCTCGCCCACGACATCGCCGGACGCCTGACGGCCGCCGGCTTCGAAGCGCGCGAGGATCCGCTGCACGGTCTCGACCACGGTGTCTGGGTGCCGCTGCGGCGGATGTATCCGGCCGCCGACATTCCGGTGGTGGCGCTGTCGGTGAATCCGGCCCAGAGCGCTGCATGGCATTACCGCCTGGGGCTGGCGTTGGCTCCGTTGCGCAAGGACGGCGTGCTCGTCGTCGGATCCGGTGGCTTCTCGCACAATCTTCGCGCGCTGGATTGGCAGCAGGGCCAGGCATTGACATATCCCTGGGTGACGGCCTTCACCGATCCGCTGAGCGCGGCCCTGCTGGCCGGCGATCTGGCCGCCGCGCTCGAGTGGACCGCGCTGCCGTACGCGCAGCAGAACCATCCCACTCCCGAACATCTGTATCCGCTCTACGTCGCGCTGGGTGCCGGTGGCGTGGGCGCCCGGGGGCGGCTGCTCCATCGCGATGTCGAGATGGGCGGGCTGGCATTGGACGCCTTCGCCTTCGACACCGACTGACTACGCGGACAGTCCGCGTTCCCACGGCGGGTGCTCGCCGAACGCATTCGACAGCACGTCCACGAAGGCCCGCACCCGCGGCGGCACCAGCCGGCGTTGCGGCATCACGGCGCTGATCGCGGTCGTGGCCAGCGGGAAGTCGGGCAGCACGACCTTCAGGCGTCCCGCGCGCAGATCGTCCGCGACATGCCATAACGAATGCACCACGATGCCCTGCCCGGCCAGCGAGGCATCGCGCAGCACTTCGCCGAAGTTGCTCTCGAAGCGCCCCTGCACGCGCACCGCCACCTCGCCGCCGTCCGGCGTGCCCAGCCGCCACACGTCCTGGCGCCCGCCCGTGCCGAACAGCAGCAGGCAGTCGTGGTCGGCGAGTTGCGCCGGCGTCTGCGGCGCACCCCGCCGATCCAGATACGCCGGCGAAGCGCACAGCACCCTGCGGTTGGGGGCGATCCGCCGCGCCACCATGCGCGAGTCGTCGAGTGCGCCGATGCGGATGGCGAGGTCGAAGCCCTCGCTGACCAGGTCCACCACGTTGTCGCTCAGATGCACGCTCAGGCGGACCTTGGGGTGGCGGGCGAGGAAATCGGGCAGCAGCGGCGACACGTACTGCCGCCCGAACGAGGCCGACATCGTCACCCGCAGCGTGCCGGCGACGTCGCTGGCCGCTTCGCGCAGGCCGCTGCCCAGCGATTCCAGTTCCTCCACCAGCACCCGCCCCTGCTGCGCCAGCGCCAGCCCTTCAGGCGTGGGGTGCAGCCGGCGCGTGGTCCGGTGCAGCAACCGCACGCCCAGGTCCTTCTCCAGCCGTTTCAGGCGCTGGCTGGCCACCGCCACCGACAGGTCCAGGCTGTGGGCGGCGGCCGTGATCGACCCCAGGTCCAGCACGCGCAGGAACAGGGTGAGGTCGCCGACACGATCCATTTTCAATAATCCATTGAAAGTGATTCGCCATCTTCTCGGTTTTATGCCGCCAGGGAAAGCGTCACCCTGCACGCCTTCCCGGAACGACCACTCCCATGTCTCCCATCCCCTCCCCCGCCCCGCGCATGCCGCTGGGCCTGTATGCGCTGACCGCCGGTGCGTTCGGCATCGGCACCACCGAGTTCGTCATCATGGGGCTGCTGATGCAGGTGGCCGCCGACCTGCAGGTGTCGATCGCCGCCGCCGGCCTGCTGATCTCCGGCTATGCGCTGGGGGTCTTCGTCGGCGCCCCGCTGCTGACCGCCGCCACCAGCCGGATGCAGCGCAAGGCGGTGCTGGTGGCGCTGATGATGGTGTTCACCCTGGGCAATCTGGCCTGCGCGCTGGCGCCGAACTACGAACTGCTGATGGCGGCGCGGGTGGTCACCTCGCTGGCGCACGGCACCTTCTTCGGCGTCGGCGCGGTGGTCGCCACCGGCATGGTCAGCGAAGACCGCAAGGCCTCCGCCATCTCCATCATGTTCACCGGCCTGACCGTGGCGACGCTGCTCGGCGTGCCGGCCGGCGCATGGCTGGGCCTGCAGTTCGGCTGGCGGGCGACGTTCTGGGCGGTCACCGCGATCGGCGTACTGGCGACGGTGATCATCGCGACGCTGGTACCGGCCGACCGCAGCGCGCCGGCGGCGCTGTCGTTCCGCGACGAACTGCGCGTGGTCACCCAGCGGCAGGTGCTGCTGGGCCTGCTGATGACGGTGCTCGGCTTCGGCGGCATGTTCACCGTCTACACCTATATCCAGCCGCTGCTGACGCAGGTGACCGGCTTCGCCGATGCGGCGGTGTCGCCGATCCTGCTGGTGTTCGGCGTGGGCATGATCGTCGGCAACCTGCTGGGGGGCCGTTTCGCCGACCGTCGCCTGGCGCCCGCGCTGCTGGGCACGCTGGCCCTGCTGGCGCTGGTGATGGGCGCCATGACCTTCGTGCTGCACAGCCGCTGGGCGATGATCGCGTTCACCGGCCTGCTGGGCGCAGCCGCCTTCGCCACCGTGTCGCCGCTGCAGCTGTGGGTGCTGCAGAAGGCCAGCGGCGCGCAAAGCCTGGCCTCCAGCCTCAACATCGGCGCGTTCAATCTGGGCAACGCGCTGGGCGCGTGGCTGGGCGGCGTGGTGATCTCGCAGGGGCTGGGCCTGTCGGCGCTGCCCTGGGTCGCCGCGCTGGTGCCGGCCTCCGCGTTCGCCGTCGCGCTGTGGGCGCTGGCGCTGGAACGCCGCCAGCGCTACACGCTCGCCACCGACGCGGGCTGCGCCTGATCCGCCGTTCGTCTCATCGCCTCTTTCCACCGCGCGTCGCATTATCGCGGCACGCCGCCTGATTCCCCCACGAGGATCCCCCATGAAAGCCGTTGCCCTGACCCGTTACCTGCCCATCGACGACCCGCAGTCGCTGGTCGATGTCGAACTCGACACACCCATCGCCAGCGGCCATGACCTGCTGGTGCGGGTGGAAGCCGTGTCGGTGAATCCGGTCGACACCAAGGTGCGCGCGCCCAAGCCGCAGGTCGAAGCGCAGCCGAAGGTGCTGGGCTACGACGCCGCCGGCGTGGTCGAAGCGGTCGGCGAAGCGGTGACGCGCTTCAAGCCGGGCGATAACGTCTACTACGCCGGCGACATCACCCGCTCCGGCAGCAATGCGCAGTTCCAGCTCGTCGACGAGCGCATCGTCGGGCGCAAGCCGGCGTCGCTCGACTTCGCGCAGGCCGCCGCGCTGCCGCTGACCACGATCACCGCGTGGGAGCTGCTGTTCCACCGCATGCCGTACATGCCTGATGGTGGCGGCCACGGCAAGTCGCTGCTGGTGATCGCCGGTGCCGGCGGCGTGGGCTCGATCGCGATCCAGCTGGCCAGGCGCGCCGGCTTCACCGTCATCGCCACCGCCTCGCGGCAGGACACCATCGACTGGTGCAAGGCACTGGGCGCGGACCATGTGATCAACCACCGCGAACCGCTGGCTCCGCAGCTGAAGGCGCTGGGCTTAGACAACGTCGATGCCGCCCTGAACCTGGCCGACACCGACCATTACTGGACCGAGCTGGGCGAGCTGCTGGCCCCGCTCGGCCATGTCGGCCTGATCGTCGAGCCGCGCGGCGAGCTGCGCATCGGCGACCCCTACAAGGCCAAGAGCATCGGCATCCACTGGGAAATGATGTTCGCCCGTCCGCGCTTCCGCACCGCCGACATGGGCGAACAGGGCGCGCTGCTGGACCGCGTGGCCGACCTGCTCGACGCCGGCGAACTGCGCGGCACGCTGACCGGCACGCTGTCGCCGATCAACGCGGCGAACCTGCGCGAAGCGCATCGCCGGCTGGAATCCGGCACCACCGTGGGCAAGCTGGTGCTCGCGGGCTGGTAAGCGCCTGCAAAAGGCCACGGGGCGGGGCCGCGCCCGGCTCGCTACCGGCGGCCGGGCGACTTGCGATATCGTGGCCGGCCGTTGCGCGTTCCGGCGCGATCCGCCCGTCTTTCCGATCCCTGCCATGCCCTCTTCCCCGGCGCCGCGGCGTCCGTCACCTCACAAGTCCGGCCCGACCGGGCGGCCCGCGCGGCGATGACCCAGCCGCCGTCGCTGTTCCCCCTGCTGCCCGGCGGGCTGTTCGGCCCACTCGCCTCGGCCAACCGGGAGCACTACTGGCTGCTGCTGTGCCGGCTGTTCGACGAATTCTTCGGGCCGGATGCGCCGGTGCCGCCGAGCATGGGGTTCCAGCGTCGCGAGATCACCGCGGCGCTGGAGCGCTACCTGCTGGCCGACGACCCCTGGGAAGACGAAGACGGCCAGACCCCCGACACGCCGCTGCCGGTGCGGGTCAACAGCATCTACGAGCGCTTCCGCAGCACCGGATGGCTGCGGCAGGAACGCATCGGCGCGCGCGAAATGGTCACAATGCCGCCGGTCGTGCACCAGTTCCTCTCGCTGCTGGTGGAGTTCGCCGAGCACGGCCCGACCTTCGTCTCGGCGAAGATGCGCTCGATCGAACACCAGCTGCAGCAGGTGGCCGACGGCAAGGCGTCCGGCGATGCCCTGGACGAAGCCGCCGACCAGGCACGGCGACTGCTGGTGTCGCTGTCGTCGATGAGCCTGCAGGTCCGCGACCTGATGCCGGAACTGAGCAAGGCCGAATCCACCGCGCAGTTCGCACGCCAGTGGTTCGAGCGCTATGTCAGCGCATTCTTCATCGGCGACTACGCCGAACTGCACAAGGGCGATCATCCGCTGGCGCGACGCAGCGCGATCCTGTCGGTGGCGCAGCAGATCGAGACCGGCGAGCGCCGCACCGCGCTGCAAGCGTGGTATCGCGAGCACGTCGGCGGCGGCGATGACGCCCGCGGCGACCAGCGCTTCGCGCGCAGCCTGCGGCGGCTGCGCGAACTGGAGCGCATCGACGAATACCTGGGCCGGCTGGACGACGACATCCGCCAGGCCAACCGGCGCGCACTGGCCTTCCTCGACTACCGCCTGCGTGCGCCGGACAAGCTGGACACGCTGTTGCGCCGCGCCTGCCGCGGCGTGCAGCACGCACCGGAAGCTGCGCTGCGTTTGCCGGTGGCGCCGGGCGCCCTGATGGACGCGACCCGCCTGCGCCCGCCGCGGCAGAAGCCGCAGCCGATCCCGCGCAGCGCCAACGCCACCCAGCCACCCACCCCCGAACAACTGGCCCGGCTCAGTCTGCTGCGGCGGATGAAACGCGCGCGACTGGTCAATGCCGACGACATGGCGCGCTACATCGGCACGCACCTGGACAACCGCGACGAGGTCGAGTCCGGCGCGTTCTCCATCGCCAGCATCGAAGACCTGCGCGCCTACCAGACCCTGCTCACGCTCGCCCTGCGCAGCCATCGCACCGGCGGCCTGCGGCGCGAAGACCCGCTGGGTCGCCTGTTGCGCGGCTGCCGCATCGAGTTGCTCGACGCCGGCGGGCGCGACGACAACGGCTACCTGCGCGCGCCGCGCTTCGTCGTGCGCCGCATTGGCCAGCCTTCACGGAAAACCGCATGAAACGCAGTTGGAACACCCTCAGCCAACTCTCCAACGGCGTCTATGCCGTGCAGGATTTCGAACGCGCCGCCTACCGGCTGGTGGTGGAGCAGGTGCTGTACGCCAGCGACCGCAGCACGCGCCTGGCTTACCACCTGGTGGAAGATCACTACGACGATTTCGTCGCCGCGCTGGCGCCGCTGGGCATCCGCCTGGAGCGCAACGCGCACTACCGCTACGTGGTGGCGCTGCCCGCGCACGCCGAAGGCGTGCCGGTGACGCTGGCCGAAACGCTGTTGCTGCTGGTGCTGCGGCAGCGCTACGACGAGGCGATGCGACAGGGCATGGTGGAAGACGAAGGCGTCGTCACCGTGGAGCTTCCCGAACTGCAGGAGGCGTACCAGGCACTCGCCGGACGGCCGATGCCCGAGGTCGGCGCGCTGCGCGAACTGGCGCGCACGCTCAAGCGCTGGGGCACGTGCCGGCTGGTGGAATCGGAACCCGACGATCCGCAGCCGTTCCACCTGCATGTGCGGCCCGCCATCGTCGAGATCGTCGGCGAGCAATGGCTGCAACGCTTGGACCAGCACAACCGCGACGACGATGCCGACGCGACCGACCACGACGACGTCACGGAGGACGGCGATGCAGCAGCTTGAGCGCGTGCACCTGGTGCAGTTCTTCCTGTTCGAGGCGCAGACCCTGGAACTGGACGCCACCACCGCCATCATCGCGCCCAACGGCGCCGGCAAGAGCGCCTTGCTGGACGCGCTGCAGATCGTGTTGCTGGGCGGCGACCGCAGCCGCATCCGCTTCAACGCGCAGGCCGGCGGCAGCCACCGCGCGCGCACCATCCGCGACTACTGCCTGGGCGTGTTCCGCAGCGGCGATGACGGCCGCAAGCGGCGCACCGCGACCACCTACATCTCGCTGGTGTTCCGCGATACCGACACCGGCGAGGTCCTGACCGCCGGCATCGCGCTGGGCGCATCGGTGGACGAGCCCGACCATCGTCTGCACGGCCTCTATCTGCTGCCGGGCGTGGCGCTGGAGCTGACCGACCACGTGGAGCAGGTCAAGGGCAAGGAACTGCCGCTGGCGTGGACGACGTTCCGCGAAATGGCCCTGCGCCGCTGCAAGGCCGCCGGCGGACAACCCGAACTGCACACGGTGGCCGAGCGCTTCGTCAAGGACCTGCTGCTGCGATTGCGCGCCTCGCCCACGGCCAGCGCCGACATCAACGCCTACCGCAAGGCGTTCCTCAACGCGCTCAACCTGCAGCGCGTGGAAGACGTGGACCTGTTCGTGCGCACGCTGGTCGCCGAGGACCGGCCCACCGACATCGCCCGCTTCCGCGCGCTGCTGGAAAGCTTCCGCCAGATCCGCGACCGCATCGAACAGGTGCGCCAGCGCATCGACGCGGCCGAAGGCGTCGAACAGCAGTACAACCGCATCGCCGCGCAGGCGGTGCGTGCTGCGTCGTACCGCGCACTCGCGGCGGAGTACGCGCGCGACCTGTACGGCGAGCAGCTGGAACAGGCCGAAGGCGCGGTGACCACGGCGGAGGACGCGCTGGCCGACACACGTCGCCGCCTCGTGGATACGCGTGCCGAGCGCGACACCCTGCGCGATGAGCAGTCACGTGCCCATGCACGCCTGCAGGGCAGCGCCGGTTATGGCGAACAGGCGCAACTGGACGAACTGGCCAACCGCGACCGCGAACGCCTGGGGCAGTTGAACAAGGAGCTGCTGCGCGAGATCGGTTTCGTGCGCGAACAGTTTCGCCAGCTCGATGCGCTCGCGCTCGACGGCATCGACGCCGTCGTGTTGCAGTCCGCGCGTGCCGACTGGGATGACTGGCATGCGACGCTTTCGGCGCTCCCGGACGGAGATGCCCTGCCTTGGACGCCGGAGGACCTGTTCGCGCGCGTCCGCCAGGCGCTTCGCGCGACCGCGCCGTTGCGCGAACAGGTCGACCACTACGCCCGCCAGCTGCATGCCGCCCACGACAAGGCCCGCGATGCGCTGGACACCGCGCGCCAGAACCAGAAGCGGCTGGCCGCCGGCCAGGCGGAGCTGCACGCCGACACCGTGCGGCTGATGAGCTACCTGCGCGAGGCCGGCATCGATGCCCGCCCGGTCTGCGACCTGGTGCGCGTTGCCGACCCCGCATGGCAGCCCGCCATCGAAGCCTACCTGCGCAGCAACGTCGAGGCGCTGCTGATCCCCGGCGAGGACGAGGAGCGCGCGGTCAAGCTGTATCGCAGCCTGTCCGGCGGACGCTCGGTCTATGGCGTGAAACTGGCGCTGTCCAGCCAGGCACGCGATGCGCGTGGCAAGGACGCGGCGGCCGGCACCGTGGCTGCGCTGCTGGAAGGCGTCAACGCCGACGCGCTGGCCTTCCTGCGCCGTCAACTCGGCGAACTGCGCTGCGTGGAGAACGAGGCCGAGCTGGTGCGCAGCCGCCAGGGCCTGACCCGCGACGGCCTGCTCGCGCGCGGCGGCAGCATCGAGCGCCTGCGCCTGCCCGCGGCCGGCGACCTGCGCATCGGCGCCTCCGACAACCGCGCCCGCCTGCGCGTACTGCACGAGGAAATCGAAAAGGCCGAACGCGACGTGCGCGAGATCGAGCCGCGCCTGCGCCGCGCCGACGACAGCCAGCGCGGACTCGCGCGACTGGCCGATGCCGATGCGGTGGCACAGGCGCTGCACGAACGCGCGCTCGAACACCGGCAGGTAGCCGGGCGCTACCGAGCCGCGCAGGAAAACCGCCTGGCCGCGCTGGACCCGGACCTGCTCCGCCTGTCCGACGCCGTGCGCGAACTCGCCGCCCAGCTCGGCGAATGCGAGGCGCGTACCGATGCGCTGGTCGGGCAGGAAGCTGTCGCCGTCGCCGACCTCGATCGCAGCCGTCGCCTGCTCGAAGGCCTGCGCCAGCAGGAAGAACTGGTCGCCCGCCGCGCGGTGGAGGCCTTCAAGGACCCCGATGTCGATCCCAACCTGATCGAGCGGCACCGCGACGAGCTCGACAGCAAGGTCGAGTCGCTGGAGGAACGCGGCAAGACCTGCGAGCGGCGCGCCGACGAGAGCGACCGGCAGCTCGGCAAGCTGCTGCCCGAGGCCTGGAGCGCACTGGCGCAGTATGCGCGCGACCACGGTCTGGGCGTGGACTTCGACGCCAGCGCCTGGCGACCGGCGGTGGCGCTGCTGCGTCGCGAACTGACCCAGTTGCGCGACACCGACCTGGTGCGCTACGAAGGCGAAGCGCGCCAGGCCTACGACACGGCCGTGGAGACCTTCCGCGCCAGCGTGGCCGCCGCGCTCAACGACAACTTCATCCGCCTGCGCCAGCAGATCGCCACGCTCAACCGCACCCTGCGCAGCAGCCCGCCGTTCTCCAACAACGAGCGCTACCAGTTCCATTACGAGGTGGTGCCGGAGTTCCGCGAGCTGGAGCGCTTCATCCGGCGCGCCGTGGATGTCGGCGGCGAGGACACCCTGTTCGGTACCGCCGGCGAAGTGCCGGCGGCGTTCCGCGAGCTGATCGAGGACGGCGCCGCCGCACGCACCGCCACCTCGCCGCTGGACGACTACCGCCGCTTCTTCCGCTTCGAGGTGCAGATTCGCCAGGACGACAGCGTGATCGGCACGCTCAGCGAGCGCATGCGCTCCGGCTCGGGCGGCGAACACCGCGCGCCGCTGTACGTGATCGCCGGCGCGGCGCTGGCCGCAGCCTATGGCAAGAACGAAGCGCACGCGGGCGGCATGGGCCTGATCCTGCTGGACGAATTCGGCGACAAGATCGACGCGCAGAACGCACGCGCCACCACCAACTACCTGCGCTCGCTCGGCCTGCAGCTGGTGCTGGCCGCGCCGGACACCGCGCAGGGCACGCTCAGCGGTGTGCTGGACAGCTACATCGAGCTGTTCCGCGACGGCGACCTGCTGCAGGCCGAGCGCATCGAAGTGCAGGCGGCCGCCCGCGCCCTGCTGCTGTCCGACCAGTTCGACCTGCACCCGGAACTGCTGGCCGAGGAGACCGCCCGCATCGAAAGGCAGCAGGCGCCGGTGTGAGCGATCCGCGGCGCGTGCTGGAGCGACTGCTGCGCAAGGGCGAGCGCGCCCGGCTGCGCGGCGATGCCGCTCCCGCCTCGTTGCCGATGACCGAAGCCAGCGCGCGCGACTACCTGTCGCTGCGCACGCTGGCCGAACGCGAGACCTTCCATGCGCAGGTGGCCCTGGCCGAGCGCGCCGGCGCCATCGTCGTGCAGCGCGACCGCCATCGCGGCGATGGCGAACACCTGCTGCGGCTCACGGTGACCGACCTCCAGGCCCTGGCGGACCACTTGGGCGTGCCCTTGCTGGACAGCCGCGTGCGCGAAGCGGCCACCGTGCTGTCGCCGTGGTTGCCGCTGTTCCCGGTGCTCGCCGAGGTGCTGGAGGCGTGGCGCAGCGACCGCAAGGTGCGGGGCCACGGGCCGGAAGCGGCGCAGGACCTGGCCGATGCCGCGCTGGCGGTGCAGGCCCGCCTCGCCGACGACGCCCACGAGCGCATCCTGCGCCGCGAGAGCGCGCGCCTGTTCGCCGGCCGTCCGCAGGCCAGCAAGCGGCTGGAACAGCTCACGCCCTGGCTGGATCTGCTGAGCGGCGGCGCGCTGGTGGCGGACGGGATGGTGGAGAAGGAGCACGTCTGGGCCGCCCTGGGCCTGCGGCGCGAACCGCAGCCGCTGCTGCTGGCCGGCACCGGCACGCTGCTGCTGGACGGCGGGGTTGAACTCCCGCTCGCCACCGCCTTCCTCGGCGTGCCGGTCGACGCCGTGCAGGGCGTGCGCACCTCGGCCAGCTGCCTGCTCAGTGTGGAGAACCTGGCCAGCTTCCATGACGCGGCGCGCGCAACGGGCGCAGACCGGACCCTGCTGCTCTACACCGGCGGCATGCCATCGCCGGCCTGGCGCCGCGCCTACGCCCGGCTACTGGGCTCGCTGGCGGACGATCTGCCGGTGTGGCATTGGGGCGACATCGACGAGGGCGGCTTCCGCATTGCCGCCGTGCTCGCGGAAACGGCCGCCGCCAGCGGACATCGCCTGCAGCCGTGGCGGATGTCGCCGACGGACGGAGATCGCGTGGACGGTCAGCAGGTGCACGTGCCGACGCCCGCCGTCCTCGCCGCGATGTGCCGATGGGCCGAACGCGCGGGCTGGGACGGCGTCGCCCACGCCCTGCGCGCGCACCCGCTGTGCCGGGAGCAGGAAGCCCTGCCTGCCGAATTACCGCATACCACCGACCCTCCACCCTGACCCCGCCCCCTGCCCTCCGCGCTTGCGTGCCCCCGTGATTCGCGGCATCGTGCGCCCACCCATACGCCCGCGTATCCACTACCCGCATGACGTCGACGACCGCCACCGATCCCACGCCCTACCCGCACCTGTTCACGCCGCTGGACCTGGGCTTCACCACGGTGCGCAACCGCGTGCTGATGGGCTCGATGCATACGGGCCTGGAAGACCGGGCCAGGGATTTCCCACGCCTGGCTGCGTATTTCGCCGAGCGTGCGGCCGGCGGCGTCGGCCTGATCGTCACCGGTGGCTTCTCGCCGAACCTGGTGGGCTGGCTGAAGCCGTTCGGCGGCAAGCTGTCGTGGCCGTGGGAAGCGCGCCCGCACAAGTTCGTCACCGGGGCCGTGCACGAACACGGCGCCAAGATCTGCGCGCAACTGCTGCACGCCGGCCGCTACGGCTATCACCCGCTGACGGTGGCACCGTCAAAGATCAAGGCACCGATCAACCCGTTCACCCCGCGCGCGCTGTCGGCACGCGGCATCGAACGTCAGATCAACGCCTACGCCAACGCCGCGAAACTGGCACGCGACGCCGGCTACGACGGCGTCGAGATCATGGGGTCGGAAGGCTACTTCATCAACGAATTCACCGCGCCGCGCACCAACAAGCGCAACGATGCCTGGGGCGGCACGCCGGAGAAGCGCATGCGCTTTGCGGTGGAGATCGTGCGGCGCGTGCGCGAGGCGGTCGGTCCTGACTTCATCCTCATCTATCGCCTGTCGCTGATCGACCTGGTCGAGGACGGCAACCAGTGGGACGAGATCGTCGCCCAGGCCAAAGCGGTGGAAGCGGCCGGCGCCACGATCATCAACTCCGGCATCGGCTGGCACGAGGCCCGCGTGCCGACCATCGTCACCTCGGTGCCGCGCGCGGCCTTCGTCGACGTCACCGCCAAGCTGAAGCCGCACGTGCGCATACCGCTGGTGGCGACCAACCGCATCAACATGCCGGAGGTGGCCGAAGACATCCTGGCCGCCGGCAAGGCCGACATGGTGTCGCTGGCGCGGCCGCTGCTGGCCGATCCGCAGTGGGCAGCCAAGGCGCGCGTCGGCAGGCCGCAGGCGATCAACACCTGCATCGCCTGCAACCAGGCCTGCCTTGACCATGTGTTCGAGAACAAGCTGGCCAGCTGCCTGGTCAACCCGCGCGCCTGCCACGAGACCGACCTCGTCTATAAGAAGACCTTCGCGCCGAAGAATGTCGCCGTGGTCGGCGCCGGTCCCGCCGGCCTGGCCTGCGCGACGGTCGCCGCCGGACGCGGCCACCGGGTGACGCTGTTCGATGCCGCGGACGAGATCGGCGGCCAGTTCAACTACGCCAAGCGCATCCCGGGCAAGGAAGAGTTCCACGAGACGTTGCGCTACTTCCGCCACCTGCTGGAAGACACGCGGGTCGAGGTGAAGCTGTCCACGCCGGTGACCGCGGCCGACCTGGCCGGCTTCGACGAAGTGGTGCTGGCCACCGGCATCACCCCACGCAGGGTGGCCTTCCCCGGTTCGGACCACGCCAAGGTGGTCAGCTATGTGGACGTGCTGTCCGGCCGGGTGACGGTCGGCGCCCGCGCGGCGCTGATCGGCGCGGGCGGCATCGGCTTCGACGTGGCCGAGTACCTGACCCACGAAGGCCATTCGTCCTCGCTGGACCCGGCGCGCTGGATGGCCGAATGGGGCGTGGATTCGACCTTTGAAGCTCGCGGCAGCCTGGTGAAGCCGCAGCCCGAGCCGCCGGCGCGCGAGGTCTGGCTGCTGCAGCGCAGTCCGGGCAAGCCGGGCGCCCGCCTGGGCAAGACCAGCGGCTGGGTCCACCGCGCCACGCTGAAAGCCAAGCAGGTGAAGATGCTGGGCGGCGTGGAATACCTGGGCGTGGACGACACCGGCCTGCGCATCAAGGTGGAAGGCGCCGAGCAGCTGCTGCCGGTCGACCACGTGGTGGTCTGCGCCGGCCAGGAACCGCGCCGCGACCTGCAGGCCGCGCTGATCGCCGCCGGCAAGACCCCGCACCTGATCGGCGGTGCCGACGTGGCCGCCGAGCTGGATGCCAAGCGCGCGATCGACCAGGGCAGCCGGCTGGCAGCCAGTCTGTAATCCCGTCGACCTACCGGCCAGCCGACACACCCGCTCTGTAGGAGCGCCCCTTGGGCGCGATGCTCTTCGCACGCCTCAATCAACGGCATCGCGCCCATGGGGCGCTCCTACAGGCGCATGGATTTCACTCGTCGGGCGACGTTTCTCGCGCCTGTCGCACCCCTCCCAGGCCTTTGCGGGTGCGACGTTGCTCACAATTTCCAGCCAGATCCGCCCCCCCTCCGTCAAGCCGGCCCGTTCAGGCCGAGTTGGGACGCCCCCCCCTACCTTGCGCGCACTTTCCGGCCCGCCGCCCAGTCTCAGGCGGGCTGAGCCCGGCGCTCGGACCCCTCTGGTCCGGCCTTGCCGGTCCCCGGGCAGCCCGTGTGAAGGCTGCCTCCCCATGACGCCCTGCCGCATGTCCCAGGTTTGCCGCTCCCATCGTGACGGGGGAGGCAGGGGTGCGGGAAAGACGGAGCAAGGAGTTCCCATGAAACTGGCCTGGATCCTATGGCTGTCGCAGATGTTGCCGCAGCCGGCCGCTGATTCGCTTTGCCTCAGCACCACCGTATACCTGGAAGCCCGCGACCAGACCCTTCGCGGCCAGCAAGCCGTCGCCGAAGTCGCCCTGCGCCGTCGCGACAGCGGACTCTGGGGCGACTCCGTCTGCTCCGTGGTCACCGCCCGCAAGCAGTTCGCCCCGACCATCGTCGGCCCAAATACCCGCCTGCGGAACCCGGACGCCTGGGCCAAGTCGGTCACCGTCGCCCTGAACGCCGAGCGCAACTGGGCCCTGCCGCCCGGCCAGCGCCAGGAGATCGTGCCGGGCGCCAGCCACTTCATGGCGCACCAGATCGCCAGCCCGAGCTGGCGCAACGCGTACCACGTGGCCACCATCGGCGACCACACCTTCCTGCGCGTACAAAAGCTCAAGCCCCGCTCCTAAAAACAAAAGCTTCCAAAGGCGCGACGCAAGACCAAGCCTTCCGCTCACCGAAGCCGAACCCGCACGGCACCTACTCCCCTCTCCTCCCGGGAGAGGGGAAGGGGTGAGGGCAAACCGCCGCGATGCGAACTACACGTGCTCAGCAAAATCAGCGCTGCGTACCACATCACACCGCAACGATCAGGGCATGCGCCGGCTCCGCACGGCACCTACTCCCCCCTCCCTCGAGTAGAGCGCGCGGATGAGAAGCCAACCACCGCGATACATGTCGCGCGTGCACAGCACAATCCGTTGCACCCCACATCACCCCGCAAGCCTCCAGGGCCCGCGATAATCGCGGGCCTTTTCTTTTCCATGGAACCACGATGAAGCTCTACACCAAGCCGGGCGCGTGCTCGACCGCCGACCACATCGCGCTGCAATGGACCGGACAGCCGTTCGAGGTGCAGGTGATGACCGCCGCGGAAATGAAGGAACCCGCCTACCTGGCCATCAATCCCACCGGCGCGGTGCCGGCGATCGTCGACGGTGATTTCGTGCTGACGCAGAACGCCGCGATCATGGGTTACATCGCCGACACGCATCCGCAGGCGCAGCTCGCCGGCGACGGCTCGCCGCAGCAACGCGCGCTGGCGGCCAAGTGGCTGGCGTTCGTCAATTCCGACCTGCACCCGGCGTTCCATCCACTGTTCGGGCCGGCCCGCTTCATCGGCGATGAAACGCAGTTCGATGCGGTGAAGGACGCCGCACGCAAGCGCCTGCGCGGCCTGTTCGAAAGTGCCGAAAAGCAGTTGGAAGGTCGCGACTGGCTGGCCGGCTTCCGCAGCTTCGCCGATCCCTATTTCTACATCACGTTGCGTTGGGCCCAGCGCACTGGCGTGGACCTGTCCGGCCTGCCGAACATCACCGCGTTCACGCAGCGCATGGACGCGGATGCGGGTGTGCAGGCCGCCCTCAAGGCCGAAGGCCTGGCCTGATCGCGGCGGGCGCGCGTCAGACCACCGACGCGCGCACCTCTTCCAGCCAGCGCGTGGCGAAGGTGTGGTCGCGCGCCTTGGTCAGCGCCGTGGCCACATCGGGCAGCAGCGCCACCAGTTCATCGGCATCGGCGCAGCGCTCGACCTTGAGCTGCAGGAAGTATCCCTTCAGGCCGATGTGTGCGCGGATGTCGTCGGTGATGCGCGCATACAGCAGGTTGTAGCGGTCGGCCGCCGTCGTGGTGGACACCTGCAGGTCATCGCCCGCCTTCGGTGCCGAGACGGCCGCCAGCACCCACGCTGCACCCGAGCGCCGCTCGATCAGCCCCTCGGCGGCCAGCTGCTGCAGGGCGTCGTCGGGGGCGTGCAGCCCGCTCATCATCGCCTGCAGTTCGTCGTCGTTGCGCTGGCCATCCACCAGCAGCAGGATCGAGCGCAACCCTGCCGGCAGCTTGCGCGTGCGCTGCTGGATCTCGTTCCGACCCGCATCGGTCTTGCACCACATCGTCTGCATGACATCCCCTTGCGCGCGCCACGGGCCCCTCCCGACGGTCGCGACGCTCCCCTTGTACCACCAGTAGTACGCGATGGCGCGCCTCCCGGCTACCACGGGGGTCACACAAACGACACGGGGCCGCCCGACCTGCGCCGGAACGGCCCCGCCTTGCGCACCGCAAGGGGTCAGCGCTGGTCCAGCGGCACGAACTCCAGATCCTCAGGCCCCGTGTAATTTGCGCTGGGACGGATGATCTTGCCGTCGATGCGCTGCTCGATCACGTGCGCGCTCCAGCCACTGGTGCGGGCGATCACGAACAGCGGGGTGAACATCGCCGTCGGCACGCCCATCATGTGGTAGCTGACCGCACTGAACCAGTCCAGGTTGGGGAACATCTTCTTGATGTCCCACATCACCGATTCCAGCCGCTCGGCGATGTCGTACATCTTCATGTTCGACTGCTCGGCTGACAGGTCCTTCGCCACCTGCTTGATGACGCCGTTGCGCGGGTCGCCGACGGTGTAGACCGGATGGCCGAAGCCGATCACCACTTCCTTGCGTTCGACGCGCGCCTTGATGTCGGCTTCCGCCTCATCCGGCGTTTCGTAGCGCTTCTGCACTTCGAACGCGACCTCGTTCGCGCCGCCATGCTTCGGGCCGCGCAGCGCACCGATGCCGCCGGCGATGCAGGAATGCATGTCGCTGCCGGTGCCGGCGATGACGCGGCAGGTGAAGGTGGAGGCGTTGAACTCGTGCTCGGCGTACAGGATCAGCGACGTGTGCATCGCACGCACCCAGCTGTCCTTAGGCTTCTCGCCGTGCAGCAGATGCAGGAAGTGGCCGCCGATGGAGTCGTCGTCGGTCTCCACGTCGATGGCGCGGCCGTTGTGGCTCCAGTGATACCAGTACAGCAGCATGGAACCCAGCGACGCCATCAGCTTGTCGGCGATGTCGCGCGCGCCCGGATGGTTGTGGTCGTCCTTCTCCGGCGACACGCAGCCCAGCACGGACACGCCGGTGCGCATCACGTCCATCGGGTGCGCCGACGGCGGCAGTTCCTCTAGCGCGGCCTTCACCGCCGCCGGGATGCCGCGCAGCGACTTCAGCTTGGCCTTGTAACCGGCCAGCTCGGCGCGGTTGGGCAGCTTGCCGTGCACCAGCAGGTAGGCGACTTCCTCGAACTCGCTGGTCGTGGCCAGGTCGAGGATGTCGTAACCGCGGTAGTGCAGGTCGTTGCCGGTGCGGCCGACCGTGCACAGCGCGGTGTTGCCGGCGGCGGTGCCCGACAGGGCGACGGATTTCTTGGGCTTGAAGGGAACGGCAGCGTCTGACATTTCAACACCTCTTGATGATGTAAAGCCCCTCTCCCACCGGGAGAGGGGTCGGGGTGAGGGTGCGGCGGAGTCCGTGCGCCTTGGACATCACTGACTTCGCCGCACCCTCATCCGCCCTTCGGGCACCCCGTATCGAGTACGGGGCAGGCTCTTCTCCCGGCGGGAGAAGGGCCTTGGCTACTTCTTTGCGGAAAACAGGGTATCGAGCTTCTGCTCGAAGGCGTGGTAGCCGATGCGGTCGTACAGCTCCTCGCGCGTCTGCATGGTGTCGACCACATTCTTCTGGTGACCGTCATGACGGATCGCTTCGTACACGTTCTCGGCGGCCTTGTTCATGGCGCGGAACGCCGACAGCGGATACAGCTGGATCGCCACGCCGACCGAAGCCAGTTCGTCGCGGGTGAACAGCGGCGTCTTGCCGAACTCGGTGATGTTGGCCAGCACCGGCACCTTCACCGCGTCGACAAAACGCTGGTAGGTGGGCAGGTCGTAGGCGGCTTCGGCAAAGATGCCGTCGGCGCCGGCCTCGACGCAGGCGATGGCGCGCTCGATGGCGGCATCCACGCCTTCCACCTGGATGGCGTCGGTGCGCGCGATCAGGAAGAAGTCCGGATCGGTCTTCGCATCGGCGGCGGCCTTGACGCGGTCGACCATCTCGCCGGCGGACACGATCTCCTTGCCCGGACGATGGCCGCAGCGCTTAGCGCCGACCTGGTCCTCGATGTGGCAGGCGGCGGCGCCGGCCTTGATCAGCGACTTCACCGTGCGCTCGATGTTGAACGCGCTGGGGCCGAAGCCGGTGTCGATGTCGACCATCAGCGGCAGGTCGCAGACGTCGGTGATGCGGCGCACGTCGATCAGCACGTCGTCCAGCGTGTTGATGCCCAGGTCGGGCAGGCCCAGCGAACCCGCGGCGACGCCGCCGCCGGACAGATAGATGGCCTGGTAGCCGGCGCGCTTGGCCAGCAGTGCATGGTTGGCGTTGATGGCGCCGATCACCTGCAGCGGCGATTCGGCGGCGAGCGCAGCGCGGAAACGGCTGCCAGCGGACGGGATGCTCATGCGGCGGAAACTCCTCGTGTTCGAAGCCGGCCATCGGGGCCGGGCCAGAGGTGCGTGAAGATTACGCCCCTCCTCGGGCGGTAAATCTGGCACCATCCGCAGGGTTGATCAATCTTGATCGAGTAAATCAATATTTCCGCATGGCTTCCGCCACCGACTTGCTGACCGCCCGCGAGACCTGCCGCCTGCTCGGCATCAGCCAGGCCACGCTGTACGCCTATGTCAGCCGCGGCCTGCTGGAATCGCGCCCGGGCAAGGACCACCGCAGCCGCCTTTACTTGCGCCAGGACGTGGAACGGCTGGCGCAGCGCAAACAGGTGGGCCGGGGCGCGGCCCGCGGCGCGGCGCAGAGCCTGGATCGCGGCCTGCCGGTGCTGGAGACGCGGATCTCGCTGATCCGGCCCGACGGCCCCTACTACCGTGGGCGATCCGCGATCGCGATGGTGCACGAGGGGGCGACGCTGGAAGACGTGGCCCGGCAACTGTGGGACGTCGGTGCGGACGACCCGTTCGCGGCACCGTCGCCGGGCCGATGGCCCGCCGTGGTCGAGCCGCTCGCCTCCGCGGCGTCGTTGCCGCCGCTCGAGCGGGCGATGGCCGCCATCCCCTTGCTCGCACTGGATGTGCGCCATTCGTTCAACTCCGCGCCGCGCGTACGTCATGAGATCGCCGCCGGCCTGCTGCGCCACAACGCCGCGCTGCTGGTGGCGCAGCCGCGGTCGGCCGCGCCCGTGCATCGCGTGCTGGCGCAGGCATGGCGCCCCGATGACGACGGCTTCGCCGAACTGGTGCGCGCGGCGCTGGTGGTCTGCGCCGACCACGAACTCAACGTGTCCGCGTTCGCCGCGCGCGTCGTGGCCTCCACCGGCGCGCACCTGCACGCGACGGTGTGCAGCGGCCTGGCGGCGCTGTCGGGCCCGCGCCATGGCGGCGCCACCGCGCGCGCCTATGCGCTGATCGCCGACGCACGCGACGCCGCGTCCGCCCGCGCCTTCATCACCGAGCGCTGGCAACGCGGCGACGACCTGCCCGGCTTCGGCCACGCGCTGTATCCGCAGGGCGATCCGCGTGGCGCGGAACTGCTGGCGCGCGCGCGCGACCGCCACGCCGGCACGCGCGAGATGGCGGCACTGGAAACCCTGATCGTCGCCACCGAAGAGATCAGCGGCCTGCGCCCGAACATCGACTTCATGCTCGCCGCGATCTGCCATCTCAACCGTCTGCCGGCGACACCGGCGCTGGTGATGTTCGCCGCGGGTCGTCTGGCCGGCTGGCTGGCGCATGCGCTGGAACAACAGGCGCAGGGCGGTCTGATACGTCCGCGCGCCCGCTATACCGGCATCACGCCGCCGACCTCAACGACGTGACGGAGAGGCGTCACGCCCGCACCCGGATTTGACATCGACCGCGCATGCACCGACCCTGCGGAAGCCTGCTTCTGCCACTGCCGCAATGCGCCCTGTCCTCGCCCTGTGCCTGCTGTTGACGATGATGACCCCTTCCACCATCGCCCGGAACGCCGACATGCCCGACGCCGACGCAACGGCACCGGCATCGACACCGGTCCCCTCGCCGCCCGCATGGCTGGCCGACCTCGACACGCGCTACGACACGCAACTGCGCGTCGCGGGACTGGAGGACCGCACGTTCAACGCGGAACACTGGTGGTCGGTCGCCACGCCGCTGCTGGCGAAAGACCGCGGCTTCCGCATCGAAGAGATCGGTCGCAGCGTGGAAGACCGCCCGCTGCGCCATGTGCGCTGGGGCAACGGCAAGACATCGGTGCTGCTGTGGTCGCAGATGCACGGCGACGAGAGCACCGCGTCGATGGCGCTGGCGGACTTGTTCCGCTTTCTCGGCGAGCACCCGGACGACCCGCGGGTGAAAGCGCTGCAGGCGAACACCACGCTGCACGTCTTTCCCATCGTCAATCCGGACGGCGCCGCGCGCTTCCAGCGCCGCAACGCGCAGGGCATCGACCTCAACCGCGATGCGCGGATGCTGGCCACGCCGGAAGCGCGCACGCTGAAGTCCCTGTTCGACCAGGTGAAGCCGATGTACGGTTTCAACCTGCACGACCAGCGCGTGGGTTATCGCGCCGGCGATTCCGATCGCGGCACCGCCATCGCGCTGCTGTCGCCGCCGTACAACCATGCCGCCGATGTCAACGACGTGCGCACGCGTGCCATCGAAGTGGCCGGCGTCATCCGTATCGCGCTGGAGCCGTATCTCGCCGGCCATATCGCGCGCTGGGACGAGACCTTCGACCCGCGTGCCTTCGGCGATCTCACCACCCAGTGGGGCGCCAGCACGGTACTGATCGAAGCCGGCGGGATCGAAGGCGACGTGCAGAAGCAGCGCCTGCGCAAGCTGTATTTCCTCGGCCTGGTGGCGGCGCTGGACAGCATCGCCACCGGCAGCCACGCCGGTGTGCCGCACGCGTTGTACCGCGACCTGCCGGAGAACGGGGACGTGTGGCCCGACCTGGTGCTGCGCGGCGGCACGCTGGCCGTGCCTGGTCGTCCCCCGATGCGCGCCGACCTGCTGGTCAACTTCCGCAATCCGCTGACCGAGACCGACGGTGCGATCGCCGACGTCGGCGACCTCGGCACGAAGAAGGCGCGCCGCAGCATCGACGCACGCGGGCTGTTCATCGTTCCGCTGCCAGGGCATGCGGGCGAACGCACCGTGATCGAGGCGAACGATGAGGGCGACAACGACGATCCGCGTTCGCCGCTGCCGCTCACGCCCGGCGCCAGCGCGCGCTTCGTACTGAGCCGCGACCCGCAGGGCCGCGACGTGGTGTGGACGCTGGATCGCAGCGTGGATCCGGCGACACCTTCGCCGCCGGCGCGCTGACTCAGCTGCCGACGTCGGGCCCGCGTTGCAGGGCGCGCTTCACTTCTTCCAGCGCGTTCGGATCGTCCAGCGTGGACAGATCGCCGGGATCGGCGCCCTGCGCCAGCGCCTGCAGCGAACGCCGCAGCAGCTTGCCCGAACGCGTCTTCGGCAACGCATTGACGATGTAGACCCGCGCCGGCCGCGCCACCGCGCCCAGGCTCTGCTCCACCGCGCGGCGCATGCCGTCGGCCGCCTGCACGCGCGCGTGCGGCTCGTCGGTCGCCTGCCGCAAGGTGGCGAACACTACCGGCACCTGACCCTTCAGCTCGTCGGCGACGCCGATCACCGCCGCTTCCGCGACGGCGGCGAAACCGGAAACCGATTCCTCGATCTCGCGCGTGCCCAGGCGATGGCCGGCCACGTTGATGACATCGTCGGTGCGACCGAGGATGAAGGTATAGCCGTCGGCGTCGCGGATCGCCCAGTCCAGCGAGCTGTACAGCAGCTCCTTGAAGTGGCTGAAGTAGCTGGACAGGAAGCGCGCGTCGTCGTTCCAGATCGTCGTCATGCAGCCCGGCGGCAGCGGCGGCTGCATCACCAGCACGCCCTTCTGCCCGGGCCCGACTTCCTCGCCGGTGCTCTCGTCGATCACCTTCATGCGGTAGCCGAGGTTCGGGAACCCGGGCGAACCGAAGCGCACAGGCTTCATGTCCAGGCCCGGCAACAGCGTCAATGCCGGCCAGCCGGTTTCGGTCTGCCAGTAGTTGTCGATCACCGGTTTGCCGATCGCGTCGGTGATCCAGTGCGCCGTCGGCTCGTCCAGTGGCTCGCCCGCGAGGAACAGATATTTCAGTTCGGACAGGTCATGGCGCTTGATGAAGTCGATGTCGTGCTTCTTCAGCACGCGCACCGCCGTGGGCGAGGAGAACATGGTGCGCACGCCGTACTGCTCGCACAGCGCCCACCAGATGCCGGCGTCGGGATGCGTCGGCAGGCCTTCGTACAACACGGAAGTCGCACCGACGATCAACGGACCGTACACGTTGTAAGAATGCCCGACCGCCCAGCCCACGTCGGAAGTGGAGAACATCACCTGCCCCGGGCCGACATCGAACACGGTACGCATCGACAGCGCCATCGCCACCGCGTAGCCGCCGACATCGCGCTGCACCCCCTTCGGCTTGCCGGTGGTGCCGGAGGTGTAGAGCAGGTAGCTGGGTTCGTTCGATTCCAGCCATTCCACCGGCACCTCCGCATCGCCGACGGCGGCGCGCAACGTGGCGTAGTCCTCGTCGCGTCCGGCCACCTTCGGTTCGGCCGGATCGAGCCCGCGCGACACGATCAGCACTTTCGGCGGCGGCGAAACGGCTTTCGCGCAGGCTTCGTCGACCAGCGCCTTGTACGGAATGACCTTGCCGCCGCGGCTGCCGGCATCGGCGGCGATCAGCAGCTTGGGCTGCGCGTCGTCGATGCGCAGCGCCAGGTTGTGCGCGGCAAAGCCGCCGAACACCACCGAATGCACGGCGCCGATGCGCGCACAGGCCAGCATCGCGAACACCGCCTCGGCCATGTTGGGCATGTAGATGACCACGCGGTCGCCGCGACCGACATCGAGCTTCTTCAGCACGGCGGCGAACGCATTCACTTCTCGATGCAGCTCGCGATAGGTCAGCTCGCGGGTGACATCGGTTTCGGTGGACACCGCCACCAGCGCCAGTTGATCGCCGCGTTCGGCGAGGTGGCGATCCACCGCGTTGTAGCAGAGGTTGGTCTGCCCGCCGACGAACCAGCGGCGGAACGGCGGCGTCGAATAGTCCAGCACCTGCTGCGGCGGCACATGCCAGTGGATGGCCTTCGCTTCCTCGCCCCAGAAGGCCTCGGGCTGCTCGATCGAGCGCCGGTAGACGTCTTCGTATGCCATGCGATGCTCCCAGCTGCGACGCGTGCCCGCAGCATAGTCCCGCGCTGCGCCGGCAACCTTCCTACCTTGGTCGCATGGGACAACCTGTCGCACCGCTGTGCCTGCACGCCGGCAGGATCACGCCAGCGGCAACCCGCTGTCGGCACGACACAGCCGGTCGTGGAGCACGCGTACGGCCTCGATGCGCACATCCGCGCGCGCCTCTCCCAGCGTGCGGACGTAGCGGCAGGCGGCGAAACCTTCCGAACGCCGTTCATAGTCCGCCACCCATTGCCGGCGTTCGGCCATGCGTTCGGGCTTGATCGGCCAGGTGCCCGGTCGCGGACGCAGGTGCCGGGCAATGCCGATACGCCACGGCTTGGGACTGACGCGTGCGCGGAAACAATGCTGGCGCACGCACATCAGGGCGTACAGCGGATCGGTCTTCAGCGCATTGAAACAGGCTTCGACCTCTGGCTCGGCCGGATCGAAGGGGCGATGCATGACGAGCAGGCGGAACCCCGCGGGCGTGCGGTACTGGCGCAGGCACCAGTCGGGGTTGGCCGCGGCGAAGGCCTCCACGCGCGCGTCCGCCCACGCCTCCGGACCACCATCGCGGCGCATGCGGGCCGCATGGAGATGGCGAATCACCCGGCTCGCCACCAGCCAGGCAACGACCGCCGCCACCAGACCTACCCACCAGGATCCGGCCCAGATGCCGGCGCCCGCCGCCAGCGCGAGCAAGGGCAGACGGACGTTGCGCTTCAAAGCGGCGGCGGGGCCAGGCGCTTCAAAATCGACGTCCACGAACAGCGCGTGCGGCGTGTTGAGGCAGAGCGCGCCGTAGGAATTGCGGGTGATCACGCAATCGCCGTCGCGGGCGACGATCTCCTCGCGGATCGGTACGCCGACCGCGCCGTTGTACGGAACTTTGTCTTCGCGACGCGCCAGCGGCTCGCCTGCCAGCACGCGCTCGAACGCCTCGCGCGTGCGTTCATCGGCGACCGCCTGCGCATCTTCCGGACTCAGGTCCGACCAGCCGAAGCGGCGCACGGTGACCTGCCGGCCCCTGGAGCGATGCTGCAGCCGACCTTCGGCCCAGAACTGCGGAACGATCATGCGAACCCCCAGCCACCGGTCGCCTGCCCCAGGGCGGGACAAAAAAAGCGCCGGTATCCCCGGCGCTTCTTGTACACCATGGCAGGGCGATCAGCCCAGCAGGTGCGCCACACCGCTGCGCTCTTCTTCCAGTTCGCCCAGCGTCTTGTCGATCGCGGCCTGGCTGAAGGCGTCGACCGGCAGATCCTTCACCATCGTGTACTCGCCGTTCTCGGTGGTGACGGCGAAGCCGAACATCACGCCTTCCGGAATGCCGTAGCTGCCGTCGGACGGAATGCCCATCGTCACCCACTTGCCGTTGCTGCCCAGCACCCAGTCGCGCACGTGGTCGATGGCGGCGTTGGCGGCCGACGCGGCCGAGGACAGCCCGCGCGCCTCGATGATCGCGGCGCCGCGCTTGCCGACCTTCGGGATGAACTCGTTGGCGTTCCAGTCGGCGTCGTTGATCTTGTCCTTCAGCGACTGGCCGTTGACCGTGGCGAAGCGGTAGTCCGGGTACATGGTCGGGCTGTGGTTGCCCCACACGACCAGCTTCTCGATGTCGCCCACGGCCACGCCGGCCTTGCTGGCCAGCTGCGACAGCGCGCGGTTGTGGTCCAGGCGCAGCATGGCGGTGAAGTTCTTCGCCGGCAGGTCCGGCGCGGACTTCATCGCGATGTAGGCGTTGGTGTTGGCCGGGTTGCCGACCACCAGCACCTTGACGTTGCGGCTGGCGACCTTGTTCAGCGCGGCGCCCTGGGCGGTGAAGATCTTGGCGTTCTCCAGCAGCAGATCCTTGCGCTCCATGCCCGGGCCACGCGGACGCGCACCGACCAGCAGGGCGACGTCGGCGTCCTTGAACGCGACTTCCGGATCGTCGGTGCCGACGACGCCGGCCAACAGCGGGAACGCGCAGTCTTCCAGCTCCATGATCACGCCCTGCAGCGCGGCCTGGGCCTTCTCCAGCGGCAGCTCGAGCAGCTGCAGGATGACCGGCTGGTCCTTGCCCAGCATTTCGCCGGAGGCGATGCGGAACAGCAGCGCGTAGCCGATCTGGCCAGCAGCGCCGGTGACGGCAACACGGACGGGGGTTTTCATGAGGGAAACTCCTTTGGAAAGCGGGAACGGGGACTTGGGAACAGGGAATGGAGCATCGCGGGCAGCGTCGCGCGGAACCTTCATTCCCGGTTCCCCGTTCCCTGTTCCCGCCGTACTTGTCACGTCAACTCGGCAAAGAATTCCTGGAAACGCTGCAGCCCCGGCGCCAGTTGCGGCGTCGGGCAGGTGTAGCTGATGCGCAGTGCACGCGGCTCGCCGAACGCCGAGCCCGGCACGCAGGCCACGCCCTTCGCGTCGAGCAGCGCGTTGCAGACGTCGACGTCGTTCTCGATCTTCACGCCGTTGTGCGACTTGCCGAACGCGCAGCTGATGTCGGGGAACACGTAGAACGCGCCCTGCGGACGCGGGCAGACCACGCCGGGGATCGCTTCCATGGCCGCCAGCACCTGGTCGCGCTTGGCCTGGAACTCGGCGTTCTTCTGCGTAGGCACGTCTTGCGGACCGGTCAGCGCGGCGATCGCCGCGGCGGTGACCACTTCCGGCACGTTGGTGATGTGGTTGGAGTTCATCGTGGTCAGCGCTTTGGCGACCACGTCGGGGCCGGCCATGAAACCGACGCGCCAGCCCGGCATGCCGTAGGTCTTGGACAGCGAATCGACGAACACCGTGCGCTCGCGCAGCTCCGGACGCGCCTGCACGAAGTTGGTGTACGCGAGCCCATCGAACAGCATGCGGTTGTAGATGTCGTCGGTGATGATCCAGGTGTCGGGATACTTCACCAGCACATCGGCCAGCGCGGCGACTTCCTCGCGCGTGTAGACCATGCCGGTCGGGTTGGATGGATTGTTGAACAGGAACACCTTGGGCGTGTGCGTCGCCAGCGCCTCGTCCAGCTGCGCGGGCGTCAGCTTGTAGTCCTGGCTGGCCGGGCACGGCAGCGGCACCGCTTTCGCGTTGACGATGTCGGCGATGTCGGCGTAGGTGGTCCAGTACGGCGACGGATAGACGAGGGTGTCGCCTTCGTCCAGCAGCGACTCGGCCAGGTTGTAGAGGATGTGCTTGGCGCCGATGCCAGTGGACAGGTTGGCGCGCGTATAGCCGGTGAGGCCCAGCGCTTCGATGTGCTGCAGGAACGCATCGAGCAGCGCGTCGGTGCCGCGGTTGCTGCCGTACTGGCCGGAGTCCTTGGCCAGCGCGTCGCGCGCGGCCTGGTAGACATGGTCGCCGGGCAGGAAATTCGGCACGCCGATCGAGAAGCTGATGATGTCGCGGCCAGCGGCTTTCAGCTGCTTGGCCTTCTCGGCCACCGCCATGATCGCACTTGGCTTGGCGCGACCGATGCGCCGGGCAAGCAGGGGCATTGCACAACCTCGCGAGGAAACGGTTAGGGAGCGGCGCCGCCGTCTTTTTTTGCGGCGCAAAATGGTATCACGGCACTCCGCCGCGACCGACCCGGCCATGGTCTACACCGGGCCGGTCAGCCACGCGCCGTCAGTGGTAGTCCACGACGTCGCCCAGGTCGTAGTTCTCGTCGAAGTAGGCCTGCCACTGCGCGTACGCCGCGCGCAGACAGGCGGGGGTCCCGCAGGCGTCCAGTTGCCGGGTCGCCGCCTCCACCGTGCGGTCGCCATCGGGGTAGCGGTCGGCCAGTTCCTTGAACTGCTTGCGCATGCCGGCGTCCAGGATGCCGAACTCCTCGTGTCCGCAGACCAGTGCCGCGCGTACGCTGCCGGCGGGCGCATCGGTGTCGCAGGCCGCGCTTCCATCACCCCGCTGGGCCGCGGCACCAATCGCCTCCTCCACCCCCTCGCGATCCCGCGCCGTCAGGCGCCTCACGAAGCCCAAGGCCTCCGTCTGGCCGCCGCCCCAGGTGATGCGCAGGCTGAAGGCATCCCGCGTCTCCGGATCCGGGACCTTGCGCACGGTGACGGTCTCGCTGGGCCCCGTGTCCGAGGTCACGTGCAGGGCCAGCGTGCCGTTGTCCAGGTCGACATCCTCGACCTTGCCGTCCAGCCAGGCGCCGTCGCGCACGACGCGCAGCCCGCCTTCGGCCTGCCACGCGAATGCGTAGAGCGTTTCCGCGTCATCGCCTTCGTTCTCGTCGGTGCTCCAGAGGCCCTCGAGGCTCTGCTGGAAACGTTCGGCCGACGGCTGCTCCACGTCCGGCGCTGCGGCGACCGGATCGGTCTCGGCCTCCTGGCGACAGGCCGCCAGCATCAGCACGGCGGCGAACAGCAGCATCGCGCGCATCGGGCGCGGACGGCGATCCTTCATGGTGGTGCTCCGTAAAGAAGAAGGGCCGGTCAGTGACCGGCCCTCCCTTGCATCAGGCGGACAGGACGCGGTTCCACTCCGCTACGCGGTCGGCCTTGGCGGACAGCACGGCATCGGTGTCGCCGCTGAGGGTAACCTTGGTGATCAGGTCGCCCTGCTTCACCGCATCCACCACGTCCAGGCCTTCGGTGACCTTGCCGAACACGGTGTGCTTGCCATCCAGCCACGGGGTGGGCACGTGGGTGATGAAGAACTGGCTGCCGTTAGTGCTCGGGCCGGCGTTGGCCATCGACAGCACGCCACGCTCGTGGCGCACGCCATTGGTGGTCTCGTCCTCGAAGCGGTAACCCGGGCCGCCGCGGCCCGAGCCTTCCGGACAGCCGCCCTGGATCATGAAGTCGGGGATCACGCGGTGGAAGTTCAGGCCATCGTAGAACCCGCGCTTGGCCAGGTTGACGAAGTTGGCCACCGTCAGCGGGGCCTTGTCGGGGTACAGCTCGATCGTGATCGGGCCGCGCGAGGTGTCGAAGGTGGCGGTCAGCTGGCTCATCGTGTGGTTCTCCAGGGGTGAAAAAGGGGACGGACAGCCGGACCGGCCGTAGTGGTCGCCAAAGGGAAGACGGGCGCCCGTTCAGGCGCCCCCCGCACCCAGATCACGACGATCCGGGGCGATTTCAAGGGCAGACCCTCCGGCAACCGGCTTCCATTCTGACGTTGTTCGGAAAATCAGGTGCTTAGCGCGCCGTAGCCGGCTATAATACGCCGCCTTCTTTCCTCCCCGTCCTCGCGCCCTGCCCTGCTCAAGGGGTATCCGGGTGCGTTTTTCCGATCCCAGAATCCATGTCCATCCAAAACCTCCGCAATATCGCGATCGTCGCTCACGTCGACCACGGCAAGACCACCCTCGTCGACCAGCTGCTGAAGCAGTCCGGCACCCTCTCCGAGCGCACCGTGCTGGCCGAGCGCGTGATGGACAGCAACGACCAGGAAAAGGAACGTGGCATCACGATCCTGGCCAAGAACACCGCCATCACCTGGCAGGGCAACCGCATCAACATCGTCGACACCCCGGGCCACGCCGACTTCGGCGGCGAGGTCGAGCGCGTGCTGTCGATGGTGGACACCGTGCTGATCCTGGTCGACGCGATGGACGGCCCGATGCCGCAGACCCGCTTCGTCACCCAGAAGGCCTTCGCGATGGGCTTCAAGCCGATCGTGGTGATCAACAAGGTCGACCGTCCCGGCTCGCGTCCGGAATGGGTCGTGGAGCAGGTGTGGGACCTGTTCGACCGCCTGGGCGCCACTCCCGAGCAGATGGACTTCCCGATCGTCTACGCCTCGGCGCTGAACGGTTATGCCGGCCTGGAAGACACCGTTCGCGGCGGCGACATGACCCCGCTGTACGAAGCCATCATGAAGCACGCGCCGAAGCCGGAAGTCGATCCGGACGGCGCCTTCCAGATGCGCATCAGCCAGCTGGACTACAACAACTTCGTCGGCGTCATCGGCATCGGCCGCATCCAGCGCGGCACGCTGAAGAAGAACATGCCGGTCGCCGTCATCGACCGCGAAGGCAAGAAGCGCCAGGGCAAGGTGCTGCAGGTGCTGGGTTTCCTGGGCCTGGAACGCATCGAGCAGGACAGCGCCGAGGCCGGCGACATCGTCGCCATCTCGGGCATCCAGGACCTGACCATCTCCGATACCGTCTGCGCGCTGGACACCCCGGAAGCACTGCCGGCGCTGACCGTCGACGAGCCGACCATCAGCATGACGTTCCAGGTCAATAACTCGCCGTTCGCCGGCCACAAGGACCTGTCGGGCGGCAAGTTCCTGACCAGCCGCCAGCTGAAGGAGCGCCTGGAGCGCGAGACCGTGCACAACGTGGCACTGAAGGTCGAGCAGCTGGAAGACGCGGACAAGTTCCTGGTCTCCGGCCGTGGCGAGCTGCACCTGTCGGTGCTGATCGAGAACATGCGCCGCGAGGGTTACGAGCTGGCCGTGTCGCGTCCGGAAGTGATCATCAAGGAGATCGACGGCCAGTTGATGGAGCCGATCGAGCAGCTCGTCGTCGACGTGGAGGAAACCCACCAGGGCGGCGTGATGGAGAAGCTGGGCGTGCGCAAGGGCCAGCTGAAGAACATGGAACCGGACGGCAAGGGCCGCGTGCGCCTGGACTACCAGATCCCGGCGCGTGGCCTGATCGGCTTCCAGAACGAGTTCAAGACGCTGACGCAGGGCTCGGGCCTGCTGTTCCACGTGTTCGACCACTACGGTCCGAAGGAACAGGGCGCCATCGCCAAGCGCCTCAACGGCGTGATGATCGCCAACGCCCCGGGCGCCACGCCGGCCTACTCGCTCGGCCCGCTGCAGGAGCGCGGCAAGCTGTTCGCCGCCGAAGGCGACAACGTGTACGAAGGCCAGCTGATCGGCATCCATTCCAAGGACAACGACCTGACCGTCAACGCGATCAAGACCAAGCCGCTGACCAACATGCGCGCCTCGGGCAAGGATGACGCGATCCAGCTGACGCCGGCGATCAAGTTCTCGCTGGAGCAGGCGCTGGACTTCATCGACGACGACGAACTGGTCGAGATCACGCCGAAGGAAATCCGCCTGCGCAAGAAGTTCCTGACCGAAAGCGACCGCAAGCGCGCCTCGCGCGCCGCCTGATTCCGGCAGGTACCGCGCCTTGGAGACATCCGCGTACGACCCGGATCCCAGGGCGCATCCCGGCCTGCACGCCATCGCCCTGTTCGAGGGCGCCAAGGGCGTGCTGGCCCTGGCCTTCGCCGGCGGCCTGCTGGCGTTGGGCCCCGACCGCCTGCGCGAGAGCGTGCAGGCGGTGGTCACCCGCTTCATTCCCGACGCCGGCCCCGGCGTGATGAGCCAGTGGCTGGACCGGATCAACCCCGGCTCCATCCACATCACCGTGCTGATCATCGCGGTGTATGCGGGCATGCGCCTGCTAGAGGGCTGGGGCTTGTGGCGCGCCCGCGCCTGGGCGTCGTGGCTGGGCTGCATCGGTTCGGCCGCCTACCTGCCGCTGGACGTCTACGCGCTGTACCACCACCCCGGCTGGCACACGTGGGCGCTGCTGATCGTGAACCTGGTGATCGTGTGGGTCCTGTGGCGGGATATCCGCCGCCGCCGGGATATTTGACGCGCGGGCCGGCCCCTGCGTAGCCTGCGGCAACCCCGCGAAGGTGTCCGCATGCGTCGATTCCCGCTGCCGCTTGGCCTGATGCTCGCCCTGGTGGCCTGCCAGCCGGCGACGCCTCCGGCCGCGACGGTGCCCGCCCCCACCGATTTCATCTACGCCGAGCTCGACATCAGCGACCTGCAGGCGCGCATGCAGGCGGGCGAACTGGACAGCCGCGGCCTGACGCAGGCCTACCTGGACCGCATCGCCGCCATCGACAAGGCCGGGCCGCAGCTCAATGCGGTCATAGAACTGAATCCGGACGCCCTGAAGGAAGCCGCACTGCGCGACGTCGAGCGCCGCGCCAACGCCGTGCGCGGCCCGCTGCACGGCATCCCGGTGCTGCTCAAGGACAATATCGACGCGGTGCCGATGGCCACATCCGCCGGCTCGCTGGCGCTGAAGGATTTCCGGCCCGGCCAGGACGCGTTCCTCGTGCGGCGCCTGCGCGAGGCCGGCGCGGTCATCCTGGGCAAGACCAACCTCAGCGAGTGGGCGAATTTCCGTTCCACACACTCCACCTCCGGATGGAGCGGCCGTGGCGGGCAGACCCGCAACCCGTACGCGCTGGACCGCAATCCCTGCGGGTCGAGTTCCGGCAGTGCGGTGGCGGTGTCGGCCAACCTCGCGGCGGTCAGCGTGGGCACCGAGACCGACGGCAGCATCCTCTGTCCCGCCGCCATCAACGGTGTGGTGGGACTGAAGCCGACCGTCGGCCTGGTCAGCCGGCAGGGCATCCTGCCCATCTCGCACAGCCAGGACACCGCCGGCCCCATCACCCGCAGCGTGTCGGACGCCGCCCTGCTGTTGGCCGCGCTGGCCGGACGCGATGCGGCCGATGCCGCGACCACCCAGGCCGCCTGGAACACCGCCGTGGACTACAGCGCACGGCTGAAGCCCGGCGCCTTGAAGGGCGCCCGCATCGGCGTGCTGCGCAGCAAGACGGCAATCCACCCCGACGCGGCGGCCGCGCTGGAAGGCGCGATCCAGGTGATGCGCGAGGCCGGGGCGATCGTGGTCGATGCGGAGATCCCCACCGACGGCCAGTGGAACGCCGACGAGCTGGAGCTGATGCTGTACGAGTTCAAGCATGGCGTGGAGCGCTACCTGAGCGAACGGCAGGCGCCGCTGACCACGCTGACGCAGCTGATCGGCTACAACGAGCGCTACCGCGTGTCGGAAATGCCGTTCTTCGGCCAGGAGTTGTTCGAGCAGGCCAACAGCAAGGGCAGCCTGGGCGAGACCGCCTACATCGCCGCCCGCAGCCGCGCGCGCCGGCTGGCCGGCCCGGAAGGCATCGACGCCGCACTCAAGGCCCAGCAACTGGTGGCGCTGATCGCGCCGACCACCGGTCCGGCCTGGCTCACCGACCACAAGGCCGGCGACCACTTCCCCGGGTCCGGCTACAGCGCCGCCGCCGTGGCGGGCTATCCCAGCCTGACCGTCCCGATGGGCCATAGCGATGGCCTGCCGCTGGGCCTGGTGTTCATGGGCACGGCATGGAGCGAAGCGCAGTTGATCGCGCTGGGGTACGACTACGAACAGCGCACGCGGGCACGCAAGCCGCCCGAATACTGGCCCACGCTGCCGGCGCGCGCCGTACGCCGCTGAGCGACACCCCGCAAGTGTGAGCTGGCCCGCGTGCGACAGCGCTTGCAGGCGCTGCGCGTTCGTGGCGTGATAGCCGGCAACCAGCAGGCGGGGAGCGCACGCGTGGAGTCAGGCGCGGACCGGGCATCGGAGCTGCGGGCGTTCAGTGGATCCGGATCCACCGCCCGGCGGCGGCAGCGCAACCTGAATTCGCTGGCCTGGGGCGTGCTGGTCATTGCCTGCCTGCTGTCGCTGTGGTCCGGCGCCACGGCCTGGCAGCAGGCCCGCGAACATGCCCGCGCGCAGTTCGATGCGCGCGCCGACGCCGTGGCCACGGCCGTGACCACGCGCATGCATGCCTACGAAGACACGGTGCGTGCCGCCGCCGCCGTGCTGGAGGGGCGCCAGGACATCGAACAGGACAGCTTCTACGCCTTCGTGGAGAAGCTGCAGGTGCCCACGCGTCAATCGGCCGTACACGGGCTCGGATTCGCGCGCCACGTGCGCCATGACGAACGCGACGCCTATCTCGCGGCACAACGCGCGCGCTACGGCGATGCCTTCGCCATCCACCCCGCCGGCGACCGCGACGAGTATGTGGTGCTTGACCTGCTGTATCCCGACTCACCGGGGATACGCCCGCTGCTCGGCAAGGACGTGATGGCGGAGACCGTGCGCCGGGCCGCGATCGAAGCCGCGCGCGACAGCGGCGAACTGTCTGCCGCACCGCTGGTGGCACTGGGCGATGCGACGAAAGGCAGCACCGGCCTGGCCGGCTTCCTGCTCTACGCGCCGGTCTACGACGACCCGATCGCCGCGCGCGGCGACGTGGACGCGCGGCGTCGCCTGCTGCGCGGTTTCGCTACCGCCGGCTTCGGCTGGCGCCGGGTCGTGGAGGACGCCGTCGGCCACGCCGGAGACGACGAGTTCGACCTGCAACTGCGCGCGCACGACCATGCAGGCGCCCCCATTTTCCAGACCCGCGCACTGGAGACCCGGCACGGCAGCGATTGGCAGCCCGCCTTCATCGCCCAGCGCGAGCTTCGCCTGCTGGGCAGCGACTGGCAGCTGGTGCTGCGCTCCCCGCCCCTGCGCGAGGCACTGCCCGGGCTGACCTCGATCGTGATGCTGACGCTGTGCGGCATCGGCCTTGGACTGCTGCTGTTCCTGCTGCTGCACAATCTCGCGCGCACGGAGCGTCGCAGCCGGGCGCTGCTGGATGCCGTCGCCGATCATCTCCCCGCGCTGATCGCCTACATCGACGCCGACGGCCGCTACGGTTTCGCCAACCGCGCCTGCCGCACGTGGTCGGGCACGCCGGAGGAATGGAGCGACCGCCACGTGGACGACGTGCACGCCGATGCGCCGGACTTCCTCGCTTCGCTGAAGCGTGCGATGCGCGACTGCACGCCGGACCACTGGACCGCCTGGGATACCGAACTGGGACGACCGGCGCGCCCCGTGCACCTGTACCTGGTGCCCGATGTCGAATCCGACAGGAAGATCGCCGGCTGGTACCTGATGGGCAACGACGTGAGCGAGCAGCGCCGGGCGCACCGCGAACTGGCGATGGCGCGCGACCACCTGAAGCGCGTCACCGACCGCCTGCCGGCGCTGATCGCGCAGTTCGACGCGGAGCATCGACTGGTGTTCCACAACCGCGCGTTCGCCGAACTGGTGCGCTGGCGGACGCCACCGATGCCCGGCCTGCACATGCGCGAGCTGTTCGGCGAGCAGGCCTATCTGCGGCACAAGCCGCAGATCGAGACGGCGTTTTCCGGGCGCGAGGGCGAGTTCGAAAGCAGCTTCGACACCGCCGACGGCATGCGGAGGATGCACAGCTTCTACACCCCCGACACCGACGAGACCGGCACGATCTGCGGCTTCTTCGTCATGTCCGTCGATATCACCGAGAAGGCGCGGCTGGAGCATGCGCTGCACGATGCCAACGAACTGGCCGAGGTCACGCTGACCTCGATCAGCGAAGCGGTCATCACCGTGGATGGCGCCAGCCGCGTGACCTACATGAATCCGGCCGCGGAAGCGCTCTGCGGATGGCGCCTGGACCAGGCACTGCAGCAGCCCCTGGACCAGGTGGCGCCGCTGGTGCGCGTGGAAGCGTACGACGCCGACGACGAGCCGCACCCGATGGGGCAACCCGGCGACCTGCAACTGGTGCGCCGGGACGACAGCCGCCTGCTGGTGGAACGCTCGCTGTCCTCCATCCACGACCGCGACGAGCGCATGGTGGGCACGGTGATGGTGTTGCGCGACATCACCGAATCACGCGCTCTCAGCTCGCGCATGACTTATCTCGCCCACCACGACGCGCTCACCGGCCTGCCGAACCGCCTGCAGCTCAACGAACGCCTGGGCCAGGCCATCACGCATGCGACGAACCACGGCAACGGCATCGCCGTGTTGTTCCTGGACCTGGATCTGTTCAAGCACGTCAACGATGCGCTGGGCCACCACACCGGCGACGAACTGCTGCAGCAGGTGGCGCGCCGCATCCAGCGCAACATCGGCAACCTCGGCACGGTGTACCGCACCGGTGGCGACGAATTCGTGGTGCTGCTGCCCAACGTGCTGGCACGCGACAGCGTGTTGCAGGTCGCCGATCGGCTGCTGGCCCTGGCAGGCACGCCCTACACGGTGGCTGCGCACGAACTGCACCAGGCCTTCAGCATCGGGGTCAGCCTGTTCCCGGAAGACGGCTACGACGCGGCCACGCTGATGATGCGCGCCGATGCGGCGATGTACCTGGCCAAGCGCAACGGCCGCAACGCCACCCGCTTCTACACGCGCGAACTCGCCTCCAGCGTCGATGCCCGCATCGAACTGGAAAACAGCCTGCGCCGCAGCCTGCGCAACGGCGACCTGTCGCTGCACTACCAGCCGCAGATCGACCGTGCCAGCGGCCGCATCGTCGGTGTCGAGGGTCTGGCGCGCTGGCAGCGCGGCGACCGGCTGATGATGCCGGGCGAGTTCCTGCCGATCGCCGAAGAAACCAACCTCATCGTCGACATCGACCAATGGGCGATCCGCGCCGCGTGCCGGCAGAACCGGATCTGGCAGCAGGCAGGCCTGCCCCCTATCCGTGTGTCGGTGAACATCGCTGCCGCCAACTTCGACACCGATGATCTGGTGGACACGGTGGTGGACGCGCTGCAGGACAGCGGGCTGGCCGCCGGGTTCCTCGAACTCGAGGTCACCGAGACCACGCTGATGCGCGACGTGCAGCGCACAGACCGCACGCTGCGCGCATTGAAGGCGCTGGGCGTGCGCATCGCCATCGACGACTTCGGCACCGGCTTCTCCAGCCTCAGCTACCTGGGCAACTACGGCTTCAACGTGCTGAAGATCGACCAGTCGTTCGTGCGTGACGTGTCCGAGCCGAACCAGGCCGCCATCACCCGCGCCATCATCAGCCTGGCCGCGCAGCTGCAGTGCCGCACCATCGCCGAGGGCGTGGAAACCTCCGAGCAGGCCGCTTGGCTCGCCGCCAACGGCTGCGACGAGCTGCAGGGCAACTACTTCAGCGAGCCGCTGCCGGCGCCCGAATTCGCAAAGCTCTACGCGCGCGGCAAGACCTGGGACATTCCCCGTGCCGCCCACGACGCCGGCATGCCGGCGTCGTGAAACCGGCCTACCGCGCCGTCGGCGTGGCCAACTGGTTCTGCTTGCGCACGATGCACATGGCGATCTCGAGCGACTGCTCGTAGTTCAGCCGCGGATCGACGGTGGAGCGATACGCCCGTTCCAGGTCCGCATCGGTCAACTCGCGGGCGCCGCCGGTGCATTCGGTGACGTCCTCGCCCGTCAGCTCCAGATGCACGCCCCCCAGGCGGGTGCCGGCGGCGGCATGCAGGTCGAACGACTGCTCGACCTCGCTGCGGACGTTGTCGAAACGCCGCGTCTTGAACCCGTTGCTGGTGCTCTCGGTGTTGCCGTGCATCGGATCGCAGACCCACAGCACGCGACGGCCATCGCGACGCACCGCATCCAGCAACGGCGGCAGCTTGTCCGCGATCTGGCTCGCGCCCATGCGATGGATGAAGGTCAGGCGGCCGGGTTCGTCTTCCGGATTCAGCACGTCGATCAGCCGCAGCAACTGGTCCGGCGTGACCGACGGCCCCACCTTGATCGCGATGGGGTTGCGCACGCCGCGCAGGTACTCCACGTGCGCGCCATCGACGGCGGCGGTACGCATGCCGATCCACGGATAGTGCGTGCTGAGGTTGAACCAGCCCCACTGGCGCGGCACCTCGCGGGTCAGCGCTTCCTCGTAGGGCAGCAGCAAGGCCTCGTGCGAGGTGTAGAAATCGATGCGGTTGAGGTTGTGTACTTCGGAGCCCGAGAGGGTCTCCATGAACCTCACCGCGTCGCCGATCGACGCGACCATGTGCTGGTACTCGGCCGCCAGCGGCGAATAGCCGACCCAGTTGAGGTTCCAGTATTCGGGGTGATGCAGGTCGGCGAAGCCGCCATCGATCAGGGCGCGCACGAAGTTCATCGTCATCGCCGAGCGCGCATGCGCCTTGATCATGCGGCGCGGATCCGGCACGCGCGCCTCGGCCGTGAATTCGGGCGCATTGACCACGTCGCCGCGATAGCTGGGCAGGGTGACGCCATCACGCGTTTCGGTATCCGCCGAACGCGGCTTGGCGTACTGCCCGGCGAAGCGGCCGACGCGGACCACCGGCAGGCGCAGTCCGTGCACCAGCACCAGGCTCATCTGCAGCAGCACCTTCAACCGGTTCGAGATCAGCCCCGACTCGCAGTCGCTGAAATTCTCCGCGCAGTCGCCGCCCTGCAGCAGGAAGCGCTTGCCTTCCTGCGCCTCGGCCAGCTGCTTCTTCAGCGAGAAGATTTCCCACGACGTCACCAGCGGCGGCAGTTCGCGCAGCTCGGCCAGCGCCGATGCCAGCGCGGCGGCATCGGGATAGGTGGGCATCTGCATCGCCTGGCGCTGGCGCCAGCTGTCCGGCGCCCAGTTCGGCGGCAGGGTGACGGCGCGCAGGTTGCGGTCGGACGGATTCATGGTGGACTCCTGGGGGCCCACCATCGTGCCAGATTGGTGCGCCGCGTCAAATCAGCGGAAGGTCGAGGTCCTGCGGGCGCGGAAGCCGGTCCAGAGTGCCCAGACGGCCAGCAGCACGAACCACACCAGGCTCCACATCGGCATGGTCAGGCCAAGGAAACTCCAGTCGATCGTGCTGCAGTCGCCCTTGGCGGCCAGCACTTTCTGCACCACGCCCAGCCAGGTGTTGTTCTCGATCATGTAGTCCCAGCCGGGACCGCAGCTCGGCATCAGCGGCGGATACAGCTGCACCCACACGTGCTTGCCCGCGATGCCGATACCGGTGGCCGCAGCAAGGAAGGCCAGCACGCCGTAGGTGCGCCGTCCCGTCGACCGTCGCGGACCGTGCAGCGCGCCGAGCAGGAACAGCACGCCCGTCGCCGCGAACGCCAGCCGCTGGAAGATGCAGAACGGGCACGGTTCCAGTTGCTGCACGAACTGCACGTACAGCGCATAGCCCAGCAGGCCCGCGCAGACGGCGAAGCCCAGCAAGCACTGCGCGCGGAAACTCCAGCGAAGAGGATTCATCGGCACCAGCAGCGTGAGGTCTTGCCTGCATTATCCACGCGCAACCTACCGAACGTCACCCCGTGGCCGTTTGTCGCTGCCGATGTGACAGGCCCGACATCGCCGGAAAACAAAAACACCGGCATCGGCCGGGGTTTCTGGTGTGCTGCAGGAGGCGGGGCTTATTCGGCCGCCGCTTCCGGACGGTCGACCAGCTCGACGTACGCCATCGGCGCGTTGTCGCCGGCACGGAAGCCGCACTTCAGGATGCGCAGGTAGCCACCCGGACGCGCCTGGTAACGCGGGCCGAGGGTGGTGAACAGCGTGCCGACGGCTTCCTTGTCGCGCAGGCGCGAGAAGGCGAGACGGCGGTTGGCGACGCCATCGACCTTGCCGAGGGTGATCAGCGGCTCGGCGACGCGGCGCAGTTCCTTGGCCTTCGGCAGGGTGGTCTTGATCAGGCCGTGCTTGATGAGCGAGGCGGCCATGTTGCGGAACATCGCTTCGCGATGGGCGCTGGTGCGGTTGAACTTGCGACCGGCTTTCTGGTGGCGCATGGGTGTGATTCCTGGTGAATGGTGGGTCGTTGGATTTCGCTGTCGCCTTCCAGGCGTTGCCACAATGGACTGCGGTTGGTCCGAACCGGCCGTCCTTGACCGGATAACCGCGGACCTTCAGGTCCGTCGGCATGGGTAACACGTTTGAAGCAGAGGAACTCCCGCGCGGACGCAGGAGTTCCCTGTTACATCATCAGCCGAGCATGCCGTGCTGGGCGACACCGGCCGGCGGCCAGTTCTCCAGCTTCATGCCCAGGGACAGGCCGCGCTGCGCCAGGACTTCCTTGATCTCGGTCAGCGACTTCTTGCCGAGGTTCGGGGTCTTGAGCAGTTCGACTTCCGTCTTCTGGATCAGGTCGCCGATGTAGTAGATGCTCTCGGCCTTCAGGCAGTTGGCCGAACGCACGGTCAGCTCCAGGTCGTCGATCGGGCGCAGCAGCACCGGATCCACGCCGCTGGCGGCCTGCTTCGGCGCGCCGCGGTCGCGGTGCGTGAAGTCACCGAACACCGACAGCTGGTCGCTGAGGATGTCGGCGGCGGTGCGCACGGCTTCCTCGGCATCGATCGTGCCGTTGGTTTCGATGTCCAGGACCAGCTTGTCCAGGTCGGTGCGCTGCTCGACGCGCGCGGCTTCCACCGCGTACGCGACGCGACGGACCGGCGAGAACGAGGCGTCCAGCACCAGGCGACCGATCACGCGGGTTTCTTCGTCCGGACGACGCCGGGCGGCGGCCGGCTGGTAGCCGAAACCACGCTCGATCTTCAGGCGCATGTTCAGCGCCGTATCCTTGGTCAGGTTGCAGATGACCAGTTCCGGGTTGAGGATCTCGACGTTGTGGTCGGTCTTGATGTCGCCGGCGGTCACCACGCCCGGGCCCTGCTTGGCCAGGCTCAACGTGGAGGAGTCGCCGCTGTGGATGCGGATGGCCACATCCTTCAGGTTCAACAGCACTTCCAGCACGTCTTCCTGCATGCCTTCGATGGTGCTGTATTCGTGCAGCACGCCATCGATCTCGACTTCGGTGATCGCGAAGCCGGGGATCGACGACAGCAGCACGCGGCGCAACGCATTGCCGAGCGTATGGCCGTAACCACGTTCCAGCGGCTCGATGACCACTTTCGCGCGATTGCCGGTCAGGCGCTCGATCTGCGGGCCGCGGGGGCGCAGCACTTGCTGAGTAATACCCGTCATGTTGCTTTGTCTCCTGCGGTCCCCCGGTCGCCCGGGGGTGCGTGAATGAATTACTTCGAGTACAACTCGACGATCAGCGCTTCGTTGATGTCGGCGGGCAGGTCCGAACGCGCCGGCACCGCCTTGAACACACCGCTGAACTTCTTGGCGTCGACTTCTACCCACGACGGGTTCAGGTCGAGCTGCTCGGCAACGGTCAGCGACTCCTGGACGCGGAGCTGCTTCTGGGCCTTCTCCGACAGCGCGATCGCGTCGCCGGCCTTGACCTGATAGGACGGCAGGTTGACCGGCTTGCCATTGACCAGCACGCCACGGTGCGAGACCAACTGGCGGGCAGCCGGACGGGTCACAGCGAAGCCCATGCGGTAGATGACGTTGTCGAGACGGGTTTCCAGCAGCTGCAGCAGGTTCTCGCCGGTGTTGCCCTTCTTGGTCGAGGCCTTCTTGTAGTAGTTGCGGAACTGACGCTCCAGCAGACCGTAGATACGCTTGACCTTCTGCTTTTCACGCAGCTGGGTGGCGTAGTCGGACAGCTTACCCTTGCGGGCGGTCGCGCCGTGCTGGCCGGGCTTCTGCTCCAGCTTGCACTTGGAGTCCAGCGCACGGGCCGGGCTCTTGAGCGACAGGTCGGCGCCTTCACGGCGCGCGAGCTTACAGGTAGGACCGATATAACGAGCCATTTCTTATCGCCCCCTTAGACGCGACGCTTTTTCGGCGGACGGCACCCGTTGTGCGGGATGGGCGTCACGTCGATGATGTTGGTGATCTTGTAGCCCACGTTGTTCAACGAACGCACGGCCGACTCACGACCCGGACCCGGGCCCTTGATGCGGACTTCCAGCGACTTCACGCCGTAGTCCAGTGCGGCACGGCCGGCCTTTTCGGCCGCGACCTGCGCCGCGAACGGCGTGGACTTGCGGGAACCGCGGAAACCGGCACCACCCGATGTCGCCCACGAGAGCGCATTGCCCTGGCGGTCGGTGATGGTGACGATGGTGTTGTTGAAAGAAGCGTGGACGTGGGCGACGCCGTCGGTGATGACGCGCTTGATCTTCTTCTTGACTTTGGCAGCTGCTGGCTTGGCCATGATGGTCGCCCCTTACTTCTTGATGGCTTTGCGCGGACCCTTGCGGGTGCGGGCATTGGTGCGGGTGCGCTGGCCACGCAGCGGCAGGCCGCGACGGTGGCGCAGACCGCGGTAGCAACCCAGGTCCATCAGGCGCTTGATCGCGATGCCGACTTCACGGCGCAGGTCGCCCTCGACCACGTACTTGCCGACTTCGGCGCGCAGGCGCTCGACTTCCGGCTCCGACAGGTCGCGGATCTTGGTGGTCGAGGCGACGCCGGCGGCTTCGCAGACCTTCTTGGAACGGGTACGGCCAATGCCGTAGATGCTTTGCAAACCGACCCAGACATGCTTCTGGGCAGGCAGGTTGACACCTGCAATACGCGCCATGACGCGGCTCTCCAACTGTGAGTATTGGCCCGTGTACGGTCATCCCGGGCGGGATTCGCGCAGATAGGCGGAGTGAACTGGAAATTCTAACAAGATCCGGTGTTTACGGGAAGCCCGTGCCGGCAGTGCCGACAGCGGACCGGCATGGGGAGTGTGCCCATGCTCCAGCGCCGGAGCCTGCCTGGTGCGGAACGGGGTTACCCCGCCCTGCCCCGCCCGCGCTACTCTGGCGCAGGACCGGCTGGCTCACACCCCCGCACCGGATCGCTGCAGGGGCCGCCCATCTAAGTCAGCCGGCCATGACAGGCCGGGCTGGTGCGGGAAGCCCGCGATTATACCTCAGCCGCGGGGGGCAAGACCGCCCCGCGAACCACCTTTCAGGTTGGCCTTCTTCAACAGGCTCTCGTACTGGTGCGACATCAGGTGCGCCTGGATCTGCGCGATGAAGTCCATCACCACCACCACCACGATCAGCAACGAGGTGCCGCCGAAGTAGAACGACGTGCCCAGCTGGGTACGCATCACTTCCGGCAACAGGCAGACCGCCACCAGGTACATCGAACCGATCGCCGTCAGGCGCGTCAGCACGCCATCGACATAGTCGGCCGTGGCCTTGCCCGGACGGATGCCCGGGATCAGCGCACCCGACTTCTTCAGGTTCTCCGCGGTTTCCTGCGAGTTGAACACCAGCGCCGTGTAGAAGAACGCGAAGCCGATGATCATCGCCGCGAACACGATCATGTGCAGCGGCTCGCCCGGCGCCAGCGCGTTGGAAACGCGCTGCAGCCAAGTCGTGGCGCCGCTGTTCTGGCCGGACCACATCGCCAGCGTGGCCGGGAAGGCCAGGATGCTGGAGGCGAAGATCGGCGGGATCACGCCGGCCATGTTGAGCTTGAGCGGCAGGAACGAGGTCTGGTTCATGTACGCGTTGCGACCGCCCTGGCGGCGCGCGTAGTTCACCGTGATCCGTCGCTGCCCGCGTTCCACGAACACCACCAGGAACGTGAAGCCCAACACCACCACGGCGATGACCAGCAGCGAGATGAAGCTCAGCGTGCCGTCGCGGAAGGCGCCGACGGTCTGGATGACCGCACCCGGCAGGCCGGCCACGATGCCCGCGAAGATGATCAGCGAGACGCCGTTGCCGATGCCGCGCTCGGTCACCTGCTCGCCGATCCACATCAGGAAGATGGTGCCGGCGGTCAGTGCGACCACGGCGGTCAGCACGAAGCCCATGCCCGGCGCGTACACCACCGGCATGCCGCCCGGCGCGACCTGGTTCTGCAGCGCGGTGGCGATGCTGCCGCCCTGCACGATCGCCAGCAGCACGGCGCCGATGCGCGAGTACTGGGTGATCTTGCGGCGACCGGACTCGCCTTCCTTCTGCAGCGCCTTCAGGGTGGGGAAGATGTGCACGCCCAGCTGCATCACGATCGATGCCGAAATGTAGGGCATGACGTTCAGCGCGAAGATGCTGAAACGGTGCAGGGCGCCGCCCGAGAACATGTTGAACATGTCCACGATGCCGCCGCCCTGCGCCTGCATCATCGCAAGCATGGCATCGGGATTGACGCCCGGGACCGGGATGAAACAGCCGATCCGGTAGACGATCAGCGCGCCCAGCACGAACAGCAGGCGCTGGCGGAGTTCGGTGAACTTGCCCGCGCCTGCCAGCGCACCGGCGGCATTACCCTGCGCCATGCGTCCGTTACTCCTGCACGCTGCCGCCGGCAGCCTCGATGGCGGCCTTGGCACCGGCCGTGGCGGCCACGCCCTTCAGCACGAACTTCTTGGTCAGTTCGCCCTTCTTGACGATCTTGGCGCGCTTGGCGGTGCTGGGCACCAGCTTGGCGGCACGCAGCGCGGCGAAGTCGATCTCGCCGGCTTCCAGCTTCTCCAACTGGTAGGACAGCACTTCGGCGCAATCCAGCTTCAGCTTGGAGCGGAAGCCGACCTTCGGCAGACGCTTGACCAGCGGCATCTGGCCGCCTTCGAACTTCGCCTTGATCTTGCCCTTGCCGGCGCGCGCGAACGAGCCCTTGTGGCCGCGACCGGCGGTCTTGCCCAGGCCGGAACCGATACCACGGCCGACGCGGGTGCGTTCGGTGCGGGCGCCGTCGGCGGGCTTCAGTGTGTTGAGACGCATGTTGATTACTCCTCGACCTTGACGAGGTAGTGGACCTTGGCGATCAGGCCGCGTACCTGCGGGCTGTCCTTCAGTTCACGCACATCGTTGAGCTTGTTCAGGCCCAGCGCCTTCACCGACAGGCGGTGGCGCGACTGGGAACCACGCAGGCCACGCACCAAGCGCACCTTGACGGTCTTGTTGGACTCGTTAGCCATTGAGGAGTTCCTCCACCTTCTTGCCGCGCTTGGCCGCGATGCGCGTGGGCGACTGCATGTCGCTCAGGCCCTTCAGCGTGGCGCGGACCAGGTTGATCGGGTTGCGCGAGCCGACGGCCTTGGCCAGCACGTTCTTCACGCCCACCGCTTCCAGCACGGCGCGCATGGCGCCGCCGGCGATGACGCCCGTACCTTCCGAGGCCGGCTGCATGAACACGCGCGCCGCACCGTGGCCGGCCTTCACCGGGTGCCACAGCGTGCCGTTGTTCAGATCGACATTCAGCATGCCCTTGCGGGCATATTCCATCGACTTCTGGATGGCGACCGGCACTTCGCGCGCCTTGCCATAACCGAAACCGATCTTGCCGTTGCCGTCGCCCACCACCGTCAGTGCGGTGAAGGTGAACTGGCGACCGCCCTTGACGGTCTTGCTGACGCGGTTGACCGCGACCAGCTTCTCGATCATGCCGTCGTCGACTTTCTCTTCGCGGTTGCGGTCGCGATCGCGACCCCGCGGCTGACGTTCTTCTGCCATTGCTTGAATTCCTTGATGGTTGGGATATGTACGGCTTGGCCGCTTATGGTTGTGGTGTGGAGCGGTGGCGCAACGGCCGCTGCAGAAGAGCGACCGCGCCCGGCGCAGCCCGCGCCGGCAGGACAAGGCATGGGGTTGCCCCCATGCCCTTCAGGATTAGAACTGCAGGCCGCCTTCGCGGGCCGCGTCGGCCAGGGCCTTGATGCGGCCGTGGTAACGGTAGCCCGAACGGTCGAACGCGATCTTCTCGATGCCTTCGGCCTTGGCGCGCTCGGCGATGAACTTGCCCACGCGGGCGGCGGCATCGCTGTTCTTGCCGTTCTTCAGGCCATCCTTCACATCGGCCTGCAGCGTGTTGGCCGACGCGATGACCTTGGAGCCATCGGCGGTGAACAGCTGCGCATAGATGTGCTGGCCGGTGCGCAGCACCGACAGGCGCGGCACGCCGAGTTCGCGGATGTGCGCGCGGGTCGACTTGGCGCGGCGCAGGCGGGCGGTGTTCTTGATGCTCATGATCTGGTTCCTCGAAGCCGAAAGCCCGGTTAGGCCTTCTTCGCTTCCTTGCGGATGATGGTTTCGTCGGAGTACTTCACGCCCTTGCCCTTGTAGGGCTCCGGCGGACGGAAACCGCGGATCTTGGCGGCGACTTCACCAACGCGCTGCTTGTCGGCACCCTGCACCAGGATTTCGGTCTGGGTCGGGGTGACGATGGTGATGCCTTCCGGCGTCTTGAACAGGATCGGGTGGGAGAAACCCAGCGACAGGTTCAGGTCCTTGCCCTGCATCGCGGCGCGGTAACCCACGCCGACCAGCTCGAGCTTGCGCTCGAAACCGTCCGATACGCCCTTGACCATATTGGCCAGGATCGCGCGGATGGTGCCGGTGATGGCATCGTCGGCCGGGGTGGCCGGCGACAGGTTCACCGTACCATTGTCGACTTTGAGTTCGACGCCGGCCGGCTTGGCGATGGACAGGGTGCCCTTCGGGCCCTTGACGTTGAGGGTTTCACCCTGGGCGTTCAGTTCGACGCCCTTGGGGAGATTGATCGGCTGCTTGGCTACGCGGGACATGTCTGGGCTCCTTCGCTTAGGCCACGAAGCACAGGACTTCACCACCCACGCCGGCCGCACGGGCCTGCGCATCGGTCATGATGCCCTTGGAAGTGGAAATGATGGCAACGCCCAGGCCGCCGAGGACCTTGGGCAGCTCGGCCTTGCCACGGTACTGGCGCAGGCCCGAACGGGACACGCGGCTCAGCTTCTCGATGACCGGCTTGCCTTCGAAGTACTTCAGGACGATCTCGAGCTCGGCCTTGTTGTTCTCGGTCGGCGTCACGCGGACGTCGCCGATGTAGCCTTCCGCCTTGAGGACGTTGGCGATCGAGGTCTTGATCTTGGAGGACGGCATCTTCACCGTCGGCTTGCCCACAGCGGCGGCATTGCGAATGCGCACCAGCATGTCGGCGATGGGATCAGTCATGCTCATTAGAGTCTGCCTTATGAGTAGCACCGATATCCGCTTTCGCGAAAATCTTGTGTTGTCCCTGGAATCCCCCAGGCGGGCAGCCGGTTCCCCGACCCTCCCTCGACCGGGTCGCGGGAGCCGAACATTGTACAACAACAAGTCCGGCGTGTGCCGGACTTGTCCTTGAAACCACGGGGGAGCCCGGGTCGGGCGCCCCTGGCGTCCTTACCAGCTCGCCTTGCGCAGGCCGGGCACGTCGCCGTTCATGGTGGCCTTGCGCAGCATGTTGCGGCCCAGGCCGAACTTGCGGTACACGCCACGCGAACGACCGGACAGCTCGCAGCGGTTGCGCTGGCGGCTCGGCGACGAGTCGCGCGGCAGCTTCTGCAGCTTGGTGACCGCGTCGGCCTTTTCTTCGTACGACGCGTTCTGGCTGGAGATGATCTTCTTCAGCGCGTCACGCTTGGCGGCGTACTGCTTGGCCAGCTTTTCCCGCTTGATGTCGCGGTTGACCATCGAGGTCTTTGCCATGATGTCGTTTTCCTAGCGAATCAGTTGCGGAACGGGAACTTGAACGCTTCGAGCAGCGCCTTGGCTTCGGCGTCGTTCTTGGCGGTCGTCGTGATGGCGATATCCATGCCGCGGATCGCGTCGACGGCGTCGAAATCGATTTCCGGGAAGATGATCTGTTCCTTCACGCCCATGTTGTAGTTGCCGCGGCCATCGAACGAACGGCCGGAGACGCCACGGAAGTCGCGGACGCGCGGCAGCGAGATGCTGATCAGGCGATCCAGGAACTCGTACATCTTGGCGCGACGCAGGGTGACCTTGCAGCCGATCGGCCAGCCATCGCGGATCTTGAACGAAGCCACCGACACGCGGGACTTGGTCGTGATCGGCTTCTGGCCGGTGATCTTGGCCAGGTCGGCCACGGCATTTTCCAGGATCTTCTTGTTGGTCGCCGCTTCACCCACACCCATGTTGATGGTGATCTTGGTGATCTTCGGCACTTCCATCGGATTGGTGTAGCCGAACTTCTTCATCAGAGCCGGCGCCACTTCTTCCTTGTAGATTTTTTCGAGACGGGTGGTCATGTCCTCATTCCTCAGGCGTCGAGCGCCTCACCGCTGGAGCGGAACACACGCAGTTTGCGTCCATCCTCCAGCACCTTGAAACCGATACGCTCGCCCTTGCCCGTTGCCGGGTTGAACAGCGCGACATTGGAGATGTGGATCGAGCGCTCGCTCTCAACCACGCCGCCGGCGACACCGGCCTGCGGGTTCGGCTTGGTGTGGCGCTTGACGACATTGACGTTGGACACGACCACGCGGTCGCCGTCCACACGCACGACGTCGCCCTTCTTGCCCTTGTCCTTGCCGGCGGTGACGACGACCTGGTCGCCCTTCTTGATACGGTTTGCCATTTCTATGTCCTCCGCTCAGAGCACTTCAGGCGCGAGCGAAACGATCTTCATGAACTTCTCGGAACGCAGCTCGCGGGTCACGGGCCCGAAGATGCGGGTTCCGATCGGCTCCTGCTTGTTGTTGAGCAGGACGGCGGCGTTGCCATCGAAGCGGATCAGCGAACCGTCCGGACGGCGGACACCCTTGCGGGTACGCACGACCACGGCGTCGTAGACTTCGCCCTTCTTGACCTTGCCACGCGGGATGGCGTCCTTGACGGTCACCTTGATGATGTCGCCGATGCCGGCGTAACGGCGCTTCGAGCCGCCCAGCACCTTGATGCACATCAGTTCCTTGGCGCCGGAGTTGTCGGCCGCGTCAAGGTAGCTCTGCATCTGGATCATGATTCAGATCTCCTCTTATTCAGCCGCGCGGGTGACGATTGCCACCACGCGCCAGTTCTTGGTCTTGGACATCGGGGCGATCTCGGTCACGCGCACCACGTCGCCTTCCTTGCAGCTGTTGTCCGCGTCGTGCGCGTGCAGCTTGGTGGAACGCTTGATGTACTTGCCGTACAGGGCGTGCTTGACCTGACGCTCCACCAGGATGGTGACCGTCTTGTCCATCTTGTTGCTGACGACGCGGCCTTCGATGGTGCGTTGCGCTTTGTCTTTGTTATCGCTCATCTTGGGCGCTCCTTACTTCTGGCTGCCGAGCAGCGTCTTGACGCGAGCGATCTCGCGGCGGACACGGCGGGTCTCGTGGGTCTTCGGCAGCTGGCCGGTGACCTTCTGCATGCGCAGGGAGAATTGCTCCTTGCGCAGCTCGGTCAGGTGGGCCTTCAGCTCGTCTGCCGACTTCTCGCGGAGTTGCTTGAGTTCCATTAGCGCACCGTCCGGGTCACGAAAGTGGTGGTGACGGACAGCTTGGCCGCGGCCAGGCGGAACGCCTCACGCGCGATGTCTTCGCTGACGCCTTCGATTTCATAGATCATGCGGCCCGGCTGGATCTGCGCGACCCAGTACTCGACGTTGCCCTTGCCGGAACCCATGCGGACTTCGATGGGCTTCTTGGTGATGGGCTTGTCGGGGAACACGCGGATCCACATCTTGCCGCCACGCTTCACGTAGCGACTGATGGAACGACGCGCTGCTTCGATCTGGCGCGCGGTCAGCTGACCGTGCGCCGTGGCCTTCAGGCCGTACTCGCCGAAACTGACGAGGTTGCCGCTCCAGCTCAGGCCTTCGTTACGGCCCTTGTGCATCTTGCGGTATTTGGTTCGCTTGGGTTGCAACATGACTGATTACCTCGCGTCGCGGTCACGGGGCGGGCGCGACGGACGTTCGCTGCGCTCGGGGCGCGCGTCGTCCTGCTTCTCCTGACCCACCTGGCTGAAATCGAAGATCTCGCCTTTGTAGACCCACACCTTGATGCCGATGATGCCGTAGGTGGTCTTCGCCTCGGCAAAACCGTAATCGATGTCGGCACGCAGCGTGTGCAGCGGCACGCGGCCTTCGCGGTACCACTCCGAACGGGCGATTTCCGCACCGTTCAAGCGGCCTGCCACGTTGACCTTGATGCCCAGGGCACCCAGGCGCATCGCGTTGCCGACGGCGCGCTTCATGGCGCGACGGAACATGATGCGGCGTTCCAGCTGCTGCGCGATCGACTCGGACACCAACTGCGCGTCCAGCTCGGGCTTGCGCACTTCGGTGACGTTGATGTGCGCCGGGACGCCCATCAGGTCGCTCACTTCCTTGCGCAGCTTCTCGATGTCCTCACCGCGCTTGCCGATCACCACGCCCGGGCGGGCGGTGTGGATGGTCACGCGGGCGGTCTTGGCCGGACGCTCGATCAGGATCTTGGAAATGCCTGCCTGCGCCAGCTTCTTGCGAAGCATTTCACGCACCTTGAGGTCCGCGGCGAGGTACTCGGCGTAGTCGCGCTTGTTGGCGAACCACTTGGAATTCCAGTCCTTGGCGATGCCCAGACGGATACCGGTCGGATGAACTTTGTGACCCATGTTTATTTACCCTCGCCCACGACCACGGTGATGTGGCTGGTGCGCTTCAGAATGCGGGTACCACGGCCCTTGGCACGGGCCATGAAACGCTTCAGCATCGGACCTTCGTCGACCATGATGGTCTTGACCTTCAGCTCGTCGACGTCGGCACCCTGGTTGTTCTCGGCGTTGGCGATGGCGGACTCCACGACCTTCTTGATCAGGTGGGCGGCCTTCTTGTCCGAGAACTTCAGCAGGTTGACGGCGCGTTCGGCCGGCAGGCCACGCACCTGGTCGGCGACCAGGCGGGCCTTCTGGGGAGAGATGCGCGCGGTGCGCAGGATGGCTTTCGCTTCCATGGTCATCTCTCCTTACTTCTTGCCGCCGGCTTTCTTGTCGCCACCGTGACCCTTGAAGGTCCGGGTGACGGCAAATTCGCCGAGCTTGTGGCCGACCATGTTCTCGTTGACCAGCACCGGAACGTGGTTCTTGCCGTTGTGGATGGCGATCGTGAAACCCACCATTTCCGGCAGGATCATCGAACGGCGCGACCAGGTCTTGATCGGCTTCTTGCTGCCGCCCGCGGCCTCCACCTTCTTGACGAGGTGGTGATCGACGAACGGGCCCTTCTTGAGTGAACGTGCCATGGTCGATTAGCCCCTACGATCGCGGACGATGAATTGCTGCGTGCGCTTGTTCTTGCGCGTCTTGTAACCCTTGGTCGGCACACCCCAGGGGGTGACCGGATGCGGGTTGCCCTGGCCGGCCTTGGCTTCACCACCACCGTGCGGGTGATCGACCGGGTTCATGGCCGCACCGCGGACGGTCGGCTTGATACCGCGCCAGCGCTTGGCACCGGCCTTGCCGAGCTTCTCCAGGCTGTGCTCGTCGTTGCCGACTTCGCCCACCGTGGCGCGGCACTCGACCTGCACCTTGCGCATCTCGCCGGAGCGGAGGCGCAGCGTGGCGAAACCCTGCTCGCGTGCGACCAGCTGCACGGCGGCGCCGGCGGCGCGGGCGATCTGCGCGCCCTTGCCGGGCTTCAGCTCGATGCCGTGGATCGTCGTACCGACCGGGATGTTGCGCAGCGGCAGCGTGTTGCCGGCCTTGATCGGCGCATCGCTACCGGCGATGACCTGATCACCGGCCTTCAGGCCCTTGGGGGCGATGATGTAGCGACGCTCGCCATCGACGTAGCACAGCAGCGCGATGTGCGCGGTGCGGTTGGGATCGTATTCGATCCGCTCCACACGCGCCGGGATGCCTTCCTTGTCGCGCTTGAAGTCGATGAGACGGTAATGCTGCTTGTGGCCACCGCCGATGTGACGGGTGGTGATGCGACCGTGGTGGTTGCGACCGCCGGACTTGCTCTGCTTCTCGAGCAGCGCAGCATGCGGGGCACCCTTGTGCAGGTCGGGCGTCACCACGCGGACCGCCGAACGGCGACCGGGAGAGGTGGGTTTGAATTTCATCAATGGCATGTGGGTCTACCTCAGGCCTTGGCCGACACGTCGATGGCTTGGCCATCGGCCAGACGCACGTACGCCTTGCGCCAGTCGCCGCGGCGGCCGGCGCGGTTACGGAAGGACTTGTTCTTGCCCTTCACGTTGACCACGTTGACCGTCTCGACCTTGACGTCGAACAGCTGCTCGACCGCGGCCTTCACATCGGCCTTGGTGGCATCGTTCGAGACTTCGAAGACGTATTGGTTGGAGAGTTCCTGCAGGCGCACGGTCTTTTCGGAGACGCGCGGAGCACGCAGCACGGCAAAAATCTTTTCGTTGCTGATCATGCCAGCCACTCCTCGATCTTCTTGATGGCGTCGGCCGTGATCAACACGGAGTCGGCACCGACCAGCGCCGCCGGATCCAGGCCCTGCACGTCGCGCACTTCCACGTAGGGAAGGTTGCGGGCGGACAGGTACAGGTGCTCGGAAGCATCCTCGGTGACGATCAGCGGACGCTTGCCCACGTCGAAGCCCTTCAGCTTCTCGATCAGGGCGCTGGTCTTGGTGGCGTCCACGTCGAACGCTTCCACGACCTTCAGGCGGTTCTGGCGGTTCAGCTCAGACAGGATGGAGCTGATGGCCGCACGGTACATCTTGCGGTTGACCTTCTGCGCGAAGCTGCGCGGCTTGGCCGCGAAGGTCACGCCGCCGCCGACGAAGATCGGCGCGGTCAGAGCACCGTGACGGGCACCGCCGCCCTTCTGCTTCTTGGACTTCTTGGTGGTGCCGTTGACTTCGGCGCGCGTCTTCTGCGCCTTGGTGCCTGCACGACCGGCGTTGCGGTAGGCAACGACGACCTGGTGGACCAGATCCTCGCTGAATTCGCGGCCGAACACGTCGTCGGAGACCGACAGCTTGTTGGCGCTACCTGTAATGGCTAGTTCCATGGTCGTTCTCCTCAACCCTTGCTTGCCGGACGCACGATCACGTCACCACCCGGTGCACCCGGCACGGCGCCGCGAACGGCGATCAGGCCGCGCTCGGCGTCCACGCGGACGACTTCCAGGTTCTGCGTGCTCTGCTGCACGGCGCCCATGTGGCCGGACATCTTCTTGCCCGGGAACACGCGACCCGGCGTCTGACGCTGACCCAGCGAACCCGGCGCGCGATGCGACAGCGAGTTACCGTGGGTGGCGTCGCCCATGCGGAAGTTCCAGCGCTTGATCGTGCCCTGGAAGCCCTTGCCCTTGGTGACGCCCTGGACGTCGACGATCTGGCCGACTTCGAAGATGTCGGCCTTGATCTCGCCGCCGACGGTGAAGTCGCCCAGCTTGTCGGCTTCCACGCGCAGCTCCCACAGGCCACGACCGGCTTCGACCTTGGCCTTGGCCAGGTGACCGGCGACCGGCTTGGTGATCAGCGAGGCGCGACGGGTACCCACGACGACCTGCACGGCGCTGTAGCCGTCGGTTTCGGGGGTCTTGATCTGGGTGATGCGGTTGGGGGTAGCTTCGATCAGCGTCACCGGGATGGACTTGCCGTCTTCGGTGAACACACGGGTCATGCCAGCCTTGCGGCCGACGAGACCCAACGAATATTTCTTCGCGGTCATGGTCGTGGGCCTCAGGTCAACTTGATCTGCACGTCGACGCCAGCCGCGAGCTCGAGCTTCATCAGCGCGTCCACGGTCTTGTCATTCGGGTCGACGATGTCGAGCACGCGCTTGTGCGTGCGGGTCTCGTACTGGTCACGCGCGTCCTTGTCGACGTGCGGGGAAACCAGGATGGTGTAACGCTCGATCTTGGTCGGCAGCGGGATCGGGCCGCGCACTTGCGCGCCGGTCCGCTTGGCCGTCTCGACGATCTCGCTGGCCGAGCGGTCGATCAGACGATGATCGTACGCCTTGAGCCGGATTCGGATCTTTTGGTCCGCCATGACGGAAATTTCCTTCGTTAAAGAGCGACGGGCGCGGCCTCTGGGATGCCTTGCCCCGGTTAGTCCAAGCTGTTCCAGCTCCCCACCGGCCGCGTGGACTCCACGGACGGGCAGCGCCGGAATCGGCTGGGGATTCTTCCTGAAAAACTAGGCAGGCCGGTAAACCGGCCCGCCCAGACATGAAAGTATAGGACGCGTGACACATCCCGTCAACCACCGGGAAGCCCTGCCCGACCCGAAGGCCCGCAGGAAGGCACGCGACACTCCGTGTCTGGCGAACACGAGGCGCTTCCTGCACCTCTTTTCGCGGTAGAACCAGCGGCCTCCCAGGGGGCGCTGGCGGATCATGCGATTCCTTTCGAGCCAAGCGGCTTTCAAGGGGCGCGAATGATAGCGCAGGTTTTGCTGTTTTGCAGCATCCCGTTGAATGAAAACGCGGGATTTCTGCAAAAAAGAGGCGGGCCGGGGTTCCGGTCCGCCCTTGTCGCTTCATCAGGCCGCTGGATCCCCGCCTGCGCGGGGATGACGGCCTGACAAAGCCGGGCGGGCAATGCCCGCCCGGGTCAGGACGTCACTTGATGATCTTGGCTACCACGCCGGCGCCGACGGTACGGCCGCCTTCGCGGATCGCGAAACGCAGGCCTTCGTCCATCGCCACCGGGTTGATAAGCGTCACCACCATCTTGATGTTGTCGCCCGGCATGACCATCTCCACGCCTTCCGGCAGCGTCACCGCGCCGGTGATGTCGGTCGTGCGGAAGTAGAACTGCGGACGGTAACCCTTGAAGAACGGGGTGTGACGGCCGCCTTCGTCCTTGCTCAGCACGTAGACTTCGGCTTCGAACTCGGTGTGCGGGGTGATCGAACCCGGCTTGGCCAGCACCTGGCCACGCTCCACGTCGTCACGCTTGGTGCCGCGCAGCAGCAGACCGGCGTTGTCGCCCGCCTGGCCCTGGTCCAGCAGCTTGCGGAACATTTCCACGCCCGTGACCGTGGTCTTCTGGGTCGGACGGATACCGACGATCTCGATTTCCTCGCCCACCTTGATCACGCCGCGCTCGATACGGCCGGTCACCACGGTGC
>NZ_JAKZBW010000024.1:0-70132 GCF_022539275.1 Pseudoxanthomonas sp. LH2527 | reverse complement strand
GCTGGGTGCTGCCGGCCGCCAGCGCCGGCAGCACCCAGCCCACCGCGGCACGCAACGCGCTGCGCCGCACCGACCTGCAGGCGCCGGTGGACCAGGACACGCGGCTGCCACCGGCCGAATGGCTGGACCGCATCCGCCTGCGCCGCGACCTGGGCGACGACGCCAACGCGCTGCGCAGCCTGCAGCTGTTCGTGCAGGAGCACCCGTTCCAGCGCGTCCCGGACGACCTGCGCCCCCTGCTCGGCACGCCGTGAGCCACACCCTCGTCGCGCGCGCCTCGCAGCTGCTGGAGGTGAAACACAGCCGTTTCCTCGCCCGGGCCGCGCCTGCGGCCAGCGCTGACGAGGCGCTCGGCTTCCTGCGCGAGATCGGCGACCCGGCCGCCACCCACAACTGCTGGGCGTACCGGATCGGCGACGAATACCGGTCGAGCGACGACGGCGAGCCTGCGGGCACGGCGGGCCGGCCGATCCTCGCCGCGATCGACGGCCAGGGCTTCGACCGGGTGATGGTGGTGGTGACCCGCTGGTACGGCGGCATCAAGCTGGGCGCCGGCGGCCTGGTGCGGGCTTATGGCGGGGCGGCGGCGGAGTGCCTGCGCCTTGCCCCGCGTGAACCGCTCGTTGCCCTGGCGATGCTCGAACTGAGCTGTCCGTTCGACGATCTGGGCCATGTGCATGCCGCGCTCGCCGCCCACCAGGCGACGAAACAGGATGAAGGCTTCGACGAAACCGGTGCGCGCCTGGTCGTGCAGTTGCCCGTCGATCGTGCCGACGCCTTGAAATCGCAGCTGCGCGACGCCACCCGTAACCGGGTGCGCGTTGTCGGGCCGGCCTGACCGTCCGGCCCGCAGCAGGTGTTTGTGGAAGGGGCTTCCGGCATCACGGGAGCGTGGCGGCCTGGTCGGGGCTGAAGCCTCTTCCACAACCGCTTCGAGAACCGATTCCGATGAGTACGCCGAGCGAGACCCTGGACGGCACCGCCGCCAAGCCCAAACCCAAGCTGGGCACGCTGCGCGCGCTGTGGCCGTTCGTGCGCCAGCATGGCGGGCTGTTCACCGCGTGGCTGCTGGCGCTGGCGCTGGCGTCGGCGGCGACGTTGACGTTTCCAGTGTCCTTCAAACAAATGATCGACCACGGCTTCGACAGTGGCGGCAACATCGATCGCGTGTTTATTGGGGTGTTTGTGGTCGTCCTGGTGCTGGCGATCGCCAGCGCTGCGCGCTTCTATTTCGTGTCCCTGCTGGGGGAGCGCGTGGTGGCAGACCTGCGCAAGCAGCTCTATGGCCACCTGCTGGCGCTGGATGCCGAATTCCACGACCGTACACGCAGCGGCGAATTGGTCTCCCGACTCTCGGCCGATAGCGAACTGCTACGAAGCGTCGTGGGCAGCAGCATGTCGGTCGCGCTGCGCAGCACTATCACCGTGATCGGAAGCATCGTGATGCTTTTCGTGACCAGCCCGAAGCTTGCAGCCTATGCGCTCGTCGGCATTCCGCTGGCCGTTGCGCCGATCCTGTTGGGTGCACGCAGACTCGAGAAAGCCTCGCGCGCCAGCCAGGACCGCGTGGCCGACGCCAACACGCTGGCCAGCGAAACGCTGGGGGCAGTGCGCACCGTACAGGCGCATGCGCGTGAACCCTTCGAGTTTGGTCGTTTCACCGACGCCGTCGCGCTCTCGGTTGAAACGGCACGCAAGCGCATCCGAGCGCAGTCACTGGTCACGGCCACCGTCATCACGTTGGTGTTCGGCGCGGTCGTGCTCGTCCTGTGGTCCGGTGCGCACGACGTGATCGCTGGCCGCGTCAGCAAAGGCGAACTCGGCCAGTTCGTGTTCTATGCGCTGATCGGCGGCGGTTCGGTCGGTGCGCTGGCCGAGGTCTGGAACGAACTGCAGCGCGCGGCCGGCGGCATGGGCCGCATCGCCGAACTGCTGGACGAAACCCCGGCGATCCGCGCACCGGCCGCGCCACGCGCCTTGCCCACGCCGGTGAAGGGCGAGATCCGCTTCGACAACGTGTCCTTCCACTACCCCTCCCGCCCCGACCTGCCCGCGCTCGACGCGTTCGAGCTGACCGTGCATCCCGGCGAAACCGTCGCCCTGGTCGGCCCCTCCGGCGCCGGCAAGAGCACGGTGTTCTCGATGCTGCTGCGCTTCCACGACGCGCAGGCCGGCAGCGTGAGGGTCGACGGCGTGGACCTGCGCGAACTCGATCCCGCGCACCTGCGCGAACACATCGCGCTGGTGCCGCAGCAGCCCACCATCTTCGCCGCCAGCGCGGCCGAGAACATCCGCTACGGTAAGCTCGACGCCACCGACGCCGAACTGCAGGCCGCAGCCGAAGCCGCCGAGGCCGATGATTTCATCCGCGAACTGCCCGGCGGCTTCGACAGCCCGCTCGGCGAACGCGGCGCACGCCTGTCCGGCGGCCAGCAGCAGCGCATCGCCATCGCGCGCGCGTTGCTGAAGGATGCGCCCATCCTGTTGCTGGACGAAGCCACCAGCGCACTCGATGCGCAGAGCGAGCGCGCCGTGCAGCATGCGCTGGAGCGGCTGATGGACGGGCGCACCACGCTGGTCATCGCCCACCGCCTGGCCACCGTATTAAAGGCGGACCGGATCGTGGTGATGGACCGGGGCCGGATCGTCGCACAGGGCACGCACGATGAACTGCTGGCGCAGGACGGCCTGTACGCGGAGCTGGCGCGGCTGCAGTTCCTGGATTGAGGGCGCATCGCAGGCATGGCCCGCTCCTACAAAGCAATAGCACCGCATCTGTAGGAGCGGGCCATGCCCGCGATACTTTCCGACGCTGCGCGCTTACGCCGCCGCGTCGGCCTGCACCAGCGCCTGCATGGGACGCGGGCGGCTGGGGAACGCATGCCGCACGATCCGCCAGCACACCTGACCGAACTGCGTCAGCAGCGTGCCGGTGTTGTAGTGCTGGCCGTAGCGCGCGCAGATGGCGCGTACTTCCCGGGCCATTTCCGCGTAGCGGTTGGCCGGGACATCCGGGAAGAAGTGGTGCTCGATCTGGTGGCTCAGGTTGCCCGACAGCACGTTGATCAGGAAGCCGCCGCGCAGGTTGGACGAGCCGCGCAACTGGCGCAGGTACCAGTGGCCGCGCGATTCGTTCTTGATGCATTCCTTCGGGAACGTCTCGGCGTTGGCGGTGAAGTGGCCGCAGAAGATGATCACGTAGGTCCACACGTTGCGCAGCCCGTTGGCGACCATGTTGCCCAGCAGCACCGGCAGGAAGAACGGACCGGCCAGCGCCGGGTAGATCACGTAGTCCTTGGCCAGCTGCTTGCCCATCTTGCGCACCACCGGCGCGGACTTGTGGCGCAGCTGCCTGGCGGACATCTTGCCGCTCCACCAGCGGCCCAGCTTGAGGTCCTGGATGGCGATGCCCCACTGGAACAACAGCGCGAACACCACCGCGATCGCCGGCTGCAGCAGGTAGAACGGACGCCACTTCTGCTCCGGAAAGATGCGCAGCAGGCCGTAGCCGATGTCGTCGTCCAGCCCGCGCACGTTGGTATAGGTGTGATGGCGGAAATTGTGGGTATGCCGCCAGTTGTCGGCCGTGCCGACGATGTCCCAGTCGTAGGTCTTGCCGTTGAGCTGCGGGTCGCCCAGCCAGTCGTACTGGCCATGGATGACGTTGTGGCCCAGTTCCATGTTCTCCAGGATCTTGCCCAGGCCCAGCGACAGCGCGCCCAGCGCCCACAGCACCCAGAACAGCCAGCCGACCGCGCTGTCGGCCAGCCACAGGCCGCCAGCCACAGCCGCCGCGAACAGCAGCGCGCGGCCGCCCAGGTTGGTGTAGCGCACCGCCTTGACCACGTTGCGGATGTAGCGGGCATCGCGCTGGCCCAGGGTCGCCACGGTGCGGGCGCGCAGCGCATCGAGTTCCTGACCGAAGCGGTCCAGTTCGTCGGCGCTGAGCTTGCGGTTGCGGGAAACGGAGGGGGTGGCCATTACAGATCCAGCTCGAGGTCGGTGGCGGCGCTGTGGATGCACAGCTTCAAGGCCAGGGAGGGTTCGTGCATCAGCTCGCCACTGGGCAGGTGGCGCGTGCTGCCGGCGGATTTGCCGCAGGCGCAGGTGTTGCAGATGCCCATGCGGCAGCCCGACGGCGGTTTCAGTCCCTGCTGCTCCAGGGCCGCGAGCAGGGACTCGCCGCGCGGCACCCGCAGTGTGCGTCCGCTGCGTTGCAGGCGGATGTCGACCTCGCCTTCGTCCACCACCGTCACCGGCGGCGCGGTGAACGCTTCGGCCTGGAACGTGCTCACGCGCGAGGCCAGCAGGCCGCGCGCGGCTTCGACGAACCCGCCCGGACCGCAGGCCATCACCTGCTGCGAGGAAAGATCGCCAGCGTGCGCGCCGAGCAGGGCGTCGTCGATGCGGCCTTCGGCTTCATCGCTGGACGCAGCGGTATCCCGGGTCAGCAGGAGCCGGAAGCGGAAGCGCGGATGGGCGGCGGCCAGCGTGCGCACTTCGTCGAGGAAGCAGGCTTCCTCGCGCCGGCGCACCCAGTACAGCAGCGTCAGGTCGACCGGCATGCCCTGCCCGGCCAGTTCGCGTACCAGCGCCATCAGCGGGGTGATGCCGCTGCCGGCGGCCAGCAGCAGGAAGGCACCCTGGGGCGATGCCGGTAGCGTCAGCTCGCCGAAGGCCTGCCCCAGGTCGACGATGTCGCCGATACGCGCGTCCCGGCACAGGTGCCGGCTGACCTTGCCAGCCTCGATCGCCTTGACCGTGACCGGCAGCAGCCCGTCCGCGCGCGGCGGCGCGGTCAGGCTGTAGCTGCGGGTCAGGCGCACGCCGTCGATCTCGATGCCCAGGTTCACGTGCTGGCCGGCGCGATGGCCGGCCCAGTGGCGATTGGGCTTGAACAGCAGGGTCACGGCGTCGGCCGAGGCGGCTTCGCGCGCGACCAGCCGCGCCAGCGGGCGCTCCCAGGTCCAGGTGCGGTGGAAACGGGTGGCCCAGAAATCGAAGACATCCGGCTTCACCAACGGCCGGAGCAGGCGTTTCAGGGGACCGGGCCGGCGTGGGGACGGACGGATCTGAGCGTTCATGGCCTCACTATACCCCTGTGAAGACGCATGTGTATACACTTGTATATTAATTTACGGGGCTATGATGCCCGGACTACTCCGTATGCCCGGCGCCCTCGCGTGATCCCGAACCCGCAACCGCAGCTCCAGGACGACCATGGCCCCGGCCGCAAGGCGTCTATTTCGCGCGAAGACCTGATGGCGGCCGCCCTCAAGCTGGTCGGCCCGCACCGCAGCGTCTCCTCCCTGAGCCTGCGCGAGGTCGCCCGCGAGGCCGGCATCGCCCCCAACAGCTTCTACCGCCAGTTCCGCGACATGGATGAACTGGCGGTGGCGCTGATCGACCTGGCCGGCCGCTCGCTGCGCAAGATCATCGGCGAGGCGCGGCACCGCGCCACCAGCAGCGACCGCAGCGTGGTGCGCGGTTCGGTGGAAGCCTTCATCGAGCAGCTGCGCGCCGACGACAAGCTGCTGCACGTGCTGCTGCGCGAGGGCAACGTGGGCTCGGATGCGTTCAAGCATGCGGTGGAGCGCGAGCTGCAGTTCTTCGAAGAGGAACTGTGCATGGACCTGGTGCGGCTGGCGACACGCGACAACGCGCCGCTGCACGAACCCGCCCTGGTCTCCAAGGCGATCACCCGTCTGGTGTTCGCGATGGGCGCCACCGCGATGGACCTGCCGCCGGAGAAAGACCCGGAGCTGATCGAGCAACTGTCGGAAATGGTCCGCCTGATAATCACCGGTTCGCGCGCCCTCGCCTCGCGCGGCGGCGGACGCTGAGCGGCGATCCCGTCACGGCCTGATGCGGACCGGCGTGCCCACCGGCACGCGCTGCCAGACCGCCTCCATCTCCGCATTGGTCACCGCAATGCAGCCTTCGGTCCAGTCCGTCCGCGAACCGGGCGGCGTCGCCCCATGGATCATGATGTCGCCGCCGGGATCGACACCCCGCGCCGCGGCCTGCCGGCGGTCGGCCTCGTTCGGATACGAGATGCGCAGCGACAGGTGGAAGCGGCTGCGGTCGTTGCGGTAGGTGATGCGGTAATCGCCTTCCGGCGTGCGCCAGTCGCCCTGCTGCCGCTTGTGTCCGACCGGCGCGCCGCCCAGCACGACGCGGTAGGTCGCGATGACCCGGCCCTCGCGCAGCAGGTCCATGCGCCGCTGTGCCTTGTAGACGTGGATCGCATCGGCCTGCTGCACGGCCGGCAACAGCGGTGGCGGCCGTGGATCCCGCTCACGCGCTTGTGAGGACAGGCCGAAGGCGGCGAGCAAAAGGAGCGGCCACCGCCACGACTTCACGCCGGCAGTGCCCGGGCCAGTAGCGGACCGAGATCCGCGTCGTCGGGCAGCGTGCCGAATGCCAGTCCATGCGCGCCGCCGAGCCGGCTACGCACGAACAGCGCCGCCGCCGGACTGCCGGCCCGCAGCAGCACCGCCGCCTGCAACGCCAGGGCCAGTCGCTCCACGATCAGGCGGGCGCCCGCCTCGCCGGCCGACGACAGGTCGCCGCGCAAGCGATCGACGAACGCGTCGTAGACCGTATCCCTGCCCACGGCCGACGCAAGCTCGCTGACGATCGCTTCGCGTGCACCGGCCTCGCGCGACAACGCCCGCAGCACGTCGAGACACTGGATGTTGCCGCTGCCTTCCCAGATCGAATTGAGCGGCGCCTGCCGGTAGAGGCGCGGCAGGATCGATTCCTCCACATAGCCCGCACCGCCCAGGCACTCCTGCGCTTCGTTGACGAATGCCGGCGCGCGCTTGCAGATCCAGTACTTGCCCACCGCCGTGGCGACGCGCGCGAACACCGCTTCGTGCGGATCGCGGGCGGCCGCGTCGACCGCGCGTGCCGCACGGAGGGCGAAGGCGGTCGCCGCTTCGGATTCCAGCGCGAGGTCGGCCAGCACGTTGCGCATCAGCAGATGCTCAGCAAGTCGCTTACCGAACGCGACGCGATGGCGCGCATGGTGCAGCGCCTGCGCCAGGGCCATGCGCATCTCGGCGGCGGAGCCCAGCATGCAATCCAGCCGCGTCAGCATCACCATCTCGATGATGGTCGCCACGCCACGGCCTTCGTCGCCCACGCGCCAGGCGCGTGCACCGGTGAACTCGACCTCACTGGACGCGTTGGCCCAGTCGCCCAGCTTGTCCTTCAGGCGCATCAGCCGGAACGCATTCTTTTCGCCGTCATCCAGACGGCGCGGCATCAGGAAACAGGTCAACCCGCCGGGCGCCTGCGCCAGCACCAGGAAGCCGTCGCTCATCGGTGCGGAGAAGAACCACTTGTGGCCGACCAGCGCGTAGGTGCCGTCGTCGGCAGGCGTGGCCGTGGTCGCATTGCTGCGCACATCGGAGCCGCCCTGCTTCTCGGTCATGCCCATGCCCAGCGTGATGCCGGCCTTGTCGGCAATGGGCACGTCGCGCGGGTCGTAGTGCGGTGCGGCCGCTTTCGCCGCCCATTCGCGCAGGCCCGGCTCTCGTTGCAGGACGGGCACGGCGGCATGCGTCATCGTCAGCGGACAGCTGGTGCCCGCTTCGGCCTGGTGATGCAGATAGCTCAGCGCTGCGCGAGCGACGTGCGCACCGGGCGCCGGCTCATGCCACGACAGGCCGGCGACGCCCTGTGTCTTCGCCACCTCCAGCAGCCGGTGATACGCGGGATGGAACTCGACCGTGTCGATGCGCTGGCCGGCGCGGTCATGCGTACGCAGGCGCGGGCGGTCGCGGTTGGCGTCGAAGCCGAGCCGATACAGTTCATCGCCCGCCAAGGCGCCGTAGCCGGCGAGTCGTTCGACGAACGCGTCGGCACCCTCGCGCGCAACGGCCTCGCGCAGCGCCACGTCGTCCATCCACAGGTCGCGCGGCTCAAACGGCGGCGGCTGGTTGTCCACGCGATGCGTATCGAACGGAGAAAGGTCGTCCATCATCGGCTCCTGCGGCATGCCGCGATTCTCTTACGAAAGAAGACGGAGGTCGTTAAGCGTGGAGCGAAATCGCAAAGGGACATGGATCAGGCCGGCTGGCTGCAGATCAACACGGCCTTTCATCTATGTTGATCCGTGTTGATCCGTGCCCAATGCACTTCTGCCCTTTTGATCGCGACTTACGTCGCTCCCACACCGAAAATCGGAGGCCGCAGGGTGTGAGTGAGATCAATTTTTTGACACGGATCAAAGCGGATAACATCGGATAGATGAGGCTTTCATCCGTGTCGATCCGCGTTGATCCGTGTCCAATGCGTTCCGGCGTTGCGGTCGCGACTTACGTCGCTCCCACACCGAAAATCGGAGGTTGCAGGGTGCGCGTGAGATCAGTTTTTTGGACACGGATCAAAGCGGATAACCTCGGATAGACAAGGCTTTTCATCCGTGTCGATCCGCGTTGATCCGTGTCCAAAGCGTTCCGGTATTGCGGTCGCGACTGACGTCGCTCCTACAGTGGAGGGCGGAGGTCGTCGAGCGTGCGGAGGAAATCGGCTTTCAGTTTCAGCGTACCGAAGAAGCCGTGCTGGGTGCCGCTCAGTACGCGCAGCGTGTGGCCGCGCCCGCCCGGCAGGCGGCCCGCCGGCAGGAAGGCGATGTCGCGGGCATGGGCGATCCAGTCCTGGTCGGACTGGAAGATCGGCGTCAGCCAGCGGCTCCAGAACTGGTAGACGCCGACGTGCGCCTGGCGCTCGCGCTGATAGGCGTGCAGTGCGGCCGGAATGGCGTGTTCGCTGCGCAACGCATCGCGCAGCGCCTGTGCATCCATCAGCGCCATGTTGACGCCCTGCCCCAGTTGCGGACTCATGCCGTGGGCGGCGTCGCCCAGCACGACCAGCCGGTCGCGGTGCCACTGCCGAAGGGTCACGTCGCGATAGCTGGCGCGCGCCAACTGGTCGGGATCGACCATGTCGGCCAGGCAGGCATCCGCGTCGGGCCAAAGGGCAGCGATCTCGTCGCGCCATGCCGGCAATCCACGCAGCCGCCAGCCATCGAAGTCGGCGATGGGCAGGCTCCAGAAAAAGCTGAGCCGCGGCGTGTCATCGCCGGGCCGCGTGCCTACCGGCAGCAGGCCGATCATCTTGCGCGCGGCCACGTAGCGCTGCCGCAGTTCGTCGCCCCAAGCCCAGTCGCCCTGCGGCACCAGCCGCCACAGCGCCCCCCAGGGATAGACGGCCTCGCGCTTCACTGCACCGGTGAAGCCGCGCAGCCGTGATGCAGATCCGTCCGCCGCGATCACCAGGTCGAACGGACCATGCCAGCGCCCGTGCTGGTCGCGGATGCGGCGGGTGTCGTCGCTCACTTCCTCGATGGCGTGGCCACGATGCACCTCGCCATGTTCGGCCCAGGCCGATGCCAGCAACGCGAACAACGCGCCGCGCTGCATGCCGACGCCGAACAGGCGCGCATCCAGCCCCGCGTAGCGCATGTCCATCACCGCGCGTCCGCACGGCGTTTCGCCGTACAGCCGGTTGACCCGCCTGCCATGCGCCATTACCTCGGGCAGCAGCCCCAGTTCCCACAGCACCTGCAGCCCGGTCGGCTGCAGCAGGAAGCCGGCGCCCACCGGCCCGAGTTCCGGTGCGCGCTCGAACACCTCCACGCGGTGGCCGTCGCGCGCCAGCAGCAGCGCCGCCGCCTGGCCGGCCGTGCCGTAGCCGATGATCGCGATGTGCTGGGCTTGCATGGCGCGCGTGCGTCCTTCGTGGTGCGGTAAACCGGTGTAGCGGAAACGACAGGCGTTAAAAAACCCCGCCGGAGCGGGGTTCAAGAAAATCGTCTTGGATCAGGCTGCCGGCGTGATATTGGACGCCTGTGCACCCTTCGGGCCCTGGGTCAGCTCGTAACTGACGCGCTGGCCTTCCTGCAGGCTGCGGAAGCCCTTGCTGTTGATGGCGGTGTGGTGCGCAAAGACATCGGCGCTGCCATCTTCTGGCGCGATGAATCCGAAGCCCTTGGCATCGTTGAACCATTTCACGGTACCGTACGGCATAGCGCTTGTATTTCCTTTTCTGGATGCGGGTGGAATGTGTGGCGTGACGTCACACCCGGCGAGTATGCAAACCTCCGCGCGCGTTGACAATCACCCACGTGCGAGCGCGGCCACCAGGGCGGGAATGCCGGCCGAGGCCGCGGCCACGTTCGCCAGCACTTCGTCCATGGTGATCTCCTCGTCGGTGCCGCAGCCGGCGGCCCAGTTGGCGACGATGGCCAGGCAGGCGTATTGCAGGCCCATTTCCCGCGCCAGACCGGCTTCCGGCATGCCGGTCATGCCGACCAGGTCGCAGCCGTCGCGACGCATCCGGCGGATCTCCGCACGGGTCTCCAGGCGTGGCCCCTGGGTGGCCCCGTAGCAGCCGCCATCGACCACCTCGACACCGGCCTCGCGGGCGGCCGCGAGGATCTGCTGACGAAGTAAATGCGTGTACGGATCGCCGAAATCCACATGCAGGACCTCGCTGCCGGGCTCTTCGCAGATCGTCGAGATGCGGCCCCAGGTGTAGTCGATCAACTGGTCCGGGCAGGCCAGCACGCGCGGTCCACAGGCATCGGTGATGCCGCCGACGGTATTGAGCGCCAGCACGCGGGTGGCACCCAGGTCCTTCAGTGCCTGCAGGTTGGCGCGGTAGTTGACCTGGTGCGGCGGCACCGAATGTCCCTCGCCGTGACGCGCCAGGAAGGCCACGCGCTGGCCCGACAGCGTGCCGATGCGGACAGGCCCGGACGGTGCGCCGAAGCGGGTGTGCAGTTCCCGGGACTCCACGTCCTGCAGGTCGGCCAGCTTGTAGACGCCGGTGCCGCCGATGACGGCGAGCGCGATGTCGGCCATGCTCATTCCTTCAACGCGTAGATGCCCGGCAGGTTGCGGCCCTGCTCGTGGTAGTCCATGCCGAAGCCGAACACGTAGCGGTCGGCCACTTCCAGGCCCACGTAGTCGGCGCAGATGCCTGCCACGCAGCGGTCGTGCTGCTTGGTGGTCAGGGCGGCGATGCGCACGTCGGTGGCGCCCTGTTCCAGGCACCACTGCTTGACCGCCAGCAGGGTGTGGCCCTCGTCGAGGATGTCGTCGACCAGCAGCACGCGGCGGCCGTACAGCGCGGTCGCGGGACGGTGCTTCCACACCAGCTCGCCACCGGTGGTCTCGCCGCGGTAGCGGGTGGCGTGCAGGTAGTCGAATTCCAGGTCTAGTCCCAGCGCACCCAGTTCCAGCGCCAGTTGGCCGGCGAACGGCAATGCGCCATGCATGATGGTCAGGTAGACCGGCACTTCACCGGCGTAGTCGCGCGCGATGGGCGCGGCCATCTGCGTGATGGCGCGATCGATCGTGGCGCGGTCGACCAGCAGGTCGGCGTTGGCCAGCGCATCGGCCAGCTTCGGTCGCGGATTGCCCAGCGATTCCATCAGACCACTCCCTTCATGTTGTCGATCACGCGCGTCTGCGCTTCGCCGTAGCGCGCGTCGGCGATCAGGCCATCCCATCCCAGCGCGCCACGTCCCAGCACGCCGAGGACGGCGGCGGTGTTCAGCGCGCGGCCTTCCACCGCCTTCAGCGATTCGTCCACCAGCTTCGGCGAGCACACCAGCACCACGTCGCAGCCCGCATCCAGGTGGTCGTGGATGCGCTGCTTCACGCCACCGGCGGAAAACGCCGCGGCCATGCCGATGTCGTCGGAGAACACCACGCCACGGAAACCCATCTCTTCGCGCAGGACCTGCTGGATCCAGAACGGCGAGTAGCCCGCCGGCTCCGGCGCGACGGCCGGATACTTCACGTGGCCCATCATCACCGCGTCGGCCTTGGCCTCGATGCCGGCGACGAACGGGACCAGGTCCTCGGCCCGCAGCACGTCCAGCGGGCGCGGGTCGACGGCATCGTCGAAGTGCGTGTCTTCCAGCACGGTGCCGTGGCCCGGGAAGTGCTTCAGCGTGGCGGCCATGCCGGCGGCGTGCATGCCGCGCACGTAGGCGCGGGTGAACTCGGCGACGATCTGCGGATCGGCATCGAACGCGCGGTTGCCGATGGCGCGGTTGCCGCGTGCCAGATCGACGACCGGCGCGAAGCTCAGGTCGACGCCGCTGGCGAGGATTTCGCTGGCCATCAGCCAGGCGTGTTCCTCGGCACGCTGCAGCGCGGCCTGCGGATCCTGCGCGTAGCGCTTGCCGAAGACCTCCAGCGCGGGCAGGTCGCTGTAGCCTTCGCGGAAGCGCTGCACGCGGCCGCCCTCCTGGTCCACGCAGACCAGCTGCGGGCGCGGGGCCGCGGCACGGATGGCCTGCGACAGTTCCGCCACCTGCGCACGCGAGGCGAAGTTGCGGGTGAACAGGATGACGCCGGCGACGGCGTCGTGCTGCAGCCAGTCGCGCTCCTGCGCGGTGAGTTCGGTGCCGGCGATGCCGATGACAAGCATTGCGGTGGAAGCCTCATGGGCGGCGCCCGGGGGCGCGGGGCCTGCATTGTCGCAGAAGCCCGCGCGGCCGTCAGACGGCGACGTTCACGCGGCGGGCGCACCGCCTCAGAGCGATGCCAGCGTGCCGCGCACGTGGCGGGCGTGCGCGGACAGCGCATCGCGCGTGGCCGTGTCCATGCGTGCGAGCTGGCGGTAGGGCATCGCCAGGCGCGGATTGCGCCCCAGTGTGTCGCGGTTGCGCTCCAGGAAGTCCCAGTACAGCGCGTTGAACGGACAGGCGCGTGCACCGGTGCGCTGGCGACGGTCGTACGGACAGCCGCGGCAGTAATCGCTCATCCGGTCCAGATAGGCACTGCCGCTCACGTACGGCTTGCTGGCCAGCAGACCGCCGTCGCCGAACTGGCTCATGCCCAGCGTATTGGGCAGTTCCACCCACTCGAACGCATCGATGTAGACGCCCAGGTACCAGCGGTGCAGCGCCTGCGGATCCAGACCCGCCAGCAGCGAGAAATTCCCGATCACCATCAGCCGCTGGATGTGGTGCGCATGCGCCTGCGACAGCGACTGGCCCACGGCCTCCGCCAGGCAGCGCATACGCACGCGCCCTGTCCAGAACCAGTCAGGCAGCGGCGTGGCGTGGCCGAAGTGATTCAGCTCCACATAGCCCGGCATCTTCGCCCAGTACACGCCGCGCACGTACTCGCGCCATCCCAGGATCTGGCGGATGAAGCCTTCGACCGCCGCCAGCGGTGCCCTGCCCTCGCGCCAGGCCGTCTCGGCGCGCGCGATCACCTCCGCCGGCCGCAGCATCTTGGTGTTCAGTGCGAACGACAGCAGCGAGTGGAACAGGCGTGGCGCGCGCGTGCTCATCGCGTCCTGGAACTGCCCGAACCACGGCAGCGCGTGCGCGACGAAGGCGTCAAGGTCCGCCAGTGCTTCGTCGCGGTCCAGCGGCCAGCGCAGCGCGTCGGCTTGCGGATCACCGAAGCTGGCGACGCCGGCCGCTTCGATGGTGGTCCACAGCGCGCGGTGGTCGTGCGGCCTGCGCCAGTCCGCCGGTTCGGGCGGCGTACCGCCCCAGGCCGACCGGTTGTCATGATCAAAGTTCCAGCGCCCGCCCGCCGGTGAGCCGTCGGGTTCGAGCAGCACGCCGTGCTTCTGTCGCATCCCGCGATAGAAGGTCTCCATGCGCCACTGCTTGCGCGCGCCGAACAATCGGCCGACCTCGTCGCGGGCCGCGAGGAAATGGACGTCGGCGGCGCGTTCGACCGCGACGTCGAGGGACGCCGTCCACTGCAGGAGCTGCGCATCCAGCCGCCACTCGTCGGCCGGCTGGTAGGCGAACGTGCCGGCGCCGTACTGCGCCAGCAGCGCCTCCAGATTGTCGGTCAGCCGCTGGCGATTGCCGGGATCATCGATGGCCAGGTAGTGCACGCGATGGCCTGCGGAGCGCAGGCGGGCCGCGAACGCACGCATGGCCGCGAAGATCGCCAGGATCTTCTGCGCATGGTGCAGCACGTAGTCGGTTTCCTGCCGGATCTCCATCAGCACGTGGACCACGCCGGGATCGACGCGCGCGAACCAGGGATGCTGCGGGTCCAGCTGATCGCCCAGCACCAGGCGCAACGTGTGGGCCGGAGCCGGCTGCCGTACGGGCGATGTCATTGACGCGCCCTGCGCTGCCGTCTGCAGCGCTCAGAGCAGTACGCAACCTCATCCCAGACATCGCGCCATTTGCGCCGCCATGTGAACGGTCGGCCACAGGTGCGGCAGGGCTTGCTGGGGAGGTCGGACTTGCGGCGCATGGATCGGCGTGGCGGTTGCGTAGCGGTTACTACGCGCGCCTGCCGCCGACGGATGCGTTTATTGCGGACTCAGTCCCGCGGCCAGGATCGATAGGGACGGCTGGCGAGCGCCAGGTTGTAGTAACGCGGATCGTCGGTGACTTCGCCTGCCAGCCAGTCGGGCCGCTCGAAGGCTTCGTCGGCGTGATCAAGCTCGATCTCCGCAACGACCAACCCAGCGTTGTCGCCGAGAAACTCGTCCACTTCCCACAGGTGCCCGGCATGGCGGACCAGATGGCGACGCTTGTCGACCAGGCCACCCACGCACAGCGCCAGCAGCGCACGGGCATCCTCCACGGGAATCGGATAGTCGAATTCCTGGCGCGTATGCCCCAGCTCGCGCGATTTCAGGTTGAGGTAGGCTTCCCCGCCCTGGATGCGCACGCGTACCGATGCCTTCTGCTCGCCGCGATCCATCGCCCCCATGTCGTTGATGTAGCCCTGCGCCATCGGCACGACCGCGTGCGCGGCGGCGCGCCAGGCATCTCCGGTGACCAGGAACTTCCGTTCGATTTCTAGAGGCATGGGTGTGAGCGGGGAATGGGGAATGGAAGTCGGTGGTGGGCGACAGGATCGGGATGCTACGTGATCGGGATGAAAGAGGCAGGCAACGAAGCAACGGGCATCCCGAATTCCCCGTTCCCTGCTCCCCGTTCCCGCCTCATCTCCTCTCGAACAACGCGATGGACTCGACGTGCGCCGTGTGCGGGAACATGTCCATCACTCCCGCCGACACCAGCGTATACCCCTGCTCGTTGACCAGATAACCCGCATCGCGCGCCAGCGAGCCCGGATGGCAGCTGACGTAGACGATACGGTCGAACTGTTTCAGCGGCAGTTGCTGCAGCACCTCGATGGCGCCGGAGCGCGGCGGATCCAGCAGCAGCTTGTTGAAGCCTGTCCCGAGCCCTGTCGAGGGGCCCTGCCGCATCCACGCCGTGCCGCGCTGGTCCTGGGTCAGGTCGGCGGCATGGAACTGCGCGTTCGGCAGGGCGTTGCGCTGCGCGTTGTCGCGCGCACGCGCCACCAGCCCGGCATCGCCTTCCACGCCGACCACCTCGCCCACCAGGCGCGCCATCGGCAGGGTGAAGTTGCCCAGGCCGCAGAACAGGTCCAGCACGCGGTCCTGCGGCTGCGGATCGAGCAGCTCGAAGGTGCGCGCGATCATCTTCTCGTTGAGCGCGGCATTGACCTGGATGAAATCCAGCGGACGGAAGGCCAGCGACACGTCCCACGGCGCCAGCGCGAACGCGAGCTGCGGGGCCTCGGGCCAGAGCGGATGCACGCTTTCCAGCCCGCCCGGCTGCAGGAAGAGGGCGAAGCCGCTGGCCTGCGCGAACGCGACCAGCCTGGCGCGGTCGTCGTCGCCCAGGGGCTGCAGGTGGCGGAACACCAGGGCGATACCGCTGAAGTCGGCACGCGCGTCACCTGCGATGAATTCGATCTGCGGGATGTGTTCGCGCGCGTCCAGGCTGTCGACCAGCGCGGCCAGGTCGGCCACCCGACGGCCGATCTGCGGGATGACGGTATGGCATTCGGACAGGTCGGCGACGAAGCGCGGGTCCTGCTCGCGGAAGCCGACCAGGGTCTTGTCCTTCTTGTTGACCCGGCGCACCGAGAAGCGCCCCTTGCGGCGATATCCCCATGCGGCGCCCGTCAGCGGCGGCAGCACCGTCTTCGGCGTCACGTGGCCGATGCGCTCCAGGTTGTCCAGCAGCACGCGCTGCTTGGCTTCGATCTGCCGCGTTTCGTCCAGGTGCTGCAGCACGCAGCCGCCACAGGTGCCGAAATGCGGGCAGCGCGGCGTGACGCGGTCGGGCGACGCTTCCAGCACATCGAGTGTCCTCGCTTCGTCGAAATGGCGGTTCTTCGCCGTCTGCTCGGCCATCACCCGCTCGCCGGGCAAGGCGCCCGAGACGAAAACGGCCTTGCCGTCGCGACGGGCCACGCCGCGCCCGTCGTGGGTCAGGTCGGTGATGCGGGCTTCAAAGGGGGTCTTGTCGATGCGGGGAGGACGGTTGCGGGCCACGTGGCGTCAGGCTGCGGGTATTTGGCGGGGCGGCATTGTCGCATGGCCACCGGCGGCGCTTCCCGAGGCTAAGATGCGACCAGTCCGCAGGAAGCCCGACCATGTCCCTCGCCCACGGCACGATGCCCTCGATACTGCTGGTGGAAGACGATCCGATCAGCGCCCTGTTCCTGTCCGCCGCACTGGAGGGCTTGCCGGCGAACGTGCAGGTCGCGGCGGACTGCGCGCAGGCGCGGGCGGCCAGCGGACCGTTCGACGCATGGCTGATCGATGCCAACCTGCCCGATGGCAGTGGGGCGACCCTGTTGCAGCAGCTGCGCGCCTCCGGCGCCTCGACGTGCGCGCTGGCGCATACCGCCGACACCGGCCTGGCCATGCGCGCGCACCTGTTGCAGGCGGGCTTTGCCGATGTGCTGGTCAAGCCGCTCTCGGCCCAGTCATTGCGGGACGCGGTACGTGCGGCGCTGGCCGGGGCCGGAAAAAACCTGCCGTCGGCGCCCCCGGACTGGGACGACGCCGCGGCGCTCGCCGCCTTGGCCGGCAACCGGGAGCACGTGGCGACACTGCGGCAACTGTTCCTCTCCGAGCTGCCGGCGACGCGTAACGCCTGCCTGGAGGCGTTCGCCCGCACAGACGAGGCGACGCTGCGCGCCCAGCTTCACCGGCTGCAGGCCAGCTGCGGCTTCGCCGGCGCCACGGCCCTGGCGGACATCGCTTCGCGCTGGCATGCCGCGCCGACCGACGCGAACTTGCACAAGGCATTCGTGGCCGCCTGCGAACGCCTGCTCGCGCCGCCGCCCTGACAGCTTTAATCGGTCGCCTTGTCTGGGCGCTTCAGCCGGCCCAGTTCACCGATCATTTCCCACGATTTCAGTCCGCGCGGTCCCAGGTGGTGGGCCAGCACCGACCGCATCGGCAGCCGCAGGCTCGCCAGGTCGTCGGGCGGGGGCAGCACGTCTTCGGCCAAGGCCAGCAGCGCACGGCCGGTCGCCGCCTGGCTGCGCTCTTCGTGGCCGCGATCGCTGCGCAGCCGTCGCGGCCCGTGCTCGGGATCCAGCCGGTAGCGCGCCGCCGGATCGATAGGGTCGCCGTCGCCATCGCAATCGAGCGCGAAGCCGAACCCCAGCGCTTCGACCAGGTCGCGCTCGAAGAGGCGTAGCGACCACGCCAGTCCCTCACGCTGCCGCAGCTGCTCGCGTGCACGCGCGTAGGCATCGAACAGGTCGGGCACGGGATCGTGGCGCGGCGCCAGACGCAGCACCAGTTCGTTGAGATAGAACGCGGCCAGCATGGCGTCGCCGGCGGGCTGGGGCGCGGCATCGAGCGCTTCGGCGCCGACCAGTCGTGCCAGTTCACCACGCAGATCGCCATCGAGGCGGATCAGCTGCAGCGGCTGCAGGGCTGCGCGCAGGACGTGCTTCTTCGGTCCCTGCACGCCGCGCGCGATCAGGCCAAGCCGGCCGTGCTCGCGGCCCAGCACTTCCACCAGCAGGCTGGTCTCGCGCCAGGGGCGCGCATGCAGGACAAAGGCGGTGTCGCTCAGGCGCATGCAACCGGGCCCGACCGGTGGCTCACTCGTACCCGAAGGCCTTCAGCGCGGTCTCGTCATCGGACCAGCCCTCGCGCACGCGCACCCAGGTCTCCAGGAAGACCTTGCGGCCGAACAGATGCTCCATCTGCTGGCGCGACTTGCTGCCGATCTCCTTCAGCCGTGCGCCGCCCTTGCCGATCACGATGGCCTTCTGGCTCTCGCGCTCCACCCAGATCACCGCACCGATGCGGGCCAGTTCGCCCTTGGGCGACGCCTCAGTGGTGAAGTTCTCGATCTCGACGGTGGTGGCGTACGGCAGTTCCGCGCCGAGCTGGCGCATCAGTTGCTCGCGCACCAGTTCGGCGGCGAGGAAACGCTCGCTGCGGTCGGTGATCTCGTCCTCGCCGAACATCGGCGGCTGCTCCGGCAGCAACGCCAGGATGTCCTTCACCAGCGCCTCCAGACCGTTGCGCTTCAGCGCCGACACCGGATGCACCGCCGCGAACGCGCGGTCCTGCCCGACCTCCGCCAGGAAGGGCAGCATGGCTGCCTTCTCCTTGATGCGGTCGACCTTGTTGACCACCAGCACCACCGGGATGCCGGCATCGCGCAACACGTTGTAGGCCAGCGTGTCCTCCTCGTCCCAGCGACCGGCTTCGACCACCATCAGGGCGGCGTCGACCTCCTCCAGTGCGCCACGGGCGGCCCGGTTCATCACCCGGCTCATCGCCGAGGCGGAGAACTTGCCCTGCTGTTTGTGCAGGCCGGGCGTGTCGACCAGCACGATCTGCCCGGCCGGCCGGTCCTTGCCCGCCGCGAACGTCGCGATGCCGAGCAGGCGATGCCGCGTGGTCTGCGGCCGGTTGGAGGTGATGCTGACCTTGGCGCCGACCAGGGCGTTGGTCAGGGTGGACTTGCCCACGTTGGGGCGACCGATGACGGCGACACTGCCGCTGCGGTAGGAGGGGGATTTACTCACGGGGGGGACTCACTTCGAGATATCGAGCTTGTCGAGCAGCGCCGCGGCGGCGACCTGCTCGGCGTTGCGGCGCGAGGTGCCCTCGCCGTCGGCCGCCAGCGGCGGATCCAGCGTGGTGCAGCGCGCGAGGAAGAGTTTGGCGTGGTCGTCGCCGCTTTCCGACACCAGTTCGTACACCGGCAGCGGACGCTGGCGTCCCTGCAGCCATTCCTGCAGCCGGGTCTTGGCGTCCTTCTCGGGGCGCCCGACCGGCAGCGCCGCCAGCGATTCCTCGAACCACGGCAGCACCACGGCGCGGCAGACCTCGAAACTGCTGTCCAGGTAGATCGCCGCGACCACGGCTTCCAGCGCGTCGGCCAGGATCGAGTCGCGGCGGTGGCCGCCGGATTTCATCTCGCCCGGCCCCATCGTCAGGCGCTCGCCCAGTTGCAGGTGGCGCGCGATGGTCGCCAGCGAGGCTTCGCGCACCAGTTCGGCGCGCGCGCGGGTCAGGGCGCCTTCGTCGGCCTTGGGCCAGCGTTGGAACAGGGTCTCGGCGACCAGGAAGTTGACGATGCTGTCGCCGAGGAATTCCAGGCGCTCGTTATGCGGTGCCCCCGCACTGCGATGGGTCAGGGCCTGCGCAAGCAGGCCCTGGTCCGCGAACACATGACCGATGCGGTCAACCGCCAAGCCCTTAGTCCGCGCCGCGACGCGTCATCGCCTGCTCGGCGTTGAAGTTGCCCACCACGTCGAGGTTGCCCACCAGCGGGCGACGCACTTCATAGGCGACCTTCATGCTCCAGCCGCCTTCCATGCGCTCGATCTTCACGTCCGCGGGCTTGATGCTGTTCGAGTAGTTCATGTTCAGCCGACGGAAGAACAGCTCCTTCATCCGCGCCGGGTCCATGTCGGCCACGCCCTGCTCGTTGGCCAATCCCTTCAGCGAGGACTTGACCGCGTAGTACTCCTGGTACATCGGGAACAGCCGCATCGCGACGTAGGCGGTGAAACCCACCACGCCCAGCACCACCACAAAGCTCAACAACGTCATGCCACTCTGCTTGCGCTTCATCGTCATCCCCCGTCCGTCCCCGTTAGCGTTGATCGATCACTCGATGCCGTTGCCGATGCGCGAAGCATCGAAGCCATTCTTGCAGAACCAGCCCTCGCAGTTCAGCCAGACCAGGAAAGCCTTCCCGCGCAGGTTCTGCTCGGGCAGGAAATGGGTCTGGGTCCAGAAGCGGCTGTCCTCGCTATTATCCCGATTGTCGCCCATGACGAAATACTGGCCCTGCGGGACCACCCAGTCACCCTGCCCCTCCGGACGGCTGCGGTCCAGCCATTCCAGCACGGTATGCGGGCGCCCGGGCAGGTTTTCGCGCAGCAGGGCGGCCCCGGTCTCGCCAGCGCCACTACCATGCCCCACGTAGCTGCCCATCTTCTCGTAGGTCAGCGGCTGGCCGTTGATGTACACCGTATCGCCATGGAAACCCACGCGGTCGCCCGGCAGGCCGATCACGCGCTTGATCCAGTTGTTCTCCGGGTCGTGCGGCGGCTTGAACACCACCACGTCGCCGCGCTTGGGCTCGCCGATGGCCAGGAACTTGCGGTTGTTGATCGGCAGGCGCAGGCCGTAGGAGAACTTGTTGACCAGGATGAAGTCGCCGATCAGCAGGTTCGGCATCATCGAACTGGACGGGATCTTGTAGGGCTCGGCGATGAAGCTGCGCAGCACCAGCACCACGGCCAGCACCGGGAAGAACGCGCGCGAGTAGTCGACCAGCACGGGCTCCTCGTCCAGCAGCCCTCCCCTGGCCTGGCGGCGCTTGGCCAGGAACAGCCTGTCGGCCAGCCACACCACGCCGGTGAGCAGCGTCAGCACTACGAGGATCGTTTCAAACCAGACCATCTGTGTTCCTTCGGAACGGGATTCGATATTAGGGAGTCGGGATTCGCAAAAGCGGGGCCGGAGCGGCTGTTCCGAATCCCGAATCCCGAATCCCCATTCCCGGCTTCACTACTTGCTATCCACCTGCAGCACCGCGAGGAAGGCCTCCTGCGGAATCTCCACGCGGCCCACCTGCTTCATCCGCTTCTTGCCCTCTTTCTGCTTCTCGAGGAGCTTCTTCTTGCGGGTGATGTCGCCACCATAGCACTTGGCCAACACGTTCTTGCGCATGGCCTTGACCGTGCTGCGGGCGATGATCTGCGAGCCCACGGCGGCCTGGATCGCCACGTCGAACATCTGCCGCGGGATCAGCTCCTTCATCTTCTCGCACAGCTCGCGCCCGCGCCGGTCGGCGTGGCTGCGATGCACGATCAGACTCAGGGCATCGACCTTGTCGCCGTTGATCAGCGTATCCAGACGTACGAACGGACCGGGCTGGAAGCGCAGGAACGAATAGTCCAGCGACGCATAGCCGCGGCTGACCGACTTCAGCTTGTCGAAGAAATCCAGCACCACTTCGGCCATCGGCAGCTCGTAGCTGATCTGCACCTGGCTGGCCAGGTACTGGATGCCGATCTGCGCGCCGCGCTTTTCCTCGCACAGCTTGATGATCGCGCCGATGTAGGTTTCCGGGGTGAGGATGTTGGCGCGGATGATGGGCTCGCGCACCTCTTCGATCAGGTTGGATTGCGGCAGTTTGGCCGGATTGTCCAGCGAGAGCACCGTGCCATCGGTCCTGAGGACTTCATACACCACGGTCGGGGCGGTGCTGATCAGGTCCAGGTCGTACTCGCGCTCCAGGCGCTCCTGCACGATCTCCATGTGCAGCATACCGAGGAAGCCGCAGCGGAAGCCAAAGCCCATGGCCTCGGAGCTTTCCGGCTCGAACCGCAGCGCGGCATCGTTCAGGCGCAGCTTCTCCAGCGCCTCACGCAGCGCCGGGTAGTCCTCGGCGTTGACCGGGAACAGGCCGGCGAACACGCGCGGCTGCATTTCCTGGAAACCCGGCAGCGGACCCGGGGCGGGGTCGCCGGCCAGCGTCAGCGTGTCGCCGACCGGGGCGCCATGGACGTCCTTGATGGAGGCGGTGATCCAGCCCACTTCGCCGGCACCGAGCTTCTTCAGCTCCTTGCGCTTGGGGGTGAACACGCCGACCTTGTCCACCTCGTGGGTGCGGCCGGTGGACATCACCAGGATCTTGCTCTTCGGCCCGATCTCGCCCTGCATCACGCGCACCAGCGAGACCACGCCCAGGTAGTTGTCGAACCACGAGTCGATGATCAGCGCCTGCAGCTTGTCGGTGTCGCGCGGCTGCGGCGGCGGGATGCGCTGGACGATGGCTTCCAGCACCAGGTCGACGTTGAGGCCGGTCTTGGCGCTGACGGCGACGGCATCGTCGGCGTCGATGCCGATGACGGCCTCGATTTCCCGCTTGGCACGTTCGATGTCGGCGGTCGGCAGGTCGATCTTGTTGAGCACCGGCACCACTTCCAGGCCCTGCTCCACCGCGGTGTAGCAGTTGGCGACCGACTGGGCTTCCACGCCCTGGGCGGCGTCCACGACCAGCAGCGCGCCCTCGCAGGCGGCCAGCGAGCGGCTGACTTCGTAGCTGAAGTCGACGTGGCCGGGGGTGTCGATGAAGTTGAGCTGGTAGACCTGCCCGTCCTTGGCCTTGTACGGCAGGGAGACGGACTGGGCCTTGATGGTGATGCCGCGCTCGCGCTCGATGGGATTGGAGTCGAGCACCTGCGCTTCCATCTCGCGCGCCTCGAGGCCGCCACAGAGCTGGATGATGCGGTCGGCCAGGGTCGACTTGCCGTGGTCGACGTGCGCGATGATGGAGAAGTTGCGGATATTCCGCATGGAATCGGAAGACATGGGGAGTGCGCGGCGGCCTGTGCGGTCGTCAGGAATAACGGGACATTATCGCACGGACGGCGGGCGGGCTTGCCGATCCATATCCCGGACCGGGAAACGCCGTCGCCCCGCTCAGGCGGGGCGACGGGGGTCACTCAAGATCGCGAGGTGGTTCAGCCTTTTTCAACCGTCACCGCAATGAAGCGGGTCACGCCCCGATGACGCACAAGCAGCATCACCGTATCTCCCGGCTTGGCGGCCGCCAGCTCCCGGTCCAGCGCCGCGGGGCTGTCGACCTTGGTGCGGCCTACCTGCAGGATCACCATGCCCGGCGCCAGACCCGCCTCCCGGGCAGCGGCGCTGTCCACGCGCGCCACCAGGACGCCGTCGGTTCCCTCCACACCCAGTTGCCTGCGGGCGCTCGCGTCCAGCGACTGGGTCTGGATGCCCAGCGCGTTGCGCCCGGCCGGAGCGGCCGGGCTGTCGGGCGAGGCCGGAGCGACGCTCGCACCCGCCTCACCTTCGTCCAGTTCACTGAGCGTCACCGTCAGGTCACGCGGCTTGCCATCGCGCAGCACACTCAGGGTGACCTTGGTCCCGGGCGCCATCGCACCGATGATCGGCGGCAAATCGCTCGAATCGTTGATCGCGCGACCATTGACCGAGCGGATGACGTCCCCGGGACCGATGCCGGCCTTCGCCGCAGGACTGCCGACCACCACGTCGTTGACCAGCGCACCCCGGTTGTCGGGAAGCCCAAAGCCCTTGACAGCATCGGAGGTCACCGCGCCCACCTGCACGCCCAGCTGCCCACGACTGACCTTGCCGGTGGTCTTGAGCTGCTCCACAGCCCCCATCGCCAGGTCGATCGGGATCGCGAAGCTGATGCCCATGTACCCGCCGGACACCGAGAAGATCTGCGAATTGATGCCGACCACTTCGCCGCGCGTGTTGAGGAGCGGACCGCCGGAATTGCCCTGGTTGATCGCCACGTCGGTCTGGATGAACGGCACGTAGCGCTGTTCGGGGGACGCGCTGCGACCGACGGCACTGACGATGCCTGCCGTGACGGAATGGTCGAGCCCCAGCGGCGACCCGATCGCCACCACCCACTGGCCCGGCTTGAGCGTGGTCGAGTTGCCGATGCGCACGGTCGGCAGCCCCTTGGCGTCCACCTTCAGCAGCGCCACGTCGTACTGCTGGTCGCTGCCGACCACCTTGGCGGTCAGCTCGCGGCGGTCCGGCAGGGTCACCTTGACCTCGTCGGCACCGTCGACGACGTGATGATTGGTCAGTACGTAGCCGTCGGCGGAAATGATGAAGCCCGAGCCCATCGAGGTACCGCGACGCTGCGGGCCCTGCTGGCCGGGACCCGGCATCTGGAAGCCCGGCGGCAGCATGCGGCGGAAGATTTCGGGAATCTCGACCTCTTCATCGGCCTGCGCGCTGCGGCGCGAGCCGACGGTCGCCTCCACGTTCACCACGCCCGGGCCGACCTGTTCCACCAGCTGGGTGAAATCGGGCAGTCCGGTGACCAGTTGCGGCGCGGTCGATTGCGCCACGGCGGGAGCGGCGGACGCCACGGGCGCGGGCGCGTCGGCCTGCTGCGCGCAGGCGGCCAGCGGCGTGGTGAGCATCAGCAGGGCCAACAGGGGGTGACGGACGTGGGGAGTCATCGAATGCATGCCTCGATCAGAAAAGGAACAAGGAAGTCGCGCGCGTCCGCACCGGGGCCGGACGCGCGGAGGTCAGTCGCGCGGGGCGTCGACCGGCGCCGCGATCGGCGCGCTGGAAGGCAGACGGGGCTCGAACGGATAGAACGTCCGCGCCGCCGAATCCGCGCTGTAGCCGGTGGCCAGGCTGCCGCTGGCCGACGGATAGGCCGACAGTGCGGAGCGTGGCCAGGGGCGTGATGCCACGACACCGGCCTCCTGCGGGCGATGCGAGAACGGATTGGACGCCGCCGCCGGCACCGGCGCGGCAGCCACCAGCGTCGTGGCATCCACACCCCGTGGCGCGCCTTGCGCCGTGCCGTTCGCCCGCGCGGGGACGTCGGCACGGGCCACACGTTGCGCACTGCGCGCCGCCTGCTGGCTGCGGGTCGCACTGCGGCGTGCCGCCTCCTGCCGGCGCGGCACGCTCGCCGCCACGGCCACCGCCGCGGCGGCATAGGCTTCGGCGTCAGGGGCCGGCGCGGGCGGCGCTTCCGGCCTCACCTCGGGCGATGTCGCCTGGGTCGACGCCATCTGCGTGCCCTCGCCCACCGGCATGTCCTGCGGCGATTGCTGGCGCGCCATGAACAAGGCCACCAACGCCACCGAGGCCGCCAGCGCACCGCCGCCCCAGCGGGCAAGCAGGTTGCGCGGACGCGTGGCCTGCGCGTGCGGCGCCGAGCTCGCAGCAGGGGCCGACGATTCGGCCGCGATCGCCTGCGCCACGCGCTCGGCGAAACCGGCGGGTGCGGGGGCATGGCCCTTTCCGCGCAGCACGTCACCGCACAGCTGCCAACGCTCCCAGCGACCGGCCAGTTCGTGGTCATGCTGCAGGCGGCGTAGCAGGAAGCGCGCTTCGTCGGCGGCCAGTTCGCCGTCCACCAGGGCGGACAGCTGCTGGCGGTGATGGATGTCGAGCTTGTCGATGGTCGGTGTCTCGTTGCGGGCGGTCATGAGCGGGCACGCTCCCGGGTTGCACTGTCGGTGTCCAGCAAGGGACGCAGTTGTTCGTCGATGGCTTCGCGCGCACGGAAGATGCGCGAACGCACGGTGCCGATCGGGCAGTCCATCTTCTGCGCGATCTCCTCGTAGCTGAGGCCTTCGACCTCGCGCAAGGTGATCGCGGTCCGCAGTTCCTCGGGCAGGCCGTCCACCGCGCGCATCACCGTCGCCTCCATTTCCTGGCGCATCAGTTCGCGCTCGGGGGTGTCGGTGTCGCGCAGCCGCGCGCCGATGTCGTACTGCTCGGCGTCGGCGGCGTCGACGTCCGCGGTGGGCGGACGCCGGTTGTGCGCGACCAGGTGGTTCTTGGCGGTATTCACGGCGATACGGTGCAGCCACGTATAGAACTGGGAATCGCCCCGGAAATTGCCCAGCGCGCGGTATGCGCGCAGGAAGGTTTCCTGGGCCACGTCCTGGCACTCGCTCCAGTCATGGATGTAACGCCCGATCAGCGCCACCACGCGATGCTGGTACTTGCGCACCAGCAGGTCGAAGGCCGCGCTGTCGCCGCGTTGCACGCGCCTGACCAGCTCGAGGTCCAGCTCCTGGGTTGGATCAACTTCGGCCATGCCGGGCCGCACTCCTGTCGGCTCGGCGTTGGCCGGGCCCTGTGACCGCGCTAGCGGAGGAAAGTTCAACGCCTTGTCCAAACCGTTGCCCTATCAAGAATTTAACCGGCGCAGCGGGAACATCCCCTGCTGCCGGTCACGCCCGTGACGACGTTCACCCGGATATGTGGATTTGACGGGGATGAAACAACCTCGGGATGATAGCGGCCTTATCCATACGTGAACGGATGGTCCCCTGCATGGCCACGAACTTCGATGGGCTGCGATTCAGTCATTGGCAGACCGAGCTGCGCGACGACGGTATCGTCGTGCTGGCCTTCGACCGTCAGGGCGCCAGCGTCAACGCGTTCTCGCAGGATGTGCTGATCGAACTGGCCGACATCATCGAGCGCCTGTCCATCGATCCACCGAAGGGCGTGGTGCTGCGCTCGGCCAAGAGCAGCGGCTTCATCGCCGGCGCGGACCTGAAGGAGTTCCAGGAATTCGACCGCAAGGGCACCGTCAACGACGCCATCCGGCGTGGCCAGAGCGTGTTCCAGAAACTGGCCGAGCTGCCCTGCCCCACGGTGTCCGCGATCCACGGCTTCTGCATGGGCGGCGGCACCGAGATCTCGCTGGCCTGCGATTACCGCGTGGCCAGCAGCGATCCGTCCACGCGGATCGGCCTGCCCGAGGTGAAGCTGGGCATCTTCCCCGGCTGGGGCGGCAGCGCGCGCCTGCCGCGGCTGGTGGGCTCGCCGAAGGCGATGGACATGATGCTCACCGGCCGCACGCTGTCGGCGAGTTCGGCCAAGGCGATGGGCCTGGTGGACAAGGTGGTGGAACCGGCCGTGCTGGTCGACGCCGCCGTCGCACTGATCGGCGCGCGGCCGCAGCGCGCGTTCAAGCAGCGCTTCACCGGCTGGATCAGCAACAGCTGGCTCGCCCGCCAGATCCTGGCGCCGCAGATGACCAAGCAGGTCGCGCGCAAGGCACCGAAGGCGCACTACCCCGCGCCGTATGCGCTCATCAACGTGTGGAAGATCGCCGGCGGCAAGGGCATCCAGGCCCGCCTGGACGCCGAGCGCAGGGCGGTGGTGAAGCTGGCCGGCACGCCGACCGCGCGCAACCTGATCCGCATCTTCTTCCTCACCGAACGTCTCAAGGGCCTGGGTGGGAAAGACCACGGCATCGCGAACGTGCACGTCGTCGGTGCCGGCGTGATGGGTGGCGACATCGCGGCGTGGTCGGCCTACAAGGGCTTCAACGTCACCCTGCAGGACCGCGAGCAGCGCTTCATCGATGGCGCCCTGACGCGCGCGCAGGAGCTGTTCGCCAAGAAAGTTAGGGACGAGAGCAAGCGTCCAGCCGTGGCCGCGCGCCTGAAGGGCGACCTGGCCGGCGACGGCGTGCCGCAGGCCGACCTGGTGATCGAGGCGATCATCGAGAACCCCGAGGCCAAGCGCGACCTCTACCAGACCGTCGAGCCGCGCCTGAAGGCCGATGCCTTGCTGACCACCAACACCTCCTCGATCCCGCTGACCGAGCTGCGCGAGCACATCCAGCGTCCGGCGCAGTTCGCCGGCCTGCACTACTTCAACCCGGTGGCGATGATGCCGCTGGTGGAGATCGTGCAGCACGACGCGCTGGACGAGGCCAACGTCAAGCGCCTGGCTGCGTTCTGCAAGGCGCTGGACAAGTTCCCGGTGCCGGTCGCCGGCACGCCGGGCTTCCTGGTCAACCGCGTGCTGTTCCCGTACATGCTGGAAGCGGCGACCGCCTACGCCGAAGGCATTCCCGGCCCGGTGATCGACAAGGCAGCAGTGAAGTTCGGCATGCCGATGGGTCCCATCGAGCTGATCGACACCGTCGGCCTGGACGTGGCGCAGGGCGTGGGCGCGGAACTCTCGCCCTTCCTGGGCCTGACGTTGCCGGCGGCGCTGGCGACGGTGGAACCCGGCAAGCGCGGCAAGAAGGACGGCCAGGGCCTGTACAAGTGGGAAAACGGCAAGGCGGTGAAACCGCAGGTCCCGCAGGACTACAAGGCGCCGGACGACCTGGAGGACCGCCTGATCCTGCCGCTGCTCAACGAAGCCGTGGCCTGCCTGCACGATGGCGTGGTGGCCGATGCCGACCTGCTGGATGCCGGCGTGATCTTCGGTACCGGCTTCGCCCCGTTCCGCGGCGGCCCGATCGAACACGTCAAGGCGGTCGGTCCCGACGTGCTGCTGGAGAAACTGAAGTCGCTGCAGGCCCGCCACGGCGACCGCTTCGCGCCGCGTCCCGGCTGGGACAACCCGGTGCTCCGACAGCCGACGGTGTGACCCGCGCACGAAAAAGGCCGCTCTCAGAGCGGCCTTCTTTTTCCCGCGCCCCGCGCCTGTGCGCGGGCGTCAGCCCTCCGGCAATGCCTGCGTCATGACCCAGTCTTCCTTCGGATCGTCGCCGATGTAGAAGATCGAGCGACCGACGCTCTGGAACCCGTGCTTGCGCCAGAAGCGGATCGCCTGCGGGGCTTCCTGCCAGACGGTGAGCCATGCCGAACGCGAGCCGCGCAGCTTGGCCGCGGCCAGCAGGTGCGAGACCAGCACGGCGGCGATGCCCTTGCCGTGGAAGGCCTCGTCCAGATAGATGCGCGCCAGTTCCACCGTGGGCCGCAGCACGACTTCGGTCGGCGGCACCGTGGCCCAGCGCAGTTGCGCATAGCCGGCCCAAACGCCGTCCTGCTCGACGATCAGGGTCAGCGTATCGGGGTCGCGGATCTCTTCGGCCTGGCGTTCGGGCGAATACATCGCCGCCACGTGCGCGGCCACGTTCTCGGGCGTGCTGCAGTGGCCGTTGGTGGCCAGGAAGGTGCGCCGCATCATCGCGGACAGGGCGGCGGCTTCGGAGGGACGTGCGGGGCGGACAGTGATACCGGCTTTCATGCCGTAAGTCTTGCCTGTTTCCATGCACAAGACAACGCAGACGCGCGCGCGAAGAGGTCAGCGCACCCTCACGATGCCCTGCCAAGGTCGCGCAGGACCGCGCGCTAGCGTCGTGCGAACACGTCCGGCGGCGCGCGCACCGGGCTGCGCTCGGCGGCGAGGTCGGCCATCACGCCGAGCTGCGCGGAGAAGTCGGTCAGCCGTGCCCAGACGTAGGGCTGCAGGTCGTCGGGCGCGCGGTCGTAGACCTGCCGCCACAAGGCGTCCATGAACTCGCGCGGGTCCTCGCGCAGCGCACCGCGTTCGATGCGCTGTCCGGCGGCGGCCAGGATGGCCCGGATGTCAGCCAAGGTGTCCATGCGGCGAGCCTAAGCCGCCTGGATGCCCATCGTGTGACACGAGACGTCGATTTCCGACGATCGGTGCGGTTCTGTGAAGCCGGTTACGGATCGCGCCCGGCGATGCCTCCGCATCGCGACCGCGGCACGCCTGCATGACGCGCTGCGCCACGCCGGGGCATCGCGGTCACGGCGTAGGGATGTCCTCGCGGAACAGCCACAGCATTGCGCGCCGGTAGGTTTCCCCGATCGTCGCCGCATGGGTGCCGTCCTGGAGCATCAGCAGGGTCACCTGCCATGGCGCATCCATCGACGCTGCGGACCAGTGCGTGGTCCAGTCGCGCGCGATGCGCTGGCGCTCGGCGGTGTCGCGCGTGCCGCTGGCGACCGCCACGCGCAGGTCGGTGCGCGTATGCGGGCGCGCTGCGACAAACAGCGCGTCGCGCGCCGGCCCGGGTGAAGGATTGCTGGCGATCCGTCCCCAGAACAGGTCCGGATCCTGCAATGCGGACCACAGCACGAAGTAGCCGGCGCGCGACTGTCCCACCAGCACGCGCCGCGTGGGGTCGGCGGCATAGCGACGCTCGACTTCGGGCACCAGCTGCGCGCGCAGGAACGCGAGGAAGCCCGGCGCTCCACCCTGCTCTGCGGCGGTGTCGCTGCCCGGCGCAGTGAAATCGACATGGCGCTTGTTGATGGCCGGATCAAAACCACCGTAGGCGATGCCGACGATGATCGCTTCCGGCAATCGCTCGTCGTAATGCAGGAACAGGTGCGTCGGCGCCAGCAGCGGAAACAGGCTGTCGCCGTCCAGCACGTACACCACCGGGTAGCGCGTGGCCGACCGGGCGTCGTAGCCCTCCGGATAGCGGACGTAGACGTGGTGCACGCGACCGGAACCCGGATCGGTCAGCGGAAAGTAGTCGCCCTTCAAGGCCGGCAGGTGTTCCAGCGGAGTCGCCGCGGGATGGGACGCGGCCGCGGGAGGCGCTGCGCGGGCCGTCGACACCGCCAGCGTCAGCAGCCCTGCAAACAGGAGGATCGTGCAGCGGATCATGCGGAATCTCCATCACGGCCGGGTCCTGCCGCGGCGCCCATTATGGCGACCGCCGACCGCTTCGAGCGACCACGAGGAGCGGGCAGACTATGCGCAGCCATCACGTCTGACCACCCTCGCCTCGTGACGACCCGCAGGAGCATGTTGCCCGTGACCCAGAGCCCAGAACTGCTGCGCCGGCTGTTGCGCGCCAGGGACCGGATGGATGCCTTCCCCGACCAGCCGTGGCCGGTCGAGCGGCTGGCGGAGGTCAGCGCCGTCTCGCCCGCGCACTTCGCGCGTTCGTTCAAGCAGGCCTTCGGCCTGCCCCCGCACCGCTACCTGCTGACGCGGCGCATCGAACGCGCGGCGTCCCTGCTGCGCGATACCGACGCACCGGTCATCGACATCGCCCTGAAGACCGGCTGGACCAGCATCGGCACCTTCGGCCGCATCTTCCGCGACATCACCGGTGAAAGCCCGCGCGCGTGCCGCCAGCGCGCACGCGCATCCGCCACCCTGGCCGGCGCCATCCCCGAGTGCGTGCTGCGCGCAGCCGAACGTCCGGACCTGAAGACCGCAGTTTTGGAGAAGCGCAGGCAGGCCGCCGCGGCTACGGTGGCGCCACCAACGAAGGAGATCCCATGATCCAGGGCATCGATGTGATCGGCGTGTACGTCCGCGACCAGGACGAGGCGCTGGCGTTCTACGTGGACAAGCTCGGCTTCCGTGTGCAGGCGGACGTGCGCAACGGCGACTACCGCTGGCTGACGGTGCAGCATCCCGAACAGCCCTCGGTGCAGCTCGGTCTGTTCAAGCCAGGCCCGCCCATGCACGACGCCGCCACCACCACCGCGCTGGACAGTCTGGTCGCCAAGGGCGCGATGCCGCCGCTGGTGCTGACGGTGAAGGACTGCAAGGCCGCCTACGAAGCGCTGAGCGCGAACGGCGTCGAGTTCATCCAGGCGCCCATCGGCCGCTACGGCCAGGTCGACGCGGGCTTCCGCGATCCGTCCGGCAACGGCTGGAAGATGATCGAAGGCCAGCACAAGGAGAGGCCGTGAGCATCGCGCGTCTTTCCCGCCGGAGCCATCGCGGGCTGTCCATCGTGTTCACCCTGACTGTCGTGCTCAACTTCGCCTGGCGCGCGGCGGTGGCGGGCGAACCGCCGGCATGGGTGACGTACTCGCCCCTGCCGCCGTTGTTCCTGCAGTTGATCACCGGGCTTTACCTGTTCGCCCTGCCCTGGCTGGGCAACGAACGCGCGAGCGCCGCGGGGCGGTGACGAGGGCAGTCAGGCGTCAAGCGCAAAGCCGCTGGTGAAACAGCGCTCGATACCACGGACGGGATCGACGAACGCAAGCCGCTCGGCCAGCAGCTGCAAGGGCGCCGCATGGTCGCCGGCAGCGCGATGACGCAACGACGGATACAACGGATCACCGGCGATCGGCGCGCCCAATGCCGCCATGTGCACGCGCAGCTGGTGCTTGCGGCCGCTGACCGGCGTCAGCGCATAGCGCCAGCGATCGCCGACGCGCGCGATGACATCGATCCGGGTTTCGCTGTTCGCCACCCCTTCGACTTCCTGCATGCGGAAGAACGGTTCGCCGGCGACGATCCGGCTGGTGCGAGCGCAGGGGAACACGAGGTGCGGCAGCGCCGGCGCCGTCGCCTGGTAGCGCTTTTCGATCCGCCGCTCGTGGAACAGCGCCTGGTAGTGCGCGCGGCTGTCGGGGTTGGTCGAGAACATCACCAGTCCGGCGGTCTCCCGATCGATCCGGTGCAGCGGCGCCAACACCGGGTTGCCGGTGCGGCGGATCAACCGCCCCAGCAGGGTTTCATGGACGTGGACGCCCGTCGGCGTCACCGGCAAAAAATGCGGCTTGTCGGCCACCAGCAGGTCGGCATCCAGGTGGAGGATGGTTTCCTCGAACGGAATCCGTGGTTCGTCCATGACTTCGCGGAAGTAATGGATGTCCAGCCCGACGCGATACGGCGATGCGGGCGTCACCGCATGTCCGGCGCCGTCCACGACCCGGCCGCGCGCCATCCGCTCGATCCATTGCGCGCGGGGGACCGACGGAAACCGCGCGCACAGGCCGTCCAGCACCGTCGGCCAGGCGCCGGGCGGCAACTGCAGTGTGCTGGCCGCCAGTCCATCGACGTGCGGCGGACGGATGCGGGTGGAACGGCGCGAACCGCTTCCGCGCATCGCGCCGGCTTACTTGGTCAGGCCCGCGACGACTTCCGACACGCTCAGCCCCAGTTCGAGCTGCAGGCGCACGTATTCGCGCTCCTTGCGCGACAGGGCGCGGCCCAGGGCGATGCGCACGTCTTCGGCCTCCAGGATGCGCAGGATCCTCGGCATGGCCGAGCCGATGGCGTCCTGCCCGTAACCGGCTTCGCGCAGGGCGGCACTCAAAAGGTCTTCAATCTCCATGCGACATCCCGATCTGTTCAATGGTGCATTGTGCACCGGCACGGGAACGGGCGAAGAACATTCGTATCCGAGCCGTCAATACGCGCGTCATCCGCAGCCGCAGCCTCTTCAACATCCCATCGGCGGCAGGAACGTCACCGTCGACACCACCACCCACGATCCCTGCCGCAACACCTCCACCCGTACACGTACCGCGCTGATCGCCACGAACGGCAACACCGTGCCCAGCGCGTCACCCTGGCCGATGCGCGGAATCCATGCGTCGGCCTGCGCCGCGTCCCCTTGCGCCGCCGTGTGCGCACGCACCGCCGCGTCCAGTTCCGCTCGCGTGTAATCGGGGAAGCAGGCGTGCTGCTGCGCTGACGGCGTCGGCAGCACGAACGACACCGCGTCCAGCGCCGTGGCGGTCTGCCAGTCGGAGCGGCAATGCTTCCAGTCGGTCAGGTCCAGGTGCGGACCTTCCGCACTCAGGCCCAGGCTGGTTTCGTACTGCACGCGCACGCGCCAGTGTTCGCCCGCCACGGCCGGCTGCAGTTGCAGCGTTGCCCCGTAGACCTCGTCGCCCAGGTCCAGCGGCACTTCCAGCGATGCCGGCGCCTCGCCTTCGTGCGTCCATCCGGTGAACGAATACTCGGTCCCCACGTGCGGCAGCACGCGGATGCCGGACAGGGCCTGCGCCTGCAGCGGTGCGCACAGGAGGAGCAGCCACAGCAGCACGACCGCGCGCCGCATCGACGTGATTCCCTGCATTTTCTCCATCCCCGCGTCCCCGGAGTCCGACACCCCGGCGCAATGGTAGCGCCGCGTCGAGAAGATCGCGTGCGCCGACGCCGCATCCTGAACACATCACTGCCGCAGACGGACCGGCTTCACGGCCGCGTGACTCCGCGCGCTCTAGCGTCGCCTCGACGACATGCGCGCGAAGCGCGGAGGAACACGATGACGATGATCAGACTGCGGGCCACCGGCCCGCGCAGCGGATTCGACGCCCTGCTGGCGGCCCTGCACGGGGTGGACGGCGTGGAGCACGTGGAGGAGGTCGCCGACCTGATGCCGCACATGGACGACGACGATTCCAGTTCCGCCGGCCTGTCCGATGCCATGCCCGGCGGCGATGTCCTTGCCGTGGAAGTGGAAGCCGCCTCGGCGCGTACCGACAGCGTGCGCGAGGCCGCCGACGATATCGCCGCCCGCTACGGGCTGGTGATCGAATACGTCGATGCCTTCTGAGTCGCCTTGGCCGGCCTGCACTACACCTCCGATGCGATGCCCGGCCTGCGCCGGCAGCGTCGCGGACGCGGCTTCGCCTACCTCGATGCGCGCGGCCGGCCCGTCCGCAACGCGACCACCCTTGCCCGCATCCGCCAACTGGCCATTCCGCCGGCCTACACCGACGTGTGGATCTGCGCCGACGCACGCGGCCACCTGCAGGCCACCGGTCGCGATGCGCGCGGTCGCAAGCAGTACCGCTACCACACCGCGTGGCAGGCCGAGCGCGGCGCCCGCAAGTACGACCGCCTGATCGCCTTCGCCGAAGCCCTGCCCCGCCTGCGCCGGCAGGTGCGCGCCGACCTCGCCTTGCCCGGCTTCCCGCGCCCGAAGGTGGTCGCGATGGTGGTGGCGCTGCTCGGCCACACGCTGCTGCGCGTCGGCAATGCGAGCTACCAGAAGGAGAACGGCTCGTACGGCCTGACCACGCTGCGCAACGTGCATGCGCGCTTCGTGGCCGGCAGCGAGGTGCGCTTCGCCTTCCGCGGCAAGGGCGGCAAGGCGCTCGAATCCCGCGTGTCCGACGCGCGCCTGGTGCGGCTGGTGCGCCAGTGCCGGCAACTGCCCGGACAGGCGCTGTTCCAGTACCGCGAGGACGGGACCGTCCACCGCATCACCTCCGGCGACGTCAACGCGTACCTGCAGCAGCACATGCAAGGCCCGTATACCGCGAAGGACTTCCGCACATTCGGGGCCACCCTGCTCGCCTTCCGCACGCTGGCCGGCGCGGCGCCTCCCGCCGAAGGCGACGACGCGCAACGCACGCAGGTGAAGCTGGCGGTGCTGCGCGCCGCCGCCGACCTGCTGGGCAACACCCCGCGCATCTGCGAGAAAAACTACGTGGACCCGCGCGTCTTCGCCGGCTGGGAAGCCGGCCTGCTGCAGCGTGCCGCGCGCGGCGCCAGCGGACCGCGGCAATGGGAGAACGCCGCGATCCGCTACCTGCGGCGGGCCCGGAGCGGCGCCCTGCCCCGTCCCTGACGGCCGCGATGCGGCACGCGCGGGACAGCCGGGCCGACCCGTCGTGTCAGCGGGGTCGGGCTGTCCGCCTTGAAAGTGGCCTGACAGTGGCGGCGGCACCTGCGTGCCCCATGGCCACCGGTGACCCCGATGGCGCGCCCCGGCGCCGCGCGCAGCGCCCAAGGGGAGGCGCCTCGTGTCACATTAATAAAGTGACCTGCGTTGTCGTGAAATGGGAATTTCACTACGATATGTGACGCATAGCGTCATTCCTGTCCGCGACTCATCACTGTTGCATCCGCCTGACAGGCCGTTACGTAACCACGATTCTTTGGCACGGTTCCTGCTCGAGCAGGAGCCAACAGGAGAGTACGCCTTGCACACCGCCACCGTAGAGAAGGTTCTCAGCGTCATGGGTGACAGAAGCCGCGAAGTGCCGCCGGTCGACAAGGACGTGCTGCTGCAGGAGTTCCGTCGTGCCAAGGAACGTACCCCCGGCATTTCGATGCTGCTGCTGACCACCGCCGACGGCAGGGCCCTGGCCGAGCTCGATGAGCGCGGAAGCGACCCGCGCCGGCTGGCCGCGATGACCAACTCGTTCCTCACTCTGGGCGAAACCGTGGCCAAGGAGCTCGGCCTGGCCTCGGCCGACTACGCGACCATCGCCACCCGCCAGGGCAACATGGTGCTGATCCGCATGGACCACGCCAAGCCGATGACGCTGGCCGCGCTCGGCACCTTCGACACCAACGTGGCCACCCTGCTGTTCGCCGCGCGCGAATGCGCCACCCGCATCTCGGCCCTGCTGCCGAACTGATTCGCTTCATCCGCACGACCCTTCCGGTGTGCCGGGAGGTCCCTTCATTTACCCCAAGGAAAGAAGAACGATGTCGAAGTTGAATCTTGAAGGCCTGAGCCAGATCGCCGGTTTCGTGGGCGTTGCCCTCGTGGACAGCGACAGCGGCATGGCGATGGCCACGCTCGGCGGCGGCAATCTCAATCTGGACGTCGCTGCCGCCGGCAACAGCGATGTCGTGCGCAGCAAGCGTCGCGTCGCCGAACAGCTGGCGCTGGACGACACCATCGAGGACATCCTGATCTCGCTGAGCAAGCAGTACCACATCATCCGTCCGCTGGAGAGCAACCCCACGCTGTTCCTCTACGTGGTGCTGGACCGCGCGCGCGCCAACCTGGCGATGGCCCGCCACGAACTGAAGAGCTTCGAGAAGACGCTGGATTTCAGCTGATCCTCCGCCCCCCACCGGTCGCCATGGCGGCCGGTGGACAGGCTTGTCGCACACCCGCTGCACCCCCTCCCCCTGTCTTCCCGATGCTGCCCTCCTCTCCCTCCGATGTCACCGTCGCGATGGCCGGCCTGGAGTTGTTGCCTGCCACACGCCTGAAGATGGCGTGCTCGCTGCTGGCGGCCGACCGCCTCACTGTCCGCCTCATCGAATGGGGCGCCGAACCGGCGACGCTGCTGGTGGCCGACGAAACCAGCTACGCGGGTCGCCATGCGATCCAGTCGGCGCAGCAGGACCGTGTCCCCTCGATCCGCTTGAATGGCGCGCCGCACGCGTCCGCTGCCATGCCGGTGCTGCCGCGGCTGGCGACCGTCCGCGAATTCGTCGACGCCCTCAAGGCGAGCCTGCAGGACGGCCCCACCGCCGCGCCTGAAACGGCAACGGCCTGGGACGCACCGCTGCCCTATCCGATGCTCGAACAGCTGCGCCTGGATCGCCGCCGCGATACCCGGGTGCTGCTTGAACTGGGCCTGTTCCGGGTGGTCAGCGACACCCGCAGCGGACAACTGCACATGCTGCGCCGGATGCCGCTGGAGGAATTGCTGGAGCGCGCGTTCAAGCCCGACTGGCGGGTCACCGAGGTATCGGACAGGGAATGGCAGTCGGTGTACCAGCCCGATGTCACCCGCAGCTACGCCATCGAAACCCTGTGGTGGCGCCTGCCGCTCGACGCCCAGGACGAGGACCTGCCGCGCATGGCCGACACGTCGCGCCTGCGTACCTGGCCGGATCTCGATGCGGGCGCGACGCCTGCCTCCTGGCCGCTGGTGCTGGCTTACATGGCCAGCCGCTCCTGGCGTGCGGAGGCACTGGCGGCCGCCACGGCGGCGCCGATGGACGATGTCCAGCGGGTCATGGCACGGGTGCGCCTGAGCGGCCTGGAAGCATCGTTGTCCGATCCCCCCACCGGCGTTCGCGCCTCCGCCACGCGTCACGCCGGCACCCTGCTGAAAATGGCAAAGCGCTTCGGCCTGAAACTGTTTGGAAAGGCTCATGGATAACTACGGCAACAAGCTGGTCTTCGTCGGCGGCATGGGAGCGGGCAAGACCACCGCGATCCGGGCGATCTCTGACACCGAACCGGTGAGCACCGACATGCCGTTGAGCAGCGACGCCACCGAGGAAAAGTCGCTGACCACCGTGGCGCTCGACTACAGCAGCGTGGACCTGGACGAAGGCGAACTGCTGCATGTCTACGGCGTGCCCGGCCAGAAGTACCTGAACTTCATGTGGCCGATGGTGTGCACGGGTGCGATCGGCATCATCGTGCTGGTCAACGCCTGCCAGGACGATGCGGTCGACAGCACGGCGGAACTGCTGAAGGACTTCGGCGTGCTCGCGCCGGACGCCAGCTTCGTGGTCGGCGTCACCAAGAGCGACCTGGCGCCGGACTTCCAGCTCACCACGTTCCGCGACGCACTCAATGCCAGCGGCTACCAGGCGCCGGTGATGAAGGTGGACGCGCGCGTGACCACGCAGGTGGAATTCCTGATCAAGACGCTGCTGTCGTACCAGCATGCAGGATCGCAGTTGGCGCAGGTCCACGCCGTCTGACGGCGTAGCGCCCGACAACGGGTGGCCTCGCCTCGCCGGCGAGGATGACCGCTACGTGCGCGGGGTATACAGCGACACCGCCGCGAGGCCGAGGCCGAACAGCACCCGTGCCACGCCGTAGCCCTGCACCGTCCGCTTGCCGGCTGCTTCCACGTGCATGCGCCGCGGGAACGATCCGGCATGGCTCGGAGAATTGGAATGCACCAGTACCCGCGGTTCGGCGGTGACGAACACCGCCGACACGAACAGGCCCGGCACGCCGGGCTGCAGTCGTTTCATGGGGACGGCCGCCGGCAGCAAGGCCGGGACGTCGGACGGGCGCGGCCTGCGGCCGTCGCGTGCCTCACATCGTATGCGTGGGCTTCTCGCCGCCGAGGCTGCCGGCCAGCATGGTTTCGATGCGGTTCTTGATGGCTTCGCCTTCGCCATTGTCGGCGAACTGCACGCCGATGCCGGCGGCGCGGTTGCCCTGCGCGCCGACCGGCGTCACCCACACCACCTTGCCGGCCACCGGCAGGCGGTCGCTGGATTCGGGCAGGGTGAGCAGCAGGAACACTTCATCGCCCAGGAAATAGCGCTTCGGCGTGGGCACGAAGATGCCGCCGCCTTTCACGAACGGCATGTAGGCGTTGTACAGCGCGGCCTTGTCCTTCACTGCCAGCGACAGGATGCCCTGCCGTCCACCTGCTGCATTCATTCCCGTCTCCGTGTTTCGGTCATCGGCGCGCCCCGACAGCGCGTCCGCGATCGCTGCCGGCCCAGGCCAGCAGCAGTTCCACCATGGCCAGGTCGCCGCGTACCGTGGTCCGCAACAGGTCGCGGGTGCGGTTGGCGGCGTCGAACCAGGTAGCCAGCTTGTTCAATCGGGCTGGATCGGTCAAGCCAACGGTGCCGGCCTGCGCCAGCGCGAGGTCCGCCGCATGGCGCAGGCGCGCATCGGCCAGTTCGTCGTTGGCCCAGCGCTGCGCGGTCTCGACGACGCCGATCTCGCCCTTCTCCAAACGCTGCAAATCACGTGCCACGGCTTCGCGCAAGGCGAGTCCGTCGTTGCGCAGCCAGTCGTCCGCCAGCCCGGGATGACCGCGTGCGGCCTCCAGCGCGCGTGATGCATCGGCGGCGGCATAGCCCTGCGCCTGCAGCCAGGCCAGTGCTTCGTCGCGCGGCGGCAGGCGGAACTCGATGCGCTGGCAACGGCTGCGGATGGTGGCGGGCAGGCGCGCAGGCTGCGCGCTGACCAGCCAGAGGTAGCGGTCCGGCGCGGGTTCTTCCAGCGTCTTCAGCAAGGCGTTGCAGGCCGAGCGGTTGATCGCATCGGCCGGGTCGATCAAGGCGACCTGCGCACCGCCGTACTGCGGCGTCAACGCCAGCTTCTGCGAGACCTCGCGGATCTGGTCGATGACGATCTCGGTGCGCAGCTTGCTGCCGTCCTTGGTGGCGACGAACGAGATGACCTGCAGGTCCGGATGCGTGCCCGCATCGATCAGTCGCGTGCTGCGGTCGCCGGGCGCCGGTTCGCCGTCCGCGTCGCGCTGCTGCGCCAGCACGCGTCGCGCCAGGCGATCCAGCACGGCACGCTTGCCGAGACCGGCAGGACCGCAGACCAGCAGGCCGTGGCCAAGGCGACCCGACGCCAGCGCCGCGACCGCGTGGTCATAGGCGCGCTGCTGCCAGGGCGAGAACACGGTGCTCATGCCAGGTCGCTGTCGGTCAGCGTGCGCAGGTAGGCGCTGATCGCCGTGTCGACCGCCGCGCCCACGTCCGCGGGCGGCTGCGCGGCATCGATCACGCGGAAGCGCTGCGGTTCGGCGGCGGCGCGCGCACGGAAACCGGCACGCACGCGCTCGAAGAAATCGTCCTGCTCGCTTTCAATGCGGTCCGGCCACAGGTCGCGGCCGGCAGTCCGCGCGCGCCCTTCGCGCACGTCGAGATCGAGCAGCAAGGTCAGACCGGGCTTCAGGCCGACCGCACGGCGCTCCAGCGCGGCGATCCACTCGGGATCCAGTCCGCGGCCGGCGCCCTGGTAGGCATAGCTGGAATCGGTGAAGCGGTCGCTGATGACGAACGCACCGCGCCGCAGCGCAGGACGCACCACTTCGCGCACATGCTGCGCGCGCGAGGCGAACATCAGCAGCAGCTCGCTCTCGGCGGCGAGCGGCTCGTCCTGTGCGCCCAGCAGCAGCTCGCGGATGCGCTCGGCCAGCGGCGTGCCACCGGGCTCGCGGGTCAGCACCACCTCGTGGCCCGCGGCCAGCAGGCGGTCGCGGATGGCGGCGAGGGCGCTGGTCTTGCCCGCACCTTCGCCGCCTTCCAGGGTGATCAGGCGCGGCTGCGACAGCAGGGCTTCGCTCATGGCGCTTCCGCCTTGCGCAGCGTCTCGCGGCGCGTGACCAGGTAACGCGCCACCGCCGCGTTGTGCTCGGCCAGCGTGGTCGAGAAGATGTGCCGTCCGCTGCCATCGCCCACTGCGACGAAGTACAGCGCGGTGCCGTCGGCCGGATTCACCGCCGCCTTCAGCGCGTCCACGCCGGGCATGGCGATGGGGGTCGGCGTCAGGCCGCGGCGGGTGTAGGTGTTGTAGGGCGTGTCGGTGGTCAGGTCGCGACGGCGGATGTTGCCGTCGTAGCTGCTGCCGATGCCGTAGATGACGGTGGGATCGGTCTGCAGCGGCATGCCGATCTTCAGGCGCCGCGCGAACACGCCGGCAATGGCCGGACGTTCTTCGGCGATCCCGGTTTCCTTCTCGATGATCGACGCCAGGATCAGCGCCTCTTCAGCCGATTGCAGCGGAATGTCCTGCGCACGCGCCTGCCAGGCGGCATCGACCGCCTTCTCCATCGCCGCGTAGGCGCGCTTGAGCACGTCCAGGTCGGTTTCGCTGCGCGTGTAGACGTAGGTCTCGGGCAGGAAGCGGCCTTCCGGATGCTGTCCGGCATGGCCGAGCGCCGCCATCAGTTCCACATCGCTGAGATCGGCGGTCTTCTGCTGCAGCGGCGTGGCGTTGCGCAAGGCAGCTCGCAGCTGGCGGATGTTCCAGCCTTCGACGATGGTGAAGCGGTACTGCAGCGTGCGGCCCTCGCGCATGCGCTGCAGCAATTCGCGCGGGGTCAGGGCAGGATCCAGCGCGTACTCGCCTACCTTGAGCTGGCTGGCGGTACCGGTCTGGCGGGCCAGCAGGCGCCATTGCAGGTCGGTGCCGTGCGACACGCCCGTCTCGCGCAGCTTGCGCAGCACGGTCGGGAAGGCATCGCCACTCACCACCTCGACGGTGGCGTCGGCCGCCACGCCGCCGATCGGCATGTCCGCGAACCCGCGATGGCCCTGCCACAGCCAGAACGCCGCGCCGGCCGCCAGGGCCAGCAGCAGGAAGAAGGTGATGACGATGAAGCGGCAACCGCGCTTGAGAGCTGACGCCACGTAGTCCTCGGTGCTTGAAGCAGGCCGTGCAGGATACCCGGTCGCCGTCTCAGGCTGTAGGCGCGCGCCTGACCTCCCGGCGGACGCACGCCCCAACCTGCGCCCCGAAGGAGCCACCCTCGCCAGGAGCGGATTCAGCGGCAGCGGTGCGGTCAAAAAAAATCCCAAGACACGGATCACGGCAGATCAACGCAGATCAGACATGTAGCGCGCACGGAGCTTCTGTGTGCGATCCGCTTTTTTCGCCTTTATCCGTGTCAAACCGCTGCTCGAAGGCGCTTGCAAACCCGTGACGGCGGCTGGACGCCGTTCCAGGCGGGGCCTCAGCCTTCCAGCGCCCGCAGCACGCCGCGGGCCTTGGCGCGGGTCTCGTCCAGTTCCTTGTCGGGGATCGAATCGGCGACGATCCCGGCCCCGGTGCGGAAGCGGGCCACGCTGCCGGCGCCGTCGGCCACGACCTCGGCGCTGCGGATCAGGATGTTCAGGTCCAGGTCGCCGTCGCGGTTGAGCCAGCCGAAGGCGCCGGTGTAGGCGCCGCGCGGCACCTGTTCCAGCTCGGCGATGATCTGCATGCAGCGCACCTTCGGACAGCCGGTGATGGTGCCGCCGGGGAACGTGGCGCGGATCACCTCGCCCGGGGTCGCATCGCTGCGCAGATGGCCGCGCACGTTGCTGACGATATGGTGTACGTGCGCGTAACTCTCGACCGTCATCAGTTCGTCCACCTGCACGCTGCCGGGCGTGCAGACGCGGCCCAGGTCATTGCGCTCCAGGTCGATCAGCATGACGTGCTCGGCGCGCTCCTTCGGATGACCGACCAGTTCGCGGATGCGGGCGGCATCGTCATCGCCCTCGAAGCGCGGGCGCGTGCCGGCGATGGGGCGGGTTTCGACCACCTCGCCGCGCACCGACACCAGCCGTTCCGGTGACGAACTCACCACCGTCCAGTCCGGCGTGGCGAACAGGCCCGCGAACGGCGCGGGATTGGCCGTGCGCAGGCGTGCGTACAGCGCGGCCGGATCCAGCGGCGCGTCGAACCGCGCCTGCCACGCGCGCGACAGGTTCACCTGGAAGATGTCGCCGGCACGCAGGTAGTCGAGGATGCGCTCGACGCCGTCGGTGAAGCGCTGCGGCGCGTCTTCGTCGATGCGCGCAGGCGGTTGCCAGGCGGGCAGCGGTGGCATGTCGGCGACGCGTGCGACATCGGCCGCGGTGCGCACGATCAGCGCGCCCTGCCCCGCTTCCGCCACGATCACGCAATCGCCCGTGCTGCGGTCGCGCAGTACCGCGGCGGGACAGCGCAATGCGAGCGCGACGGGGTGCGCCGCCGACCCGCGGGGCAGCTGCAACACCGGTTCCACCTGCTGCGCCAGCTCGTAGGCCAACAGCAGGGCCCAGCCACCGCGGAACGGCCAGCGCGGCTCCTCGCGCGTGATGCGCTGCGCCTGCCAGTGGCGGTCGAGCACGGCGAGGAAATCGCCGGGCTCCACGTTGCCGCGCAGATCGCGTGTGATGCCATCGGCATCCAGACGAATGCCGGTGCCGTCGGCGACCAGCAGGAAATCCCACCGGCCTTGCGCGGTCCCCGACGCGACCGATTCCAGCAGCACCGGATAGCGCTGCGGATCCTGCCGGTGCAGGGCCAGCAGGTCGGTATCGGGAGGAAGCGCGCGGGTTTCGATCATGGTGTTCCTGGCCCCTCTCCCGCCGGGAGAGGGGTTGGGGTGAGGGTGCGGAGAAGATGCAATGGTTCAGGGACCGATGATTCCGCCGCACCCTCATCCGGCGCTACGCGCCACCTTCTCCCGAAGGGAGAAGGATGCATCGTCAGATCCGCTTGAACACCCGCGTGCCGTCGGTGCCACCGATGCAGCACCGGATAGCGCTGCGGATCCTGCCGATGCAGGGCCAGCAGGTCGGTATCGGGAGGAAGCGCGCGGGTTTCGATCATGGTGTTCCTGGCCCCTCTCCCACCGGGAGAGGGGGTGGGGTGAGAGTGCGGAGAAGATGCAATGGTTCAGGGGCCGATGATTCCGCCGCATCCTCATCCGGCGCTACGCGCCACCTTCTCCCGAAGGAGAAGGATGCATCGTCAGATCCGCTTGAACACCAGCGTGCCGTTGGTGCCACCGAAGCCGAAGCCGTTGGAGACGGCCACATCGATCTTCTTCTCGCGCGCCGTGTGCGGCACGTAGTCCAGATCGCAGCCTTCGCCCGGTTCGTCCAGGTTGATGGTCGGCGGAATGATGCCGTGATGGATGGCCAGCACGGAGAAGATCGCCTCCGCGCCGCCCGCCGCACCCAGCAGGTGGCCGGTCATCGACTTGGTAGAGCTGACCATGATCTTGTATGCGTGGTCGCCGAGCGCGCGCTTCATCGCCAGCGTTTCGGCCAGGTCGCCCAGCGGCGTGGAGGTGCCGTGCGCGTTGAGGTATTCCACCTGGTCCGCATTCAGACCGGCGTCCTTCAGCGCGGACAGCATGCAGCGCGACGGGCCTTCGCCGTTCTCGCTGGGCGCGGTCATGTGGTATGCGTCCTGCGATGCGCCGAAGCCGGCCAGTTCGCAGTAGATGCGCGCGCCACGCGCCTTGGCGTGCTCGTACTCTTCCAGCACCAGGATGCCGGCACCGTCGCCCAGCACGAAACCGTCGCGGTCCTTGTCCCAGGGACGCGAGGCGCGCGCCGGATCGTCGTTGCGGGTGGACATGGCTTTCATCGCGCAGAAGCCGCCCACCGACGTCGGCGACGACCCGCGCTCGGCGCCACCGGCGACCATCACGTCGGCGTCGCCGTACTGGATGCTGCGCATGGCGATGCCGATCGAGTGGTTCGAGGTGGCGCAGGCCGACACCGCCGAATAGCCGGGGCCTTTCAGGCCCTTCATGATGCTCAGGTGGCCCGGCAGCATGTTGATGATGGTGCTGGGGATGTAGAACGGGGAAATCTTGCGCGGACCGCCTTCGTGCAGCTTCACCGCGGTCTCCTCGATGCCGAGGATGCCGCCGATGCCTGCGCCGATGATGGCGCCGATGCGCTCGGCATTGGCTTCGGTCACTTCCAGCCCGGCGTCGTCCATCGCCATCAGCGACGCGGCCAAGCCGTAGTGGATGAACGAATCCATCTTCTTCACGTCCTTCGGCGGTACGAAGGCGGTGGGATCGAAACCGCGGATCTCGCCCGCGATCTTGGTGCTGTAGCCCTCGGTATCGAAGGTGGTGATCGGACCCAGGCCCGACCGACCGTTGACGATGCCGTCCCAGCTGCTGGCCATGTCATTGCCCAGGGGGGACACCAGGCCCATGCCGGTGATGACGACGCGACGACGCTGGCTCATATCGGATTCCTCGTGGATCTTGGCGGCCCTGCCCGCGGTGCGCGGGCGCAGGCGGGCCGGATACGCGCGGGGCCGCATGCGCGGCCCCGACACGGTTTGCTGCAACTGCCGCCGTTACGCCTTGACGTGCGCCTTGACGTAGTCGATGGCCTGCTGCACCGAAGTGATCTTCTCGGCTTCCTCGTCCGGAATTTCGCATTCGAACTCTTCTTCCAGCGCCATCACCAGTTCAACGGTGTCCAGCGAGTCGGCGCCCAGGTCATCGACGAACGATGCGCTGGTGGTGACTTCTTCTTCTTTCACGCCGAGTTGTTCGACGACGATTTTCTTGACGCGTTCTTCGATGCTGCTCATGGATTCGCTCCAGACGGAGATGGGTGACTTGTTGGATTCTGCCGACGCGGGGCGAAGGCAAACCGGGGATAGTGTAGTGGAAACCGGCGACGGCGGGCAGGTATCGCCAAACGCCACCGAATCAACCACTTACAGCTAATTCTTTAGGGCATGTACATGCCGCCGTTGACGTGCAGGGTTTCGCCGGTGATGTAGCCGGCAGCGGGGCCGGCGAGGAAGGCCACCGCGTTCGCGATATCGGCCGGCTCGCCCAGGCGGCCCAGCGCGATCTGTTCGCCGAGCGCCTTCTTGGTCTCTTCGGGCAGGTCCTTGGTCATGTCGGTGGCGATGAAGCCCGGGGCGACCACGTTGACGGTCACGCCCCGGCTGCCGATTTCCTTCGCCAGCGACTTGGAGAACGCGATGATGCCGGCCTTGGCGGCGGCGTAGTTGGCCTGCCCCGCATTGCCGGTGACGCCGATCACCGAGGCGATGTTGATGATGCGGCCCTTGCGCGCCTTCATCATGCCGCGCATGACCGCCTTGGACGTGCGGTAGACGCTGGTGAGGTTGGTGTCGAGGATGGCCTGCCAGTCCTCGTCCTTCATCCGCATCAGCAGGTTGTCGCGGGTGATGCCGGCATTGTTGACCAGGATCGAGATGGCGCCGAATTCCTTGGCGATGCCATCGATCAGCGCATCGACCGCGGCCGAATCGGTGACATTCAGTTCGCGGCCGTGGCCGCCCGCGGCGGCCAGCCGCTCGCCGATGGCCTGTGCACCGGAAGCGCTGGTCGCGGTACCGATCACCGTCGCGCCCTGGGCGGCCAGCTCATCGGCGATGGCGGCGCCAATGCCGCGGCTGGCGCCGGTGACCAGCGCGATTTCACCCTGCAGGGGCTTGCTCATGATGATGTCCTCGGAACGGTTCGGCATGCAGCGGATCAGGATAAGCGAACGGACGCAGCGTGCGTCAGGCCTGCCAGTCCGCGAGTGCACCCTGGAAATCGCCCACGCCACCGATGGCGCGCACATCCAGGCCCTTGTCGATGCGCTTCACCAGACCGGCCAACACCTTGCCGGGGCCGCATTCGGCGATGCGCGTGGCGCCGTTCGATGCCAGCACCTGCACGCAATCGGTCCAGCGCACGGGCAGGTACAGCTGGCGCACCAGCGCGTCGCGGATCGCATCCACGCCGTCGTGCACCTGGGCGTCGACGTTCTGCACGACCGGCAGCGACGGTGCATGCCATGACAGACCGGCCATGACCTCCGCCAACCGGTTGGCGGCTTCGCGCATCAGCGGCGTGTGCGACGGCACGCTGACCGCCAGTTTCACCACCTTGCGGATGCCGCGTTCGGTGAGCATCGCAATCGCGCGATCGACCGCGTCGGCGTCGCCGCCGATCACGATCTGGCCCGGCGAGTTGTAGTTGGCGGGCACGACGACCTTGCTGTCGGATGCCTGCGTGCAGACCTCCGCCACCATCGCATCCTCGGCACCCAGCACGGCCGCCATCGCGCCGACACCCGCAGGCGCGGCGTCCTGCATCAGCTGCCCGCGCAGGCGCACGAGGTGGGCGCCATCCTTCAGCGACAGCGCGCCTGCGGCGACCAGCGCGGTGTACTCGCCGAGACTGTGGCCGGCCAGCTGCGAAGGCTGCGCGCCGCCCTGCTGCTGCCATGCACGCCAGGTGGCGATGCCGGCCGCGAGCAACGCGGGCTGCGTGTATTCGGTGCGGTTGAGCATCTCCTCGGGGCCGCCCTGCGACAACGCCCAGAGGTCGACGCCGGCGCCTTCCGATGCTTCGGCGAACGTCTCGCGCACGATCGGATGCAGTTCGGACAGTTCGGCCAGCATGCCGACGGACTGCGACCCCTGGCCCGGAAAAACGAAAGCGAGTTGCGTGGAAGTCACTCGGACACCCTGCCTGAAATCAGGCGGCGATGATACGGGCGAACGCGCCGGATTGTCTGTACCGGGGCGTATGCCCTGCAACGCGATGTCGCCGTCACATGCACGTGGATTCTCGCGGTATCGAAGCACGAGGCCTGAAACGAAGAAAGCGATGCTTCGCAGCATCGCCTTCCGTCGGTTCCGCCACGCGGCACTCAGTAGCGCAGCAGCACCGAGCCCCAGGTGAAGCCGCCGCCGAAGGCTTCCAGCAGCAGCAGCTGGCCACGCTCCACGCGACCGGAGCGCACGGCGGTATCCAGCGCCAGCGGCACCGAGCCGGACGACGTGTTGCCATGCTTGTCGACGGTCACGATGACCTGGTCCATCGACATGTCCAGCCGCTTCGCGGTGGCTTCGATGATGCGCAGGTTGGCCTGGTGGGGAATCAGCCAGTCCAGGTCGTGCTTGTCCAGGCCGTTGGCGTCGAGCGTCTCGTCGACCACGCTGTCGAGGGCCTTCACGGCGTACTTGAAGACGTCGTTGCCCTTCATGTGGATGCGGATGCCGTTGTTCGGCTCGTCCGGGTTGAACCCCTTGGACACGCCGACGGGATTCCACAGCAGTTCCTTCTTGCTGCCGTCGGCATGCAGATGGGTGCTGAGGATGCCGGTCTCGCTGTCGGCCTTGAGCACGGCCGCACCGGCGCCGTCGCCGAACAGCACGCAGGTGGTGCGCTCGGTCCAGTCGACGATCCGGCTGAGGGTTTCGGTGCCGATGACCAGCGCGGTCCTGGCATCGCCGCAGCGGATGAACTTCTCCGCCACGCTCAACGCATAGATGAAGCCCGAGCAGGCGGCATTGACGTCCATCGCGGCGCAGCCGGCCGCGCCCAGGCGCGCCTGGATCAGGCAGGCGGTGGACGGGAAAATGAGGTCGGGCGTGGTGGTACCCACCACGATGAGGTCGATCTCGGAGGCATCGACGCCGGCGGCCTCGAGTGCGCGGAGCGCGGCCTGGTAGCCCAGATCGCCGGCGGTTTCACCCTCGGCGGCGATGTGGCGCTCACGGATGCCGGTGCGGGACTGGATCCATTCGTCGCTGGTATCGACCAGCTTCGACAGGTCTTCGTTGGTCAGCACCTTTTCGGGCAGATAGCTGCCCGTACCGGCGATGCGCGCATAAATGCGCCCCTTGTTACCCGGCTCGCTCATGCATGCTCCCATTGCCGGCCCAACGAAGGGCCCTGATTGTCATTGATCATGCGGGAAGCGCGCCCTGCGGGAGGGCGCGCCGCACGGATCAATCTTCCTCGACGGCCGTCGTCTTGGTGGCGATGACCTTCTTGCCACGGTAGTAACCGTCGGCGGTCACGTGATGGCGCAGGTGGATCTCGCCCGTGGTCGGGTCGGTCGACAGCTGCTTGGCGGTCAGCGCGTCGTGCGAACGACGCTGGCCACGACGGGACGGGGTGACGCGGGATTTCTGCACAGCCATGGGATTGCTCCAGCTCTTGTATCTGTTGGTGAACCTTGCGGTTCGTGTTGCCAGACCGCGGTAGCGGCTAGTTCTTCTTCAGCGAGGCCAGCGCCGCGAACGGACTGGTCTTCGCCACCTCTTCTTCGTCCGCGACCCATTCGCGCTCGACGGCCTCGGACGCGGGATCCACCGGCACCACCGGCACGGCGAGGACCAGTTCGTCCTCCACCAGGTCGGCGGCGCGCAGCATGCCATCCTCCGGCACCAGCAGGGCTTCGTAGCCGGGCGGCAGCGCGGACTCCTCATCCTCGCTGCGCACCAGCCCGAGCCGCTGCTCCACCGTCACCGGCAGGACGAACCGCCGCAGGCTGCGCTGGCATACCAGCGGCAACTCCGCCTCGATCCGCAACCCGATGTAAGGCACCTGCAGGGCGTCGCGATCGAATTCGATCGCGTAACGCACCTCGCCTTCGGTATCGACAAGAAGACCCTGCAGGCGCGTCAACGAGGACAACGGCAGGCGACCTTCAAAGCTGCGCCGGGCCGCGACCATGCGCCAAGCATCCAACATCTCGGGCGTATTCGCGGACATAAGCCGCTGAATGTTAAGGATCAAACCCCGAACTGTCAAACCACCCCCACGTATCACGATGGCTTGCCGCCCGACCCGGGGCCGGTCAGACTCCCCCGCCCCGTCCCCTGCCGGTGCTCCACCCCATGCCGCTCATGCTCGCCTCCACCTCCCGCTACCGCCGCGAACTGCTCGAGCGGCTGCGCGTGCCGTTCCATATCGCGCGTCCGGAGGTGGACGAGAGCCCGCTGGAGGCCGAGTCCGTGCCCGCCATGGCGGTCCGCCTGGCCCTTGCCAAGGCCGAGGCCATCGGCCGCCAGCACCCCGGCAGTTGGGTCATCGGCGCCGATCAGGCGGCCGAGCTGGATGGACACGCCCTGGGCAAGCCCGGCCAGCGGGAAGCCGCCATCGCCCAGCTGACCGCCATGTCCGGCCGGCAGGTCCGCTTCCACACCGCGGTGTGCCTGGTCCGCGAGGAGCAGGTCCTGCAGGCCCAGGATGTCACCACGGTCCACTTCCGCACGCTCACGCCCGCCGAAATCGAGCGCTACGTGGATGCCGAGCAGCCGTTCGACTGCGCCGGCAGCTTCAAGTCGGAAGGCCTGGGCATCGCCCTGTTCGACGCCATCGAATCCTCCGACCCGACGGCACTGGTAGGCCTGCCGCTGATCGCGGTCGCCCGCATGCTGCGCGAAGCGGGCTTCGACCTGCCCTGATCGGCCTGCCTCACTGGATGTCGACCGGCTGCTCCGCCCAGGTTTCGACACTGCCGTCGCCGCCGGTCACCCGCAATCCCAGCCAGTGACGGCCCGCCGGCACGTCGCCGGCATCGACCTGCGCCGTGAACTGCACGTTCGGCATGCGCGGATCGCGCGACGCGTCCTTGAGGAAGCTGCGCAGCCATTCGTTCGCGCCGCCGTAGGTGGCCTCGGCGACGACGCGGCCATCGAGCAGCACCTCCACTTTCGACACACCCACCCCGTCCTTCACCGCCCAGCCCCCGACGTTGAAACGGCGCTCCACCCGGGCGCCCGCCTGCGGCACGTCGATGTTGGCGACGACCGGCGTGATGCAATCGCCCTGCCCCCGCTCAGCCGGTAGCGCGAACAGCAGGAACCGGCGCGCGCCATGGTCGATGTTCACCACGCGCGCGGGCGGCAGCGGACCCACCACCCGGCACAGTTGCTGATAGTGAGCGAGCAGCGCACTGAACTTCACGTCGGTTGCGCCGACGACGAGCAGCAACGGCGTATCGCGCGAACCGTCGTGCTGCAGGCCCCAGAGCTGCAGCTGCGGTGCGCGTCCATGCTTGTGGTTGAGCGGATGGTCGAGCACGGCGATCTCCGCGTCGCCCAGGGCGAAGCCCAACTCCGCACCGGTCTTGAAGTTGTCCGCCAGCAGCACGGTTCCTGCCGGCAGCGTCGCGCGCATCGCCTGCACCTCCTCGGCCAACGCATCCCATCCTGCGAAGTTCTCCGGGTAGTACTTGCTGCCGGCGATCTGCGCACGCAGTCCCGGCGATGACACCGCCACGTAATAGCCCAGCATCAGCAGCGTGCCGATGGCGGCGACGCCCCAGGTGGCGCGACGCCACGCCGGCGACCATTCCCGCAACAACAGCGGCACCACCACGAGCAAGGCGAGGTAGCCCGGCAACGGCCAGTGGAAGCTCACCCGTTCGTTGTCGGCAAAGAAGCCCAGCACGAAGAAACCCAGCGTCGAGACCGCGCCCAGCAGCGCGAAATAACGCCACGCAGTGCCGGCCTGCGCGTCGCCGCGGATACCGCGCCTGCACACCACGAGCATGGCCCAGAACAGCAGCGGCGTTGCCATCGCCGCCTGCACAAGCAGGAACCGGAACCCGTCGCCATGGAACGCCCACGGGTGCCGGTCCAGCAACTGGAAGCGCAGACCGGCGTCGGCGTACTCGAGATTCCAGGCCAGCAACGGCGCCCATGCCAGCACGCCCACTGCCAGTGAGACCCACACCCGGGCATCACGCAGCACCTTGCGGCCTTCGGGCAACCACAGCAACGCGAGCAGGCCCACGCCGATCACGCCGACGAAACGGTAGTGGCTGAGCGCACCCAGCATCAGGCCCAGCGCCAGCTCGGTCGCCGACATCGCATCGACTTCGCGCAGCAGGCGCGCGCCGGCATCGGCGCACAGCACCGTCGCCAGCGCCATCGGCACATCCGGCAGGGCGAGCAGGCCCAGCGTGCCCGACAGCGGCATCAGCACGACCAGCAGCGCCGCCTGCCAGCCGATCGCCGGTCCGAACCAGTGCGCGGCGCTGCGGGCGACCAGCCATGGCAGCAGTGCGGCCATCAGCAGGAACGGCGCGCGTACGGCCAGCACGTGGTGTCCTCCCAGTTCGGTGCCCAGCCGCGTCAGCCATGCGGTCAGTCCCGGCAGGTCGGAATAGGCCGCCGCCAGATGCCGGCCCTCCTGCCAGTAGAAGGCTTCGTCCACGAACAGTGGAAGGCGTGCCGCGATCGCGACCTTGACGACCGTCACGATTGCCCACACCGCCAGGAACCATCGTCGCGCGCGTTGTTCTTCTTCCATCTCGCTACACTGCCCTCAACCCACGATCGGAAACCGAGAGCGCGATGTCCGCTATCCCCAGCACCCGCCCTATGCTATCCGAAGGTTTGGCCGACGCTCTCGCCCGCGCACAGGCGCAGGTGAACTCGCTGGTGCTCGGCAAACCGCATGAGGTGCGGCTCGCCTTCGTGGCCCTGCTGTCCGATGGCCACCTGCTGATCGAAGACCTGCCGGGCCTGGGCAAGACGACGCTGGCGCATGCGCTGGCGGCCACCTTGGGGCTGACGTTCCAGCGCGTGCAGTTCACCTCGGACCTGCTGCCCGCCGACGTGCTGGGCGTGTCGGTGTACGACGCGCAGGCACGCGCCTTCACCTTCCATCCGGGCCCGGTGTTCACCAACGTGCTGCTGGCCGACGAGATCAACCGTGCGCCGCCGCGCACGCAGAGCGCGCTGCTGGAAGCGATGGCCGAGCATCAGGTGACGCTGGACGGCGTCACCCATGCGCTGCCGCAGCCGTTCTTCGTGATCGCCACGCAGAATCCGGTGGACCTGTCGGGCACGTATCCGTTGCCGGATTCGCAGCTGGACCGCTTCCTCTTGCGCTTGGCGCTCGGCTATCCCAGCGCCGAATCCGAACGCCAGCTGCTGGCCGGCAGCGATCGCCGCACGATGATCGCGCAGGCGATGCCGCTGCTGTCCGGGGAGGAAGTGCTCGCACTGCGCGATGCGGTGAACGGCGTGCATGCCAGCGATGCGCTGATCGACTACGTGCAGGCGCTGCTGACGCGCAGCCGCCAGCACCCCGGGGTGCGCGTGGGCCTGTCGCCGCGCGCGGGCATCGCCCTGCTGCGTGCGGCACGCGCCTACGCGCTGCTGCTCGGACGAAGCCATGTGCTGCCCGATGACGTCCAGGCCCTGTTCGCGGCGGTCGCGGCGCACCGGCTGGTGCCGGAAGCGGAGGCGGCGTCGGCCGCGGCACTGGCCAAGGCCATCCTGCACGCGGTGCCGGTGGATTGAGCATGGCGCCGACCCTGGCCCGGCGCTTCGCACGCCTGGGACGCCCCCGCCGGCCGGAGTCGTTGCCGGTCGCGCTCGAGCGCAGGCGCATCTACGTGCTGCCCACGCGGTTCGGCCTGTTCTTCGCCGCGCTGGTGTCCGCCATGATGCTGGGGGCGCTGAACTACAACAACAATCCGGCGCTGTTGCTCGCGTTGTTGCTGGGTGCGACGGCCATGGCCAGCCTGATCTTCGCGCACCTGCAACTGGCCGGCCTGCGCGTGGAGGCGCTGTCCGCAGACCCGGTGCCGCTCGGGGAGCCGCTGCGGCTGCATGTCGCGCTCGCCTCGCGCGATGCGCGCGTGCGCCATGGCCTGCGCGTGGACGCCGGCAACGAGCACGCCTTCATCCTGCTGCCTGCCGCCGAAGGGATCGTGGTCGAACTGGCGCTGCCGACCCACCGGCGCGGCTGGTACGACCTGGACCGGGTGCGGCTGTCGACCACCCAGCCGCTCGGACTCGCCCGGGCCTGGGCATGGGTCTGGCCCGATGCGCCGCTGCTGGTCTATCCGGCCACCGAAGTGCAGGGTCCGCCGCTTCCGCACGCCGACAGCGCGGGCACCAAGGCACGCCTGGATCCTGCCGGCGAAGACGTCCACCAGTTGCGCAACTACCGCGCCGGCGATGCGCGCCGCGCCATCGCCTGGAAGCCCTCCGCACGCCGCAACCAGTTGCTGGTGCGCGACTACGAACAACCGCTCGGTCGCGACGTGGAACTGGACTGGGAGGCGCTGCCGACGCTGCCGCACGAACGCCGGATCCAGCGACTGGCGCACTGGGTGGAATCCGCCGAACGCGAAGGACTCCGCTACCGGCTGCGGCTGCCCGGCCACCCCGCACTGGGGCCGGCCAACGGCCCTGCGCATCGCCACCTCTGCCTGCGCGCCCTGGCGCTGCTTCCGCATGAAACCCACTGACGTCCCCACGCTGGACAGCCTCAGCCGCCGCTGGACCCTGGCGGCGGCCGGCGCCTGCCTGCTGCCGCTGCTGATCCAGCTGCCACCGATGCTGGCGTTCGGCATCGGGGCCACGGGCGTGGTGCTGGCGGTGGCGTCGTGGCGTCGCCCCCTGCCCGGCCTGTTGCGCGCGTTGATGGCGCTGGCGCTGGTCGCGGCGGTGATGTCGGTGACCGGCATGCAGTTCGGCCGCGACACCGGCTGTGCGCTGCTCGCCGGCATGCTGGCGATCAAGCCGACCGAGACCCGCACGCTGCGCGACAACCGCAGCCTGCTCGGCTTCGCCCTGTTCGCGCCCTTCGCCGCCTTCCTGCTCGACCAGGGCCCGCTGAGCATGGCGCTGGGCCTGGCCAGCGTGCTGGGTGCCCTGGTTGCGCTGCATCGGCTCGCCGATGCCGAGGCGGTATCGCTGGCGGGCGTGGCGCGCCCGCTGCAGCAGGCGCGGGAGATCGGCAAGCTGGTCGCCATCGGCGTGCCGCTGGTGCTGGCGGCGTTCTGGCTGTTCCCGCGCTTCCCGTCACCGCTGTGGGGCGTACCCGAACGGGCCCTGGCGAAGCCGGGCCTCAGCGACGACATGTCGCCCGGCAGTTATCTCGACCTCATCGCCGACGAGTCGCCGGCGCTGCGCGTTCAGTTCTTCGGCGCCACGCCGCCCACCAGCCAGATGTACTGGCGCGGCCCGGTGCTGACGGATTTCGATGGCCGTACCTGGACACGCCGCGCGTCTTCGCCCGCCATGCCGCCGGCCGCTACGACCCGCGCCGCGGTGAGCTGGGACTACCAGATGGACGTGGAACCCAGCGACCGTCGCGACCTGGTGGCGCTGGATCTGCCCACCGCGACACCCGACGGCGCGTGGATGGCACGCGACTACAGCATGGCGACGCCCGCGCCGCTCAGCTCGCTGACGCGCTGGCGCCTGCAGTCCTCGCGCCCGACCCAGTTCGAAGCGGACCTGCCGGCATGGCGACGCGCCCAGGCCCTGCGGTTGCCCGCGGGCTTCAATCCGCGCACGCGTGCGCTCGGCGCGCAATGGCGCCGCGAGGCCGGCGGCAACGATGCGGCGATCGTTACGCGCGCCCTGCAATGGATACGCGCCGACTTCGCCTACACGCTGGACACGCCGTTTCCAGGCCGCGACACGGTCGACGAGTTCCTCTTCGACCAGCAGCAGGGATTCTGCGAGCACTTCAGCTCGTCCTTCGTGTTCCTGATGCGCGCCGCGGGCGTCCCCGCCCGCGTGGTCACCGGCTATACCGGCGGCACCTACAACCCGCTTGGCCGCTACTGGGTGGTGCGCAACATGGATGCGCATGCGTGGGCGGAAGTGTGGATGCCGCAACGCGGCTGGGTGCGCGTGGACCCGACCGCGGCGGTCGCACCGGAAAACATCTACGACACGCTGGAAGATCGCCTGGGCGCCGGCGGCGCGGTGGGCGCCATGGCCGGCCTGATCGGGGCCGAGAACCTGGGCCAGGTGGGCGACTGGCTGCGCCGTGGCTGGAACGACCTGGTGCTGGGTTTCGACGCCCGGCGCCAGTCGCGCCTGCTGGAGCGTTTCGGCGCCAAGCAGCTCGGTGGCGGCGCCCTGACGGCATTGTTCGGCCTCTTCGCCATGGCGGCGCTGGTCTGGATGGGCTGGCTGCTGGCACGTGGCGAACGGGAACGCGACCCGCTGCTGCGCGCCTGGCATCGTCTCGGTGCGCGTTATGCCCGGCACGGTCTGGGCCGCGAGCCGCACGAGAGCCCGACCGACTGGGCGCGCCGGGTCTCCGCGGGACGTCCGCATGCCGCGCAGGCACTGGCTTCGCTCAGCCGCCGTTTCGCCGATGCGCGCTACGCTCCGAATGAGGGAGACCACCGCGCACTGATCGAAGACCTGCGCCGGCACCGCCCATAACCCGCTGGAGACTGGCCATGAACCTTCGCTTCGCCACCGTCGTCGCAGCCGCCGCGCTGCTTTCCGCCTGCGCCACGGCGCCCGCGCCGTTGCAGGGCAGCTTCACCCAGGTCAATCCGCGCGACTCGGTGGGCGCTCCGCAGGTCGGCGCACCGGTGCGCTGGGGTGGCCGCATCATCAGCACGGCGCCGGGACAGAATTCCACCTGCTTCCAGCTCGTGTCGCGGCCGCTCAATGCGACCGGCCGGCCGATGGCCACGGCGCCGGACGCCACCGACGGGCGCTTCATCGCCTGCCGCGCCGGTTTCTACGACCCTGCGGTGTTCGCCGAAGGACGCGAAGTGACCTTCGTCGGCAAGATCGAGGGCTACGAAAGCACCCGCATCGGCGAGTACGACTACCAGTTGCCGCGCGTCGCGGCCGACGTGGTCTACCTGTGGCCGGAAGTGCGCGAGGTCGAAGTCGTCCGCCCCTATCCGTACTACGACCCCTTCTGGGGTCCGCGCTGGGGCCGCTGGGGCTGGTGGTAAGTCCACGCCGTGGTGAAAGAAAAAAGCCGCTCAATGAGCGGCTTTTTTCTTGTCCGGTCGCCTCCCGTGCGGTCAGCCCGGCGTGCCGAAGCGACCCAGCGGCGCACCTGCCAGCAGGTGCAGATGGATATGGAACACGGTCTGCCCGGCATCCTCGCGGCAGTTCATGACGATGCGGTAGCCGTCCTGCTCGAACCCTTCGCTGCGCGCGTAATGCGCGGCGGCCAGCGCCAGCTTGCCGATCAGGTGCGCCTGCTCCGGGCGCACGTCGTCGAGCGTGGGGATCGCCTCGTTCTTGGGAATGAAGAGCACGTGCACCGGCGCCTGCGGGGCGATGTCCTTGAAGCCGAGGACCTCGTCGTCTTCATAGACGATGGTGGCCGGGATCTCGCGGCGGATGATCTTGGCGAAGATGGTGTCGGTCATGTGGCGGGATTCGGGATTCGGGATTCGGGAGCATAGCGCCTGCCGTGGCCGCGGATGGCCGGGATGCGGCCACGCATCCCGGCGCCGGATCTTCGCCTTCACGCCATTTCGCTGCGGCCACCGAAGGCATGCGCCAGCGTGCCGCGGTCCACGTATTCCAGTTCGCCGCCCAGCGGCACGCCATGCGCCAGCCGGCTGGGGCGCACGCCCTGCTGGCGCGCCAGCTGCGCCAGATAGTGCGCGGTGGCCTCGCCTTCGACGGTGGGGTTGGTGGCGATGATCAGTTCGGTCACTTCGCCCTGCGCCAGCCGCGCCGACAGCGCCTCGAGCCCCAGCTCGCGCGGGCCGATGCCGTCCAGCGGCGACAGCCGTCCGTGCAGGACGAAGTACACGCCGCGGTAGCCGGTGGCCTGTTCGATCGCCAGGCGGTCGGACGGCGACTCCACGATGCACAGCTGGTGACGGTCACGGCTGCCGCTGGCGCACAGCGCGCAGATCTCGCTTTCGGTGAAATCGCGGCACTGCGCGCAGTGGCCGATGTGGTCCAGCGCCTCGGCCAGCACCGCGGCCAGGCGCTTGCCGCCGTCCCGCTCGCGGTCGAGCAGGTGGTAGGCCATGCGTTGCGCGGTCTTCTGGCCGACACCGGGCAGGACGCGCAGCGCCTCGATGAGCTGTTCGAGCAGCGGACTGGACATGGTTGTCCGGGAACCGTGGGCGGACGCGCCGCCGTCATCCGGTTCCCGCCGGCATCAGAACGGCATCTTCATGCCCGGCGGCAGCGGCATGCCGGCCGTGGCCGCGCCCATGCGCGACTTCGATTCCGCGTCGACCTTGTTGGACGCGTCGTTGAACGCGGCCGCGATCAGGTCCTCCAGCATCTCCGCATCGGACAGCAGCGAAGGATCGATGCGGATCTTGCGGCACTCCTTGGCGCCGGTCAGGGTCACGCTGACCATGCCGCCACCGGCGTTGCCGGTGACTTCCAGCTTGGCGAGTTCTTCCTGGGCGCGCTGCAGGTTCTCCTGCATCTTCTGCGCCTGCTGCATCAGTTGGGCGATGTTTCCACGCATGTCGTGATCACTCTTCGTAAGGTCGGATGGAGTCCGGCACGAGCCTGGCGCCATGCTGCTGCATCAGCTGCCGCACGTCCGGATGGTTCATGAAGGTTTCCTCGGCCTCGCTCTGGCGCTCGTCGCGCTGCCGGTGGCTGCGCTGCTTCAGCGTCTCGGCGTCGGAGGTGGTCGCGGCGAAGGCAAGCCGCGGTGCCACGCCGTAGCGGCTGGCGATGGCCTCGCCGAGTTCGCCCAGGGTGCGCTCGGAGCGCAGGTAGTCGAAGCCGCTGTCCAGCGCCAGCGTCAGCGTGCCGTTCGCGTAACCGGCGAAGGCGACGTTGTCGACCAGTTGCTTGCCCACGCCCTTGAGCCCGCAGGTGCCGGCGAAATGCAGCCAGGTCTCGGCATCGGTGATGCCGATGTCGACCGGCATCGTGGTCGACGCCACCGGCGCGGCAACCGGGGCGGCCACCGCCGCCGGTTCGGCAGGACGCCAGGGCGGCACGTCGTCGTCGGCGGCGCGCGACGGGGCGGGACGTTCTTCGCGCGCCATCTGCTGCGGCGGCATCACCGGTTCCGCTGCCGCCACCTTCGCCTGCACCGGCACGGGCGTGCTGGCGGCGGACGGCGCCGCCGTCGGCGCCGATGCCGGCACGGCGGTAGCAGGCGATGTACGCGCCTCGCCACGCATCTCGCCGGCCTGCGCCGGGCGGAACGCCAGCATCCGCAGCACGCTCATCTCGAAACCGGCGCGCCCACTGGGTGCCAGGTGCAGGTCGCGGCGGCCGTTGATCGCCATCTGGTACCAGAGCTGCACCACTTCCGGCCGCAGCTGTCCGGCGAAGGCGTCGACATCGACCCCTTCCGCGTCCACATCGGCCGACGGCACCAGCTGGCGCACCTGGATGCGGTGCAGTGCTTCGGCCACTGCGTCGAGCACGCCGGCCCAGTCGGGCGAGAACTCGGCCAGCCGCGCCACCACCTGCAGCAGCGCCTCGCCGTCGCCCTGTGCCAGCGCCGCCAGCATGGCGCTGACCTGGGTGCGGTCGACCGTGCCCAGCATGGTGCGCACGCCGTCCTCGCGCAGCGCGCCGCCGGCATAGGCGATGGCCTGGTCAAGCAGCGACAGGCCGTCGCGCAGCGAGCCGTCGGCCGCGCGTGCGAGTTGGACGATGGCGGCGGTATCGGCCTCGATCGCCTCGGCACTGAGGATCTTGGTCATCTGGCCGCGGATCTGTTCCTCGTCCAGCCGCTTGAGGTTGAACTGCAGGCAGCGCGACAGCACGGTGACCGGCAGTTTCTGCGGGTCGGTGGTGGCGAGCAGGAACTTGACGTGTTCCGGCGGCTCCTCCAGCGTCTTCAGCAGCGCGTTGAACGCCGCCTTCGACAGCATGTGCACTTCGTCGATCAGGTAGACCTTGAACTTGCCGCGCGAAGGCATGTACTGCGCGTTCTCGATCACCTCGCGCACGTCGTCCACGCCGGTGTTCGACGCGGCGTCGATCTCCAGCAGGTCGATGTAGCGGCCGGCATCGATGTCCAGGCACGCCGGGCACTGGCCGCAGGGATCGGCGCTGGTGCCCTTCTCGCAGTTCAGCGACTTGGCGAAGATGCGGGCGATCGTGGTCTTGCCCACGCCACGCGTGCCGGTGAACAGGAAGGCATGGTGCACGCGGCCGCTGTCCAGCGCATTGGTCAGCGCGCGGACCACGTGCTCCTGGCCCACCAGCTCGGCAAAACGCTTGGGACGCCACTTGCGGGCGAGGACGAGGTAGGACATGCCGACATTGTGCCACGCCCCGCCCGTCGTCCCTCCGCCCGGCGCGGGCCCGTCGACTTCGCTTGTGGCCGCCCCCCTGCGAAGGCTAGAATCCACGACCCTGAAAGCAGCCCCGGCCGCATTCAGGTCCCGGAGAGGTGTCCGAGTGGTTGAAGGAGCACGCCTGGAAAGTGTGTAAGCGTCTAAACCGCGCTTCGGGGGTTCGAATCCCCCTCTCTCCGCCAGTTTCAAGACGTAGCGATGGCTCCATGTCCGTGATGTTTCGCCGGGACGTGGAGAGGGGGTGAGAACCCCCGGGTTCGACAAACCGCTTAGCGGTTTGCACGGCGAAGCCGCCCGCAGGGCGAGGCGCGCAGCGCCGAGTGAATCCCCTCTCTCCGCCAGTTTCATCGCGTTCTGCTTAGGCGGAACGACGACGAACCGCGCTCCGGCGCGGTTTCGTGTCTATGGTGGCCCCGTCGGCCCCTCGCGACGCTAGGTTGAAAATCCCGCCAGGGCCGGAAGGCAGCAACGGTATCGACTGATGCGGGCGCCGAGGTCAGCCGGCGGGGCTACCGCCTTTTGGGCGATTGCCTATCTGCTGACTCCTGCCATTGCGACGGCATCATTGCCATGGCGTCGGACATGTTGCGGGGCGCTGGCTACCGCCCTTTCAAGCATTGGCTATTCACTGATTCATGCCGTTGCGACGGCATCACTGCGATCGTGGCGGGAACATCGCGGGGCGCGGCAGCAACGGTATCGACTGATGCGGGCGCCGAGGTCAGCCGGCGGGGCTACCGCCTTTTCGGGGGTTGGCTATTCGCTGACTCCTGCCATTGCGGCGGCATCATTGCCATTGCGTCGGACATGTCGCAGAGCGCGGGCTACCGCCTTTTCAAGCATTGGCTATTCACTGATTCGTGCCGTTGCGACGGCATCATTGCCACCGTACCGGGAACATCGCGGGGCGCGGCAGCAACGGTATCGACTGATGCGGGCGCCGAGGTCAGCCGGCGGGGCTACCGCCTTTTCGGGGGTTGGCTATTCGCTGACTCCTGCCGTTGCGACGGCATCATTGCTATTGCGTCGGACATGTCGCGGGGCGCGGGCTACCGCCTTTTCGGGCTTTGGTCATTCGCTGTCCCCTGCCGTTGCGACGGCATCACTGACATCGTGGCGGAAACATCGCGGGGCGCGGCTCCACTACTCCGCGACGATCCCCAGCGCATCCGGTTCGCGACCGGTGACCCAGTAGTCGATCACCTGCCAGCGCTGCGTGTCGATCACCGCGATACGGTCGCCGCCGCTGATGGCCACGTAGGCACGCGGCCGGTCGGCCGCGACCGCCACGCCGATCGGCAGTGCCGCATCGCCCAGCATCGTGGGCTGATAGGTCACGTCATCGCGCGACAGCGGCACGGTGGCGACCGGCACCTTGGTCCTTGCGTTGAACACGGCCAGCGTTGCCGCGCGCGCATTGGTGACGAAGGCCAGCGCGCCGTCGGCCGAGAACACCACGCGGATCGGAAACCCCTTGCTGCTCATCCGCCGCTTGACCGCGAGCGTGCGCGGATCGTGCACGGTGAGGGTGCCGTCTTCGCGATTCGTCACCCACACTTCGGCGCCATCCGGACGGACCGCCACGCCTTCGGCACCCTTGCCGGCGGGGCGCTCCACCGTCTTCGTGCCGGTCTCCAGATCGATCCGGCTCAGCGTGCCGGACTGGATCTTGGTCAGATACGCGACCTGGCCATCCGGCGATACCGCGATCATGTGGCCGGTGCCGGCGCCAACGTCGATCTCGCGTTCGATCTCCCCGGTCCCGACATCCACGATCAGCACGCTGGCCGAGGCTTCCGTCGTCACCAGCACGCGGCGGCCATCGGGCAGGAAGCGCAGGCCGTGCGGCGCGCCGTGCTGGCCCAGGTCGATCGAACGCGTCGGCGTGCCGCCGACCAGGTCCAGCACCGACAGCGTGCTGCCGGATTTCGCCTCGCCATAGTTGGTCACCACCGCCGACCGGCCATCCGGTGCGACCGCGATCTCGTGCGGTGCCTCGCCGGTGCGGAACTCACCGACCCGACGCCCGTCGCGCAGCGACAGGCGCCAAACCGTATCGGCGGACTTGTTGCCGACCAGCAGCTCGGCGGCGCGCACCGTGGGAGGCAGCGCGCAGACCAGTCCTGCCAGCAGCAGCGCGAACGGCAACGTCCGGCTCATGGTCCCGCATCCTCCGCCATCGGGTGCAGCCAGTCCGCATCGCCTTCGCGATAGTGCTCGCGCTTCCAGATCGGCACGCGCAGCTTCACTTCATCGATGATGTAGCGGCAGGCATCGAAGGCCGCGCCGCGATGCGCCGCGCTTACGCCGACCCAGACCGCCAGGTCACCGATGGCCAGCGTGCCCACGCGATGCGTGCAGCCGGCTTCGATCACGTCGAAGCGCGCCTTCGCCTCCGCGAGGATGCGTCCGCCTTCGCGTTCGGCCAACACCGCATAAGCCTCGTAATCCAGCCCATCGACGGCGCGGCCACCGTGATGGTCGCGTACCCAGCCCTCGAAGCTGGCGTAGCCGCCGGCGCGCGGATCGAGCACCTGCGCACGCAGCGAAGCGATATCCAACGGTTCATCGGACAGCAGGAAGCCCGGCATGCTCAGCCTCCGCTCACGGGGGGAATGAAGGCGATCTCGCTACCCGCCCGCACCGCGTCGCCCCAGCGCGCGAACTCGCCGTCCACCGCCACGCGCAGGTGTTCGCGCGGCCAGGTGAAACCATGCCGCGCCTGCACTTCGTCGTAGAGGCCGGCCAGATCCACTGCCGTCGTCGAGATCGTTTCGCTGGCGATGCCGGCACGCTCGCGCAGGCTGGCGAAGTAGAGCAGCGTCACCGTCGTCATCGCACCTGCCCCACGTCGCGCTTGCCGCCGCGCTTGCCCACCAGCTTGGCCGGCCCCAGCACGATCGCGTGCGACAGCGCCTTGCACATGTCGTAGACCGTGAGCGCGGCTACCGTGGCGCCGGTCAGCGCCTCCATTTCCACGCCGGTGCGGTGCACGGTGCGCACGTGGCAGTCGATGCGCAGCGTGGCATCGCCATCCCAGTCCACCGACAGCCGGCAGCCGTCGATCGGCAGCGGATGGCAGAACGGGATCAGTTCGTGCGTGCGCTTCACCGCCAGGGTGCCGGCGATGATGGCGGTATCCACGATGCCGCCCTTCGCACTGCGCAGCCCGTTGCGCTTCAGTTCGCGCGCCACCTCGGCGGGAAAGCGCACGCGGCAGGTGGCGAGCGCCTCGCGCGGGGTCGCGGCCTTGCCGGACACGTCGACCATGGCGGGACGGCCGTTCGCATCGAGATGGGTCAGGGCGTTGCGGGGCATGAAGGTCCTGGGCGATTCAACCGCCGATAAGATACATCTCGACACGTCGGCGGTCCCGCACTTCCGGGCTGCCACGCAGTTCGCTGTAGCGGTCGCCGCGCGCCGCCCACAGCTGCGCCACGTGGGCGACCAGGGCATCCTCGCCATGCGCGAGCACGCTGCGCAGATCGGCACCCTCCCCGGCGAACAGGCAGGTGAACAGTCGTCCATCCGCCGAGACGCGCGCACGATGGCAGTCGCCGCAGAACGGCGTGCTGACGGAACTGACGAAGCCGACTTCGCCGCCGCCATCGTCGAACCCATACCGTTCCGCGACCTCGCCCCGATAGTCCGCCTGCAGCGGATGCAGCGGCCAGCGGGCGGCGATACGGTCGCGCAGCACCGACGACGGCACCATCCGGTCCTGGCGCCAGTCGTTGCTGTCGCCCACGTCCATGAATTCGATGAAGCGGACCACATGGCCCGTGCCGCGGAAGCGTTCGACCAGTGGCAGCACCTGGTCCTCGTTGAGTCCGCGCTGGACCACGGCATTGATCTTGAGGCGCGCGAAACCGGCTGCCATCGCGGCGTCGATGCCGGCGAGCACGGTGCCTACCTGCCCTCGCCGCCCCGACATCTCGGCGAAGATGTCCGGATCCAGCGCATCCAGGCTCACCGTGATCCGGCGCAGGCCGGCGTCGTGCAGCGCCTGCGCCTGCGACGCAAGCAGCATGCCGTTGGTGGTCAGGGCGATGTCGTCCAGTCCCGGAATGACCGCCAGGCGACGGACCAGTTCCGGCAGCCGCTTGCGCAGCAGCGGCTCGCCGCCGGTCAGGCGCAGCTTGCGCATGCCCAGCCGCACGAAGGCGCGCACCAGGGTGTCGATCTCGTCGAACGACAGCCGCTGCGACGCGTCGGTGCCGTAATCCTCGGGCACGCGGTCGGCGGGCATGCAGTAGCCGCAGCGGAAGTTGCAGGCATCGATGACCGACAGCCGCAGGTCATGCAGCGGACGCCCCAGCCGATCGCGCGGCGGCACGGCGGCATTCATGGCAGCGCGGTCGGCAAGGGCGTGGCGAGCGCAAGCCCATCGCCCGCCGCCGCAACGCGATGACCGCGCGCGCGCAGGGCCTCGGCATCGGCCGCACTGGCGTAGTGATAGAGCACGCAGCGGGCCAGCAACGCGGCCGGATACTCGCGTTCCAGGTCATCGATGCCGCTGTGCGAGGGGTTGCCATGCAGGGCGCAGTCGTGGGCGATGACCTCGCCGGCATCGGCATGGCGCGCCAGCATTTCGGGAATCGGCCGCGTATCGCCGGTCCACACCACGCTGCCGCGCAGGCGCAGGCCGAACGCGGTGTCAGGCCAGTGATGGCGGACGGGAAACACGTCGAGCCGCTGCCCGTCATGCCAGAACGCGTCGCCTACCGGGATCAGTTGGAACGCATCCCAGAAGTTAGCGCCCCCTTCGGCCAGCACGTTCGGATAGCTGGCGATGCGCTGGTGCAGCACCGGCACCAGCGGCGCCGGCACGTACAGGCGCACCTGGCCGCGTCGCGTCGCATCGAAGTAACTCGCCACGAACAGCCGTTCCATGCCGGCGACGTGATCGAGATGCACGTGGGTGATGAAGACGGCATCGGGCATGCCGTCGTAGCGGGCCTGGTAGGCGGTGAGCCCTTCGCCACCGCAGTCGATGGTCAGCCATGGCGCACCGTCGCGCTCCAGCGTCGCCATCGCCGAGCCGAGCTCGACGGCACCGGCATTGCCCACGCCCAGGAAGCGTAGTGTCCAGCCCACCTCAGTAGCCCCGCGACCAGGCGTGGTCGTAGGCGCGACGCAGGTGGGCGAAGTCGTGGCCGACCGCCTCCACGCTGCGCTTGCCGCGCAACTTGAGCAGGGAACGCCGCAACCGCGCGAGGTTCTGTTCGCGCCAGGCGGTGGCGGGGATGCGCAGCCGGCCACGGTCGAAGTCGATCAGCCAGCCATGACCGCTGGCATCGAACAGGATGTTCTGCGCATTGAGGTCGGCATGGTCCAGGCCGGCGCGATGGAAGCGCGCCACCAGTCGCCCGGTGCTTTCCCACGGCGCCTGCGCCTCCGCCTGGCCGGCGATGTCGGCCAGCGTGCGCACCTCCAACAGCCGTTCCAGCAGGATCGCGGCGCGGTAGAACATGCCGTCGCGCACGTAACTGGCCGCCACCGGACGCGGCACCGGCAGTCCACGCGCCAGCAGCGCGCGGGTCAGCCGGAACTCGGCGAAACTGCGCGTCCGGTCCGGCCCGTGCCACAGGTAGCGGTCTTGGCTGAAGCGCGCGGCGAACCCGCCACGCCGGTAATGGCGCAGCACGCACTGGCTGGACGGCGCCTCGATGAACCAGGCGCTGCCGCGGCCACCGCTCTCGACCGGCCGGGCCCGCTCGCCCCACTTGTCCGGGTCGAACCAGTCAGGATCCGCTTGCCGCAGGTGTTTGCGGTCGAACAGAATCGCACCGTATCCGCTGCCTTCGCGGAACGGCGTCAGGGATTCCGAAGCGTCAAAACCGACCATCCAGCGAGTCTAACAACACTTGTCCACGATTCCCCACTCACTGTGCCTGCTGCGCCTGTCCGCCCTCGGCGACGTGACCCATGTCGTGCCGCTGGTGCGCACGCTGCAGCGGCACTGGCCGCAACTGCAAGTGCACTGGGTGATCGACAAGGGCGGCTTCAAGCTGCTCGACGGGCTGGAAGGCGTGACCTTCCACACCTACGACAAGCAGACCGGACTGGCCGGCATGCGGGCGCTGCGCCGCGAACTGCCCGGCCGTTTCGATGCCCTGCTGCAGATGCAGGTGGCGCTGCGCGCGAACCTGCTGTCGGCCTTCATCCCGGCGCGGCGCCGCATCGGTTACGACCGCAGCCGCTCCAAGGACCTGCATGGGCTGGTGATCAACGAGCGCATCCCAGACCGTCCCGGCATCCATGTGCTGGACGCGATGGGCAGCTTCTGCGAACCGCTCGGACTGAAACAGACCGAAGTTGTGTGGGATCTGCCGGTGCCTGCGGACGCGCACGCGTGGGCCGCCGCGCAGTGGCCTGCCGACGGCAAGCGCACGCTGGTGATCTCGCCCTGTTCCAGCCATGTGCGCCGCAACTGGTTCGCCGACCGCTACGCCGCCGTCGCCGACCATGCCGCCGCCCAAGGCTGGCGCGTGGTGCTGTGCGGCGGCCGTAGCGAACTGGAACGGCAGACGGCCGACGCGATCATCGCCGCCATGCAGGCACAGGTGCTGGACCTCGTCGGCAAGGACACCCTGAAGCAACTGCCGGCCCTGCTGGCGCGCGCCGACCTGGTGATGACGCCCGACTCCGGCCCCATGCACATCGCCAATGCCATGGGCGCGGCCGTGCTCGGCCTGCACGCGGCCAGCAACCCGCGGCGCAGCGGGCCCTACTCGAGCGTCCGCTACTGCGTGGACCGTTACGAGGATGCCGCGCGCCGCTACAAGGGCAAACCGGCCGCCGAACTGAAATGGGGCACCAAGATCGAGCACGACGGCGTGATGGAACTGATCACCGTGGAAGACGGCATCGCCGCGTTCGAGCGGCGGCGGAGCGATCTGGCGGGTTGATCGTGGAGCGTCAGGGCGTGCCGGCGGTCCGGTAGTCCTGGTAGGACTTCTCTTCCACGTAACTGGAACCCAGCGCCAGGTTGATGGCCTTCTTGATGCGGGCGCGCTCGTCGTTCTCGATGTAGACGCTGCGGGCCAGGCGGACGAAGTCGTCGTCGAACGCCTGCGCCTTCTCCTTCAGCCGGACGTCGTCCTCGATGACCCACAGCCGCTCGTTGACGGCTTTCAGCTGGGCGCGCAGCTCGACGATGTCGTGCCCGGCGACCGGGTGGGCCATCCAGGTCTTCTCCAGCGCGGACAGTTCGTCGCGCACGTGGGCCAGCTTGGCCGGATCGCTCATGCGCTCGGACTTGATCTGCAGGATGGCGATCTTGTCCAGCAGCTCACCGAAGGACACGGGGACGAGGATCTCGGACATGGAAGGCTCCGCTGAAAGAGCGTCATTCTAGCGCTGCCGTCGCCGCGGACTTCTTCACGGCACGCCGCCGCAAACGCAAAAGCCCCCTTGCGGGGGCTTTCTTGAAACTGGCGGAGAGGGAGGGATTCGAACCCTCGATACGCTATTAACGTATGCCTGATTTCGAGTCAGGTACATTCAACCACTCTGCCACCTCTCCGGTGGCCCCGGGCTTCCCCGGGGGCGTGAATGATACGTGGCGGACCGCATCCGGACAAGCGCGCCGACGCTTTGGCCCGTCCGCGGCATCACCTCGCTTCCACGTCGATGAACCCCGGCAGGCCCTTCAGGGGGCGCCGACCTTGCCCGATGTCCTGTCCAACCGGATCATTGCGTATGACCGGATAGGAAAAAGCCGTCCGCACAGACAGGGCACCATGATCGAATTCGGCCACATCTCCCACGTCGGCCTCAGGCGCGAGCTGAACGAAGACACCTACTACGGCGACAGCGAGCTGGGCCTGTGGCTGGTGGCCGACGGCATGGGTGGCCACGCCTGCGGCGAAGTGGCCAGCGCGCTGGCGCGCGAGACCATCGTCCGCGAGATCCGCGATGGCACGCCGCTGGCCCAGGCCATCCGCATCGCCGACGAGGAAATCATCCGCACGTCGCGTCGCCGCAACGACACCCTGCCGATGGGTACCACCGTGGTGGCCGCGCGCATCCAGGGCAACCGCTTCGAGGTGGCCTGGGTCGGCGACAGCCGTGCCTATCTCTGGCGCGAAGGCCAGCTGGCGCAACTGAGCCAGGACCACAGCTACGTGCAGGAGCTGATCGCGCAGGGCGCGCTGACCAGCGAACAGGCGCGCACCCATCCGCACCGCAACGTCGTGACCCAGGCACTGGGCGTCACCGATCCCAACCACCTCAACGTGGAAACGATGACCGGGGAACTGCGTCCCGGCATGCAGTTGCTGCTGTGCAGCGACGGCCTGACCGAGGAGGTGGACGATCCCAGCATCGCCGCCACGCTCAAGCACGACGACTGCAGTGCGCAGGAATGCGTGGACACGCTGATCGCCGCGGCGCTGGACGGCGGCGGCTCGGACAACGTCACCGCCATCCTGGTGCGCTGCCACTGACCTGCCTCCCTGCCGGGGCGGCATCCCGCCCGCCACACTGCGGGAAGGAATGAAGACACGGATCAAAGCGGATCAACGCAGATAAGACAGGGCACCCAAGCTCTACTTCGCTTGATCAGCTTTGATCCGCTTTGATCCGTGTCGTAAAGGCTTTCCGCTCTGCCCCGCGTGATCCGCCTTGTCCGGTGTCGTGACTGCTTTTCGTCGCGTCCGCCGCGATCAGGAAGCTTCCAGCGCCGGTGGGTCCCACAGACAGCGGCCGCCGGCCTTCTTCCGCAATGTCGCCAGACGCGCCTCATGCGCCGCCAGTTCGTCGGCGGACGCGGTGACGCGCGGGCGCGCGCCTGCAACCGCAGGATCGAAGGACAGGGTCGCCGCCGCCGTCGCGCCGGGCGCCGCGTCCTCGGCCCCGCCGAAGCCGATTTCGCGCTGGCCGGCGGTCAAGTTGAGGTAGACCTCGCACAGCAGTTGGGCGTCCAGCAACGCACCGTGCAGCTGACGGTGCGTGTTGTCCACGCCCAGGCGCTTGCACAGCGCATCCAGCGAGTTGCGCTGGCCGGGGAAGCGCTGCCGTGCCAGCAGCAGCGAATCCTCCACGGTGACGCGGTCGGCCAGCCGGCCGTACTGTTCGCCGAGCCGCGACAGTTCGTAATCGAGGAAGCCGACGTCGAAGGCGGCGTTGTGGATCACCAGTTCGGCACCGTCGATGAAGGCCAGGAATTCGTCGGCGATGGCCGCAAACAGCGGCTTGTCGGAGAGGAATTCCAGGCTGAGTCCAGTCACCTCCGCCGCGCCCTGCTCGAACTCGCGCTGCGGATTGATGTACTGGTGGTAGGTCCGACCGGTCGGCCGGCGTTCCAGCAGCTCCACGCAACCGATTTCGACGACGCGGTTGCCCTTCTTCCACTCCAGGCCGGTGGTTTCGGTGTCGAGGATGATCTGGCGCATCAGGCGGCGGCTTCCGTGGGCAGGTGCAGGTGGAACAGGTCGAGCGGGTGCGCGACATGCGGCAGCACGACCATTCTGTCGAATTCGAATCCCAGTTTCTGCAACAGGCCGATCGAGGCCACGTTGTCCGGGTTGACGATGGCGCGCAGGCGGGTGAGCGCGAGCCGTCCGCCGGCATCGGCGATCACCGCCCGTGCCGCCTCGAGCGCGAAGCCCTGGCCGGCGTGCCCGGGCAGCAATGCGTACCCCAGGTCGGGAGCGTCCAGTCCCTCGCGGCGGATCAGGCCGCAGTTGCCGATCAGGGCGCCGGTGTCCCTGCGCCGGATCGCGTACATGCCGAAGCCGTGCTCCGCGTAGCTGCGCACGGCGCCGTCGCGCAGGTAGTCGCGCGCCTGGTCCAGCGTGCGTACGCCGCGGTCGGCGATATGGCGGATGAAGGCGGGATCGTTGAGCAGCGCGAGCATCAGCGCAGCGTCGGCGTCATCGCGATCGGACATCGCGTGGAGTTGCAGGCGCGGTGTCTCGGCGATGACCTTGCCCGGCAGGATCGCCACCGTCACGCCACCGCCCCGTGGCGGAAGCGCACGGCGGCGTTGCGTGCCAGCACGTCCACACGTTCGTTGTCGGGGTCGCCGTTGTGGCCCTTCACCCACTTCCAGTCGATCTTGTGGCGGGCGGTGGCCGCGTGCAGGCGCTCCCAGAGATCGCGGTTCTTGACCGGGTCGCCGCCGGCGGTCTTCCAGCCGCGCCGCACCCAGCCGGGCATCCACTCGGTGATGCCCTGGCGGACATACTGCGAATCGATGTGGAGCGTGACCTCGCAACCTTCGGTCAGCACCTCCAGCGCGGCGATGGCGGCCATCAACTCCATGCGGTTGTTGGTGGTCTGCGCTTCGCCGCCGACCACTTCGCGCTCCTTCTCGCCATAGCGCAGGAGCGCGGCCCAGCCCCCCGGGCCGGGATTGCCCAGGCAGGAGCCGTCGGTGTGGATGCTGACGTGTTTCATGAAACCTCTTGGTCGGATGTCAGGCGGCGGGCGCCGCGCGCCACGCGCGCGCCACGGGCGCAGGGGGAATCAGGCCGGCCACGCGCTTCTCCGCCTCCAGCAGGCGCGCAGCGCGGAAAGGGGCCGGTCCATGGCCGGGCGCGTCGGGCACGCCCCGCCAGACCGGGCCGTAGTGCAGCACGTGCTGCGAGGCCACTAGGCCGGCCGCCGCCAACTGCAGCTGCCACTGGCCAAGCCCGCGCGGCACCAGCCCGGCGCCGCGCCAGCGCAGGCGATACGGGCTCCACGGATTCAGCACGAACAGCCACAGGCGTCCGCCGGGTTCGAGCACCCGCGCGCATTCCTGCAACAGCGGCTGGGGGTCGCCGGCATCCAGCACGTGCTGCAGCACGATCGCCCCCACGGCCTCGGTGGGCAGCGGCAGCGGCAATCCGCACTGCACGTGACCGGTCAGGCGGTGGGAGGTGGCGGTGGCCAGCAGGCGCACGCCGCGCGTGGCCGGTATGGCGCCATGGGCGGGGTCGCCCCCCAGCGGCGACACCCACAGCCAGGGCTGCGGGGAGCGGCTGGTGAGGGCCTGGCTCACCCGGGCATGCTCGGACGCCAGGATCGGTCCGCCGTGGCCCGACCCGAACCACGCCAGGGCATCGGGTTGACGGGTAAACGCGAACGCAGGCATGTTCGGATTGTAGAGGACGCC
>NZ_JAKZBW010000023.1:0-70392 GCF_022539275.1 Pseudoxanthomonas sp. LH2527 | reverse complement strand
TTCCGCTTCACCGCCCCCGGTGTACCCTCCGGGTTCTCCAGCAACGAGGTGCGCGCATGAAGACGATTCTGGTCGCCAGCTCCAAGGGCGGCGCGGGCAAGACCACCCTGGCGACCAATCTGGCCGCGTACTTCGCACTGGATGGCAAGCGCACCGTGCTGGTGGACGTGGATCCCCAGCATTCCTCCACCCGCTGGGCCGAGCGCCGGGCGGAACTGGACACGGCGGTGCTGCCGATCGACGCCAGCGGCAAGCGCGCCTGGCGCGCCTGGCTGCCGGAAGATGCGGAGCGGGTGGTGATCGATGCCCCGGCCGGGGCGATGGCCGACGACCTGGACAGCTTCCTGGAGCACGCCGATGCGGTGGTGGTGCCGGTGCTGCCGTCGGCGCTGGACATCGAGGCCACGGTCGGCTTCCTCAACACCATGGCCAAGGTGCCGCGCGTGCACAAGCGCAAGCTGCCGGTGGGGCTGGTGGTCAATCGCAGCAAGCCGTGGACCAACGCCTCGCAGCAGGCGGTGGAGATGCTGAAGACCTGGCCCTACCCGGTCATCACCCAGCTGCGCGACACCCAGGCCTACGTGGTGATGGCCGGCCTGGGCCGCAGCCTGTTCGATTACCGCTCGGCCCAGGTGCGCGAGCACCAGGCCGACTGGGAGCCGTTGCTGAAATGGATCAAGAAGGCCTGAGGCCTAAGGAGTCGTTGTCCCATGCGTGAACTGATCCTGCTGCGCCATGCCCATGCCGAGCCCGTCACCCCGGGGCAGTCGGACCTGGACCGTCCCCTGTCGCCGCAAGGCCTGGCCGAGGCCGAGGCCGCCGCGCGCTGGCTACTGGAAAAGGGCCTGGTGCCGGACCGGGTGCTGTGCTCGCCCGCGCGCCGTGCCCGCGAAACCCTGGAGGCGGTGCTGGGCGCTGTGGGCTATGTGGAGCAGCGGCTGGAAGAGCGCATCTACGAAGCCACGCCCGGCACCCTGGCCGACCTGGCCGACCAGCACCGCGAGGCCGAGCGTCTGCTGATGGTCGGGCACAACCCGGGCTTCGAGCAGCTGGCGGCGCTGATGTATTCCGGCGTGACCAGTGAGTACCGCGGCATGCCGCCGGCCGGCGTGGTGGTGCTGACGCTGCCGGTGGACGCGGCGATCGAGCCGGGAGTGGCGCAGCTCTCCGCCTTCTGGTGGCCATGACGCCGTTCCTCCCCGGCGTGGTGCGGCTTGCCGTGCTGGGGGTGGGCGCGCTGCTGGCGACGCCGGCCCTGGCGGACGGGCGCAACGATTTCGATCCCGCGCACACGCGGCTGGGGTTCGAGCTGCGCACGCGCTGGGGCCAGGTGCTGGATGGCGTGTTCCCGCGCTACGAAGGCTCGGTGGAACACCTGCCCGATGGCCGCCAGCAGGTGCGCCTGCGCATGTACACGCGCGAGGTGGAGATCGACGGGCACCCGCGCTACAGCGAGTGGGCGCGCGGCGGGCAGTTCTTCGACGCCGACCGCTATCCGGTGGTCACCTTCACCTCCAAACCCTATGACCCGATGCTGCTGTACGACGGCGGCACGCTGGAGGGCGACCTGAGCATCAAGGGCATCAGCCGGCCGCGCAGCCTGCAGGTGGCGCCGGCGGAGTGTTCGCTGCCGGCGATCGGCTGCGACGTGGTGGCCACCGGCGCGGTGCGCCGCAGCGACTACGACATGGACGACTGGATGCTGGCCGTCAGCGACCGCGTGGTCTTCGTGCTGCGTGCGCGCGTCCGGAGCGCCAAGACCCCGTGAATCCCGATTTCCCCAAGCTGGCCGCGCGCTGCGTGGTGCTCTGCCTTGCGCTGCTGGGCACGGCCTGCGCCAGCCTGTCCGACCGCCAGCGCGAGCGCGCGGCCGGCATCGCCGCCGCCGCCCGCTCCACCGTGGTCGAGTGCACGCAGGCCGATGCCTGTGCGCTGCCGTCGCCGCTGTACGACCTGGCCGGCCAGGCCGAGGCCACCTCCACGCCCACGGCGCCGCGCCACTACGCGGTGATCCTGGACCAGGGCTCGGATGCGCTGCTGGCGCGCCTGAACCTGATCCGCAGCGCGCGCCAGCGCATCGACCTGCAGACCTACATCTTCGACAAGGACGACAGTGCGCGGCTGGTGCTGGACGAACTGCTGGCGGCGGCGCGGCGCGGGGTGAAGGTGCGGCTGCTGATCGACCAGCTGTCGGCGATCGCCGACCTGGAGATTCTGGCCGCGCTGTCCGGATCGCACCGCAACTTTTCCATCCGCATCTACAACCCCAGCTTCGGCAAGGCCAAGCTGAACTACTTCGACTACGCGGGCAGCGTGCTGTGCTGCTTCCGCCGCTTCAACCAGCGCATGCACACCAAGCTGCTGCTGGTGGACGAGCGCATCGGCATCAGCGGCGGGCGCAACTACCAGGACGACTATTTCGACTGGGACGCGGAGTACAACTTCCGCGACCGCGACGTGCTGGTCGCCGGGCCGGAAGCGGCGGCGATGGCGGTGAATTTCCAGGCGTTCTGGGATGCGCGGCGCAGCGTGCCGGCCGAGCGCCTGAATGATGTCGGCCGCACCCTGCTGGACGACGGCGTGCCGGCGATGCCGGTGCCGCGCTACCTGCGGCCCGAGCGGGTGCAGGCCGCGCGCGTGGAGGCGAGCGATCCCGGGGTGATGCGGACGCGCTTCGTCGAACCGGCGTTCGCGCTCGGCGCGGTGCGCTACATCGCCGACCTGCCGCAGAAGCACCGGCGCGAGCGGCGCGAAGACGATGCGCCGGCGGCGCCGGAGCTGGAGGCGCTGATCCGCAGCGCCCGCGACGAAGTGCTGCTGCAGACGCCGTACCTGGTGATGTCGAAGCAGGCGCAGGCGATGTTCCGCGACATGCGCACGCGCGAAGCGCCGCCGCAGGTGATCGTGTCGACCAACAGCCTGGCCGCGACCGACAACCCGATCGTCTATTCGATGTCGTTCAAGTACAAGCGCCGCTACCTGCGCGAGTTCGGCTTCCGCATCCACGAGTACAAGCCGTTCCCCGAAGACGCACCGGTGGATTACGCCGCGCTGATGCCGGAAGGGCCGCCGCTGGCGTCGCCCGGGGAGGGCGGGCGTGGCGGCAGTGGCGGCATCCGCGGTCCGTCGGGCTCGATCGGGCCGTCATCGGGCGGGTCCTCCGGCGACGGTGGCGGCGAGACCACGCGTCGCCTGCAACGTACCGAATCGCGCCCGTCGTTCTTCAGCAGCGGCGCGGCGGCCGAACCGCTGCCGCTGAAGCGCGCCGGCGTGCGCATGGGCCTGCATGCGAAGTCGATGGTGATCGATGGCCGGATCGCGGTGATCGGCACGCACAACTTCGACCCGCGCTCGGAGAACTACAACACCGAGGCGGCGGTGGTGATCGAGGACCCGGTGTTCGCGCAGGCGCTGGCCGGCAGCATCCGCCGCGACATGGCGCCGGAAAACGCCTGGGTGATCGCGCCGCGCGCCAAGCCGCCGGTGTTCTCCGGCCTGGACTACAGCCTGGGCAAGGTGTCCGAGGCGCTGCCGATCTTCGACATCTGGCCGTGGCGCTACGCCACCAGCTACGAGTTCCGGCCCGGTCCCGACTGCCCGCTGCCGGTGGGCCCGAAGGACCCCGCGTTCCATCGTTGCTACGTGGCGGTCGGCGACTTCCCCGAGGTCAACGTCGGGCCGAAGTGGCTGTACACGCGCGTGCTGACGGCGTTCGGCGCGGGGCTCGTACCGATTCTGTAAGGCAGGAGTGAGGGGAGAGGAGTGAGGAGTGAGCGAAGCTCGCACCCCTCCTCCTCACTCCTCACTCCTCTCCACTCACTCCTCGCTCCCAGAGAACCGCCATGGCCTTCCGCGCTCCCGTCGATCTCGCCGCCATCAACGCCCACGCCGCCGACACGCTGGTGTCCCACCTCGGCATCGTCATGACCGAAGCCGGCGACGACTGGCTGCGCGGCACCATGCCGGTGGATGCGCGCACCGTGCAGCCGTACGGGATCCTGCACGGCGGCGCGTCGGTGGCGCTGGCCGAGACGCTGGGCAGCGTGGCCGGCAACCTGTGCGTGGACATCGCCAAGGAGATGGTGGTGGGCCTGGAGATCAACGCCAACCATGTGCGCGCGATGCGCGGCGGTGTGGTCACCGGCACGGCGCGCGCATTGCACGTGGGCCGCAGCACGCAGCTGTGGGAGATCCGCATCGAGAACGACGACGGCAAGCTGGTCTGCGTGTCGCGGCTGACGCTGGCCGTCGTGCCCAGGAGCTAGTGGGGAGCGGAGAGGAGTGAGGCGTGAGCGAAGCCAGAGCTTTTGCCTTCGCTCACTCCTCACTCCTCTCGCCTCACTCCTGTTATCTTGATGGCATGACGCCGCCCCCTGTTCATGTTGCTGGCGGCAGCGGCGTGGCGCGGGTATTCCGCTACGCGTACCGCGTGCCGTTGCTGCTCATCCACCTGCTGCTCTTCCTGCCGATCACCCTGCTGTGCCTGTCGCCGCTGCTGGTGTGGATCCGCGTGGGCGACGAAAGCGTGGGCGACGTGGCGGTGCGCTGGTGGTCCAGCGGGCTGATGCGCATCTTCGGCTTCCGCCTGCGCCGGGTGGGCACGCCGCTGCCGGGCGCCACGATGTTCGTGGCCAACCACGTGAGCTGGATCGACATCGAGGCGCTGCACAGCCAGCGCATGATGGGCTTCGTGGCCAAGCAGGAGATCCGCGGCTGGCCGGTGGTGGGCTGGCTGGCGGCGCAGGGGCAGACCATCTTCCACCAGCGCGGCAGCCAGGAATCGCTGGGCGGCGTGCTGCAGGCGATGATGCGGCGCCTGCGCGAGGGCCGCTCGGTCGGCGTGTTCCCGGAGGGCCGCACCCGCGACGGCCATGCGGTGGGGCCGTTCCATGCGCGCATCTTCCTGGCCGCGGTCGAGGCCGGCGTGCCGGTGCAGCCGGTGGCGCTGCGCTACGGCGCGAAGGGCAGCGCGCAGCCGGTGGTGGCGTTCGGGCCGAAGGAGAGCTTCTTCGCCAACTTCGTGCGCCTGCTGGGCGAACCGGCGCGCACGGCCGACATCTGTTTCCTGGAACCGATCCGCGTGGCCGATGTCGAAGGCCGCCGGCGCATCGCCGACCTGTCGCGCGAACGCATCGTGCAGGCGATGGCGGATGCGTGAGCGGCCGGCATGACGGCCTTGCGACGTATTGGAGGGAATACTCGGCCCGCCGGTGCCACCCTCGTGCCGACGCTGCCGCGATGACCCCATGATCACTGCCGCCGATTTCCGACCCCCCCGCTGGCTGCGCAACCCCCACCTGCAATCGGTGCTGGGGTCCAGCGCGCTGCGCCGCCGGCGCGCCTTGCGCGCGCTGGCGGGCAGCGGCGCGGTGACGCTGGAGCACATCGTGGACGGTGGCGATGGCGTGCGCCTGCAGGGCTTCCACAGCCAGGTGCCCGGCCGCGACGCGCGCGGGCTGGTGATGCTGCTGCACGGCTGGGAAGGCAGTGCCGATTCCAACTACATGCGGCTGACCGCGGCGCAGTTGCTCACGCGCGGCTTCGACGTGTTCCGGCTGAATTTCCGCGACCACGGCGATACCCACCACCTCAACGAGGACCTGTTCCACTCCAACCGGCTGGACGAAGTGGTGCACGCCGCCCTGGACGTGTCGCGGCGGTTCGCCGGCGAGGCGCCGATGCGGGTAGCGGGGTATTCGCTGGGCGGCAACTTCGCGCTGCGGCTGGCGCTGCGCGCGCCGCAGGCCGGGCTGGCGCTGGCGCACGTGGCGGCGGTCTGCCCGTTGCTGGACCCGGCCATCACCATGGACCGCATCGAGAGCGGCCTGCCGTTCTACGACTGGTATTTCTCCCGCAAGTGGCGCCGCTCGCTGGAGCGCAAGCGCCGCCTGTTCCCGCAGCGGCACGACTTCGATGACACCGTGCTGGCGCTGGACATCCGCGCGCTGACCGACTGGCTGGTGCAGCGGCATACCGCGTTCGGCACGCTGGATGCGTACTTCGACGGCTATGCGATCTCGGGCGACCGGCTGGCCGGTCTGAGCGTGCCGGCGCACATCCTGATGGCCGAGGACGATCCGGTCATTCCCTTCGACACGTTCCGCGACTGGGTCTTGCCGGCTCAGGCCACGCTGGAGATCGCGCCGTGGGGCGGCCACTGCGCCTTCATCGAGAACGCCGCCGGCGACGGTTACGCCGAGCGCTGGGTGGCCGAGCGGCTGGCCGGCGGCGCCGCCTGAGCCGGTAAGCCCCGCTACAATCGGCGTTTGACCGAACGCTGGTAACCGCAATGTACGACCCGATTCTGGACGCCCTGCGCCGTGGCGCCGTGGCCGAGGCCCTGACCGCCGCCGACGCCCTGGTGGCCGAGCGCCCCGACGACCCGCATGCGCTGCGCTGGCTGTCCACGTCGCAGATGCAGGCCGGCCAGCCCGACGCCGCGCTGGCGACCATCGACCGCGCCATCGCGCTGGCGCCGGACAACGCCGACCTGCACCTGGCCCGCGCCGGCGTGCTGGTGGGCAGCCGCCGCAACGAGGACGCGCAGGCCGCGCTGAGCCAGGCGACGGTACTGGACCCCAACCAGTTCACGGCGTACGTGATCCAGGGCCAGCTGGCGCTCGGCCGCGGCGACCTGGACGAAGCCGAGCGGCTCAGCCGCCTGGCCGGGCGCGTGGCGCCGGACCATCCGCAGCTGGCGGCCATCGACGGCATGGTCACGCTGCGCCGGGGCAACGCCAACGATGCGCTGAAGATCGTCTCGGCCGCGCTGCAGCAGGCGCCGGACGACGTGCAGCTGCGCTATGCGCTGGGCTTCATCCACATGGCACTGGGCCACTGGGCGTTCGCCGAGCAGGCGTTCCGCGGCGTGATCGAGAAGGTGCCCGGCTCGGACAACCTGCGCAGCCTGATCGCCGACCTGATCCGCCGGCAGGGCCGTCCTGCCGATGCGGCCGACGAGCTGGTGCCGCTGGTCGCGATCAACAACGCGCCGGCCCTGCACCGCTACATCGGCCACCTGCGCCTGGCCGCCGGCCAGAACGAGGAAGCGCTGGCCGCCCTGCGCATCGCCCTGGCCGGCCAGCCGCGCGACCGCGACACCGTGCTGGCGATCATCGAGGCCTGGCGCCGCCTGGACGCGCAGGACGACGCCCGCAATACGCTCGACGCCGCGCTGGCCACCGCCGCCGACGTGCACGACCTGTGGCTGGCCCGCCTGCTGTTCGAGGCCGTCGGCAGCACCGAAGCCCGCGCGGTGGTCGAGCGCTGGGTGGCGGCGATGCCGCAGCACGTGCCGGCGCTGGAAGCGCAGATGTCGGTGCTGGACGCCGCCGACGACGACGAGGCCGCCGAAGCCGTCGCGCGCCGGATCGTGGAACTGGACCCGGGCCGCGCCAGCGGCGAACAGCGCATCGTCGAAGGCCTGCTGCGGCGCGACCCGATGGCGGCCATCGCCCGGGTCGGCGAGCTGGCGAACAAGGCGGAGGATCCCGACCAGCGGCGCGGTCTGCGCAGCTGGCAGGCGTTCGTGCGCGACCGCGCAGGCCGCTACGCCGATGCGATCGATACGTGGGCCGCGCTGGCGCGGGAAGCAGCGCCGTCGCGTTTGCCGCTCTGGCCGCGTACGGATGCCCCGTCCGCCTGGCCCGAGCGCGCGGTGATGCCGGAGGGTCCTGCCGTGCGTCCCTTCCTGCTGTGGGGAGCGCCGGGCACCGTCGTCGAATCGCTCGCCGGCGTGCTCGGCTACATCACCGACGAGTTCCGCGGCGACCGCTATCTTGCGCAGCCGCCGAACGACGGCTTCCAGAACTTTTTCGCCGCCGCTGCATTGCGATCGGGCGAGATGTCCGCCGAGGCGTTCATCAGCGGCTGGCGCGACGCGCTGCCCGCCCGCGGCGTGAACGAAGGGCGTGTGGTCGACTGGCTGCTGATGTGGGACAACGCCTTCCTGACGGCATTGCGTCCGCAGCTGCCGCAGGGCCATCTGCTGATCGCCGTACGCGATCCGCGCGATGCGTTCCTGGACTGGCTGGCGTTCGGCTGCCCGGCGCCGTTGGCGCTGGATGGACTGCAGGAGGGTGCCGAGTGGCTGGCTGGCCTGTTCGAGCAGATCGCGATCCTGCACGAGGACGACCTGTATTCGCACAGCCTGATCCGCATGGACGCCATCAAGGACGATGCCGGCGCCGTGGCCGGCGCCCTCGGCGAAGCCCTGGGCGTGCAGTTGCCGGTGCCGCCGTCGTCCGGCGCGCGCCGCTTCCCCGAAGGCCACTGGCGCCACTATGCGCAGGCACTGGCCGGCCCGTTCGCCGCGCTGACCCCGGTGGCGGTGCGCCTGGGCTATCCGGCCACCTGATTCCTCCCCCTTCTTGCAGGAGCGACCCATGCGTCTGTGGAGCGACAGTTTCGAGAACACCAAGCCCATCCCGGCCGAATTCGCGATGGGCCAGCCCGACGGCTTCGCCGCCAACCGCAACCCGCACCTGGCGTGGGATGAGGTGCCGGAAGGGACGAAGTCCTTCGCCCTGCTGTGCATCGATCCCGATGCGCCGACCGTGCCCGAGACCGTCGGCCGTGACGACCTGCAGATCCCGGTCGAACAGCCGCGTGCGCACTTCATCCACTGGGCGATGGCCGACATCGCACCCGACGTGCGCGAGATCGCCGCCGGCAGCTGCAGCGACGGCGTCACCGCCAAGGGCAAGCAGCTGCCGGCCGGACCGGCCGGCGCGCGGCAGGGACTGAACGGCTACACGGGCTGGTTCGCCGGCGACGCGCAGATGGGCGGCGAGTACTACGGCTACGACGGCCCGTATCCGCCGTTCAACGACCTGCGCGTGCACCGCTACTTCTTCCGCCTGTTCGCGCTGGACGTGGCCACGCTCGACCTGCCGGCGCGCTTCACCGCCGCCGACGTCGAGCGCGCGATGCAGGGGCATGTGCTGGGCGAGGCGCTGGTGCACGGCACCTACACGCTCAACGCGGCACTGCGTGATTGAACCCCATGGGGGGAGACAACCCGTACGAAAGCCCGCGCAGCGTCATCGACGAGCCGGTGGGCGAGCCGGTGGCGTTGACGCAGGCTACGAAGCTGCGCCGCTTCGTCCACTGGATGATTGACCGCGTCATCGTGCTTGGCCTCCTCTTCCTGACGTTGGTGGTCGCAGCCATCGTCGGCGGCGACGAGGTGCTGGACTGGGCCGAACGCCTGGCGTGGTGGCAGGAACAGCTGATCACCTTCGCCCTGATCATCGTCTACTACACGCTGATGGAAGGCACCACGGGCACCACGATCGGCAAGCTGGTGACCAGCACGCGCGTGGTCGACGAGGCCGGTCGCGGGATCACCTTCGGCCAAGCGCTGCTGCGCAGTGTCAGTCGCGTGGTGCCGTTCGAGGCCTTCTCGGTACTGCTCGCCGACGATGACGATCCACGCGGCTGGCACGATCGCTGGCCGCGCACGCGCGTGGTGCTGAAGCGTCGTCCGGCGGCGGTGCAGGAATGATGCGCAGGCGGCGGATCACTCCGCGGCGTGCCGCCAGCGCCAGCGTCCATCGGCCTCGATGACCAGGCAGGGGCCCGAGGACGGGCACTCCCGTGCCACGTGGATCTGCTCCGGCGGAAGGCCAAGTCGCCACGCCAGGCCCATCTGGCCGATGGCGTAGAAACGCTGTTCGTCCGCGACGCTGACATACAGTGGCGTGGCGATCCGCTGCGGCTCCAGTGCCTGCAACGTCGCTTCCGCCCACTGCGCGCGGCCGATCAGGCCGGGATGGTCGAGTCGGCGCGTGCCTTCCACCGCGATCCATGACGACACCGCGACCAGTGCGGCCACCAGCAGCGCGACGCGATCGGTGGCGACGCAGCGCACCAGCACGATCACCGGCAGGATCACGGCGATGGCCGCGTAGTACTCATAGCTGTTCCAGGCGAACAGGAAGTAGGGCGCGTACGCCAGCAGGGCGAACGCACCGATGCACAGCCATTGCCACCGTGTCAGCAGCGTGCGGCCGTGCCAGCCGGCGATCGCCCACGCGGCCAGCATCGGCAGTGCGGTGGCGGCGATCCAGGCCAGGCCGTGGATCCGTTCACCTGCCACCGCCATGCGCATCGCCTCGCGTGGCACGTTCAACAGCCACGCCCCGAACGAGGCGGCGTTTCGCAGCACGTTGCTGCCCAGTCTCAATTCATAGGAGGCGTCGGTGTTGGCGGTGAAGCGCGCGCGCAGCACCAGCCATAGCGCGACAACGGCGACGCAGGCCAGCCAGGCGACCAGCTCGCCACGGTCCAGCCGGCGCACGGCGATGAAGGCGGCGACCACGAGCATCAGTACCGGTGTCAGCGCTGCGGATTCCTTGCTCAGCAAGGCCAGCGCCAGCACCACCGGCAGCGATGCCAGCAACGCGAAGCGCAGCAGAGGCGTAGCGTCGCGCGCGCTGACCCAGGCGGCCAGCAGCAGCGTGGTGAACAACGTCAGCAGGGCGTTGTTCGCCGCCGCGGCCCAATGCACGGGCAACAGGTGCATCGTCAGTCCGCCGTACACCGCACCGGCGAGCGCGGCGATGCGGCCAGTATGCGACCAGCGGCAGGCACGCGCCAGGCGGAAGGCGAACAGGGCGACCCCGAGCGTGGCAAGTACGTGCAGCAGCAGGCTTATCGCGTGCGCGCCATGGGCACTGCCGCCGAGCGAGGCATCGATCCAGCGCCAGTAGCCTTCCTGCGACAACGGCCGCCAGAAGCGCGGTGGCGACGAGGGCCAGAAATCCGACCACCACGGCGCGCCGGTCGCATTGGTCGCGTGCGCAGCATGCAGGAACACATAGTCATCGCCCCAGAACGGCGTGGTCAGCGCCGGCCACCACATCAGCAGCGACAAGACCGCCAGCAGGGTGGTGGCGATCCAGAAGAAAAGAGTGGCGTTCCTTGCGGGGAGGGTCATCGATCGCGGGTCGAAACCGGTGGCGCGCCACTATAGCGGCTGGCCTGCTGCACCGATGCGCGCCGCGGTGCCCCGGCGCGCATCGCGTGACCGTTCGTTACGGCGTCTCGTTCGCCGACTCCACCACCATGTCCAGCACGTACGCCTGCGGCGATGCATCGGCGGGCGGGTTCTTCACCGTGTAGCGGTCCACGCGCAGCACGTTGCGGATGCCGGGCTCGTGCGTGTAGCCCTCGATGCTGTCGTGGAAAGGCTGGAACTCGCCGGGCGTGCCGACTTTCAGGCCCTTGTCGTCGTACGCGATCTCGCGCACCTGCAGGCACTGCTTGTCGGGGATCAGCGGATGGCTGCAGGGTGTGGTCTCGGCGGCGACTTCCAGGAACACGCGTTCGCCGGGGCCGCCGTAGCGGGTTTCGGCGGTCGGGTTGCCGGCGAACACGAGGGTGTCGCCGGTCGCCGTGGTGAGTGTCAGTTGGGCGACGCCGTCCTGGGTGGCGGCGACCTTCAGCGTGCCTTCCAGCCGCTTGCCCGCTTCCTGGTCCAGCGCCATCAATGCGTTGTCGGTGCAGGCCATCATGGTGGACGTCAGCCGGCCGATGGTGAGGCTGGTGTCCGACAGCGTGTAGGTGCCGCCCATCCGGTTGCAGGTATTGGCCACACCCAGGCGGCCGTCCTTGAAGTCGAGCTGCAACGGCTTGTCGGCGCGTGCGAACAGCGCATCAATGCGCTTGCCCTGCGCGTCGGTCGCGTCCATGAGCTGCCAGTGGTATTGCGGGAGCAGCGTTGCGGCGTCCGCGGACGGGGTTGCAGGCGCTTCCGGGGCGGCGGTCGCCACCGGCACAGGCGCGTCGGCCTGTTCGGCCGGCTTGGGGCAGCCGGCCAGCGCCAGCGGCAGGGCGAGCAGCAGCAGTCGTTTCATGGCGTTCTCCATCAGGGTGGCGGTATGCAAACGCGTGGCGGGTTGGAACGGGGTGAAGGCGCGCCGTCAGGCCGACGGCGGGCGGCTCAGCTCCCCACCGGCATCAGCAGCAGCAACAACGCACCCAGCACGATGCGGTAGATCGCGAAGCCGGTGAAGCGGTGCGCCTTGATGAAGCCGAGCAGCCACTTCACCACCACGAAGCCGGTGGCGGTGGCGGCGGCGAAGGCCAGTGCCACTTCGCCCCAGTTCTCGCTGCCCAGCGCGTCGTCCTTGACCAGTTCCAGGAAGGCGTAGCCGCTGGCCGCGAACATGGTGGGGATGCCGAGCAGGAACACGAATTCCGCCGCCGACGAGCGCCGGCTGGTGCCGGCCAGCATCGCCATGAAGATGGCCGCCGCCGAGCGCGAGGTGCCGGGGAACACCCCGGCCACCACCTGCGCCAGGCCGACGAGGATGGCCACCTTCCAAGTGATCGTGGCGACATCGCCGCGCTTCTCGGCGACATGTTCGGCAAAAAGCATCCATACGCCGCCGAGGATCAGCGCCCACGCGATGGGGGTGACGGTTTCCGGCAGCTCCCAGCCGGCCAGGCGTACCGGCAGGCCGACCAGCGCGGTGACCAGGAAGGCGGCGGCCAGCTTCATCGCGTAGTCGCGGGCTTCGGCATCGCGCCAGCAGCCGGTCGTCAGTTCCCAGATGCGGCGGCGGAACACCAGCGTGGTGGCGAGGATGGCGCCGGCCTGGATGACGATGTTGAAGAAGTCCGAGCGCTCGCCCAGCCAGTGCTGCGCGATCAGCAGGTGGCCGGTGCTGGAGATGGGCAGGAATTCGGTCAGGCCTTCGAGGATGCCGAGCAGCAGCGCGGCGAGCAGGTCGGTCATGGGGCTCGCGGGAGGGGCGGCGGAGAGCGGCAAGGATAGTGGAAAGCCGGATGCGCCGTGATGGTGCGAGACATCGAAATAACGCGCCATCTTGGTGCGTCTACGTGAGGGGCGCGTGACGGGATCGCTTGAAAATCAATGACTTGCGGCCCAGCGAAGGTTGGCACGGCGATTGCTCTACCCCGTCACACACTTATCCAACCCGAGGTTCCGAGATGTCCCTGGACAACGTTGAGAAGCTGATCAAGGACCACAAGGTCGAGTTCGTCGACCTGCGCTTCGTCGACATGCGTGGTGTCGAACAGCACGTCACCTTCCCCGTCAGCATCGTCGATGCGTCGCTGTTCGAAGACGGCAAGATGTTCGATGGCTCGTCGATCTCGGGCTGGAAGGGCATCAACGAGTCGGACATGGTGCTGCTGCCCGACCCGACCACGGCCTATCTCGATCCGTTCTACGCCGATCCGACCCTGGTGCTGGTCTGCGACATCCTCGACCCGGCCACCATGCAGGGCTACACGCGCGATCCGCGCGGCATCGCCAAGCGCGCCGAGGCCCACCTGAAGGCCAGCGGCGTGGCCGACGTGGCGTTCTTCGGCCCGGAGCCCGAGTTCTTCATCTTCGACTCGGTGCAGTTCGCCAACGACATGGGCAACACCTTCTTCAAGATCAATTCCGAGGAAGGCGCCTGGAACAGCGGCAAGAGCTACGACGGTGCCAACAGCGGTTACCGTCCGGGCATCAAGGGCGGTTACTTCCCGGTGCCGCCGACCGATTCGCTGCACGACCTGCGCGCCGAGATGTGCAAGACGCTGGAACAGGTCGGCATCGAAGTCGAAGTGCACCACCACGAAGTCGCCACCGCCGGCCAGTGCGAGATCGGCGCCAAGTTCAACACGCTGGTGCAGAAGGCCGACGAGCTGCAGCGCATGAAGTACGTGGTGCGCAACGTCGCCCACCGCAACGGCAAGACGGCGACCTTCATGCCCAAGCCGATCGTCGGCGACAACGGCAGCGGCATGCACGTGCACCAGTCGCTGGCCAAGGGCGGCCAGAACCTGTTCTCCGGCGACGGCTATGGTGGCCTGTCGCAGATGGCGCTGTGGTACATCGGCGGCATCTTCAAGCACGCCAAGGCGATCAACGCGTTCGCCAACTCGGGCACCAACAGCTACAAGCGCCTGGTGCCGGGCTTCGAGGCGCCGGTGATGCTGGCCTACTCGGCGCGCAACCGCTCGGCCTCGTGCCGCATTCCGTGGGTGGCCAACCCGAAGGCGCGCCGCATCGAGATCCGCTTCCCCGATCCGCTGCAGTCCGGCTACCTGACCTTCACCGCGCTGATGATGGCCGGCCTGGACGGCATCAAGAACCAGATCGATCCGGGCGCGCCGAGCGACAAGGACCTGTACGACCTGCCGCCGGAAGAAGAGAAGAACATCCCGCAGGTCTGCTCCAGCCTGGACCAGGCGCTGGAAGCGCTGGACAAGGACCGCGACTTCCTCAAAGCCGGCGGCGTGATGACCGACGACTTCATCGATGCCTACATCGCGCTGAAGATGCAGGAAGTGACCAAGTTCCGCGCGGCCACGCACCCGCTGGAATACCAGCTGTACTACGCCAACTGATGCCGGCGTACGCGCACATCGCGATGCACGCGGAGGGCCGGGTAACGGTCCTCCGTGGCGCAGCGGTCGCGCACTGAGTTCTCGCGGCGATGGCGACGGATCTCCCCTCCCACCCGTCGCCATCGCCGCACCTTACTGGACGCATCGCCCTGCGTTGCGTCCGACCGGTTGGGGAACCGGGGCACCACTCGTCTTCGATTTCCGGAGATCGCCGCAACGTTGTACCAGGGGAAACACAGGAGAGGTCCATGAACCGCTGCTCCCTCCCACGTCATCCGTTCCCGTCGCACTCCATCGCGACGGGCGCGGCTGTGGTTCATGCATCGCTCCACACCGATCACGTGCGCGTAGCCAGGGGGTTGCGCGCGCCGGTGACCTGAAACCGCCGGCCGGCTCCGGTCGGCCGGTTCCATCCACCATCGGGGTATGCGCATGAAACTGATCACCGCCATCATCCGGCCGTTCAAGCTCGACGAGGTCCGAGAGTCCTTGTCGCAAGCGGGCGTGTCCGGCATCACCGTGACCGAAGTCAAAGGCTTCGGCCGGCAGAAGGGCCACACCGAGCTGTATCGCGGCGCCGAGTACGTCGTCGATTTCCTGCCCAAGATCAAGATCGAAACCGTCGTCACCGACGAGCGACTGGAGGCCGTCATCGAGGCCATCCAGCAGGCCGCCGGCACCGGCAAGATCGGCGACGGCAAGATCTTCGTCACCACCATCGACCAGGTCATCCGCATCCGCACCGGCGAAGTCGGCGCGGACGCGCTCTAACACTCGGAGCCCCACATGAAGACTCGACTGTTGTCCGGGTGGAAGACCCGTGCACACGTACTCTGCCTGGCCGCGCTGTGCGGCCTGATGACGATGGGCGTGGCGGCGAGCGCCGTTGCGCAGGACCCCGCGCCACCCGCGGCTGAAGCGACCGCCGACGCCGCGCCCGTGGTCGAAACGGTGACCGAAACCGTCACCGAGACGGTGACCGAAGCGCCCGCGCCCGAGGCGGCGCCGGCTGAAGAGGCCGCCGCCGAACCGGTGGTGGACAAGGGCGACGTGGCGTGGATGCTGACGTCCACGCTGCTGGTGTTGTTGATGGTGGTGCCGGGCCTGGCGCTGTTCTACGGCGGCATGGTGCGGTCGAAGAACGTGCTGTCGGTGCTGGTCCAGGTGATCACCGTGTTCTCGCTGCTGGTGGTGCTGTGGATCGTCTATGGCTACAGCTTGGCGTTCTCGGGCGAAGGCGCGTGGCTCGGCAACCTGGACAAGCTGTTCCTGAAGGGCGTCACCGTCGACACGCTGGCGGCCACGTTCACCGATGGCGTCAGCCTGCCGGAATACGTGTTCGTCGCGTTCCAGTCGACGTTCGCCGGCATCACCGGCGCGCTGATCGTCGGTGCGTTCGCCGAGCGCATGAAGTTCGCCGCGGTGATCCTGTTCTCGGTGATCTGGTTCACCTTCGGCTACCTGCCGATCGCGCACATCGTGTGGGCCGCCGGTGGTTACCTGTTCGAGCTGGGTGCGCTGGATTTCGCCGGTGGCACCGTGGTGCACATCAACGCGGGCGTGGCCGGCCTGGTCGGCGCGTACTTCGTCGGCAAGCGCCTGGGCTACGGCCAGACCGCGCTGAAGCCGCACAACGTGACCCTGACCTACGTGGGTGCCTCGCTGCTGTGGGTGGGCTGGTTCGGCTTCAACGCCGGCTCCAACCTGGAAGCCAACGCGGGCGCCGCACTGGCCTTCATCAACACGCTGGTCGCCACCGCCGCCGCGGTCATCGCCTGGGCGCTGACCGAGAAGATCTTCAAGGGCAAGTCGTCCGCGCTGGGCGTGGCCTCGGGTGCGGTGGCCGGCCTGGTCGGCATCACCCCGGCCGCCGGCCTGGTGGGTCCGTTCGGTGCGGTGGCCATCGGCTTCATCGCCGGCGTGGTCTGCGTGTGGGGCGTCACCGGCCTGAAGCGCCTGCTGAAGGTCGACGACACCGCCGACGTGTTCGGCGTGCACGCGGTCGGCGGCATCGTCGGCGCGATCCTGACCGGCGTGTTCCATGCGCCGTCGCTGGGTGGCACCGGTGGCGAAGAATTCGACATGGTGGCGCAGGTCATCAAGCAGGCCACGGGCGTGGGCCTGACCATCGTCTGGATCGGCGTGGTGTCGGTGGTCGGCTTCCTGATCGCCAAGGTCGTGTTCGGCCTGCGCGTGACCGAAGACGCCGAGCGCGAGGGCCTGGACATCGCCTCGCACGGTGAATCGGCCTACGAGGCCTGATGGCTTGCCGGGAACGCCTTTGCACTAAACTGGTGCAATGTCGTTCCCGGCCCCGTCCCCCATGCAATTCGAGCCCACCACCGACGCGCTGAGCACGCCGGTGGCCTGGGCGGACGCGGGCGGTCTGATCCGTGGCGTCAACCCGGCCTTCGCCCGTTGGCTGGGCGTCAGTACCCGCCGCCTGATCGGGCAACCGCTGGCGGCCCTGGAGATCGAAGGCGACGCCATGGCGCGGTTCCTGGACAACACCGACCGCGACGTCCTGCGGCTGCACCGCATGGCGCTGGGCATACCCGGCGAGTCGCCGTGCTTCGCCGAGGGCTGGCTGTCGCGGCTGGAGGGTGGCGGCTGGTTGCTGGAAGCGCACCCGGTCGACGAATTTCCCGCGCTGGACCCCACCCACGTGCTGCCCAATGCCTTGAGCGCGGCGCTGAAGGGACTGGCGCATGAGCTGCGCAATCCGCTGGCGGGCCTGAAGGGCGCCGCCCAGCTGCTGGCCCGTCGGGCCGCGCACCGCAACGACAACGACGACGAGCGCGAACTGATCGAACTGATCGAGTCCGAGATCAACCGCCTCAACACCCTGCTCGAACAACTGCTGTCGCCCTCGCCGCAGCGGCCGCACGCGGCGCTGAACATCCACACCGTGCTGGAACGCGTGCTGCGCCTGGCCGAAAACGAGGGCGGCTGGTCGGTGCGCCTGCAGCGCGACTACGACCCCAGCCTGCCGGAACTGTCCGGCGACGCCGACCGCCTGACCCAGGCGGTCTGGAACCTGGTCCGCAACGCCCTGCAGGCGGGTGCGGCCAACATCATCCTGCGCACCCGGGTCGAACACGGGTCGCGCATCCACGACCACCTGCACGCGATGGCGCTGCGGGTGGAGATCGTCGACGACGGCCGCGGCGTGCCCGAAGCGCTCGCCGAGCACCTGTTCCTGCCGCTGGTCAGCGGCCGCGCCGAAGGCAGCGGCCTGGGCCTGGCGCTGTCGCAGCAGGTGGCGCGCGAACACCGGGGGTCGCTGACCTACCGCTCGCGTCCCGGCCACACGGTCTTCACCCTCCTGCTGCCGCAATCGCCGCACGACACCGACGAGGAACGTCATGTCCATTGACCGCCTGGCGGCCACCGCCGCCGACGCACGCCGCATCTGGGTGGTCGATGACGACCGCTCGGTGCGCTTCGTGCTGGCCACCGCCCTGCGTGACGCCGGCTATGCGGTGGACGGCTTCGACAGCGCCGCCGCCGCCCTCAGCGCGCTGGGCGCCCGCGGCGCGCCCGACCTGCTGTTCACCGATGTACGCATGCCCGGCGACGACGGCCTGGTGCTACTGGACCGGCTGAAGGCCACGCATCCGCAATTGCCGGTCATCGTGATGTCGGCCTACACCGATGTCGCCAGCACGGCCGGCGCCTTCCGCGGCGGCGCGCACGAATTCCTGTCCAAGCCGTTCGACCTGGACGACGCGGTGGCCCTGGCCGCGCGCACCTTGCCCGATGCGGAAGAAGCCGCGGACGCGGTGCCGGAGGGCGAGGCGGCCACGCCCACGCCGCAACTGATCGGCGACACGCCCGCGATGCGCGCGCTGTTCCGTGCGATCGGCCGGCTGGCGCAGGCGCCGCTGTCGGTGCTGATCACCGGCGAAACCGGCACCGGCAAGGAGCTGGTGGCGCACGCGCTGCACCACGAGTCGCCGCGCTCGCGCAAACCGTTCGTGGCGTTGAACACGGCGGCCATCCCGTCGGAACTGCTGGAGAGCGAGCTGTTCGGCCACGAGGCGGGCGCGTTCACCGGCGCGCAGAAACGCCACATCGGCCGCTTCGAGCAGGCCGATGGCGGCACGCTGTTTCTTGATGAGATCGGCGACATGCCGTTGCCGCTGCAGACGCGCCTGCTGCGCGTGCTGGCCGAAGGCGAATTCTTCCGCGTCGGCGGGCGCGAGCTGATCCGCGTGGACGTGCGCGTGATCGCCGCCACCCACCAGGACCTCGATGGCCTGGTCGCCGAAGGCCGCTTCCGCGCCGACCTGCTGCACCGGTTGAACGTGGTGCGCCTGCAGCTGCCGCCGCTGCGCGAACGCCGCGCCGACGTGCCGCAGCTGGCCGAGAACTTCCTCGCCATGGCCACGCGCAAGCTGGACATCGCGCCCAAGCGTTTCAGCAACCCGGCGCTGGACCTGCTGCAGGCCCACGACTGGCCCGGCAACGTGCGCGAGCTGGAAAACGTCTGCTGGCGGCTGGCCGCGCTGGCGCCGGCCGACGTCATCAACACCACCGACCTGCAGGGTGCGCTGTCGCATGCGCCCATCGCCGGCGGACGCGGCGAATGGGACCACGCGCTGGGCGAATGGGCCCGCCGGCGCTTGCTGGAAGGCGCCGAGTCCCTGCATGCCGAAGCGCGCGAGCGGCTCGACCGCACCCTGCTGGAAGTCGCGCTGGAACTGACCCACGGCCGCCGCGCCGAAGCCGCGGCGAAGCTGGGCGTGGGCCGCAACACGGTGACGCGCAAGCTGGGGCCGGGCCGCAAGCGCGGATGAGCAGGCGCCGCGACTTTCATTGAACATGAAGGTAGCGCTGGTTACGGTATCGGGCCACGACCTGCACCCGGAGCTTCCCATGCGCATTGCCCTGCTGGCCGCCGCGACCGTCACCACCCTGGCCCTCACTGCCTGCGGCACCACGTCCTCGCCCTCCTCGTCGCCGACGTCCGCCACGCCGGTCGTGCCGACCACCAGCACCGCCAAGCAGGCGGTCGCCGTGCTGGCGTCGGCCTCGGGCAGTCTGGTCAGCGGCAGCGTCACCCTCACGCCGATGGGCAAGGGGCTGCACCTGACCGGTGAAGTCGGTGGCCTGCCCGCCAACGGCACGCACGCCTTCCACATTCACGAAAAGGGCGACTGCAGCGCCGCCGACGCCAGCAGCGCCGGGCCGCACTTCAACCCGTTCAATGCCGCCCATGGCAAGGCCGGCAGCGGCGCGCACCATGCCGGCGACATGAACAACCTCACCGCCAACGCCGACGGCGTGGCCAAGGTCGATGCGCATATCGAAGGGGTCACCCTGGGCGGCGCCGCGGTCAACGATGTCGCCGGCCGCGCCCTGATCGTGCACGCCGCCCCGGACGACTACGCCAGCCAGCCGGCCGGCAACGCCGGCGCCCGCGTGGCCTGCGGGATCATCAAGGTCACCCAGTAACCCCCAGCGCGTAGCGTGCGCCGCGCGCACGACTGCACGATGCCTGGTTCCTCGTGGTCGTGCGCATGGCGCACGCTACGACTGCAGGGTTTCCCGTGCGTCGGTCTTGCCGGGGCAATGCGCGAAGGTCACCGGGATGCCGTGCGCTTCCAGCACGGCCGCGATCTGCTGCTGGCGGGCCTGGAAGTGCTGGTAGGCGCGTTCCAGGCGTTCGTCGGTGGCTTCATGCGGCGCATAGCGCGCGCGCCATGCCAGCGGCTCGAACAGCGCGATGTGCACTTCGCCGTTTGCATAGCGCAGCAAGGGCTCCGGCGGCGCGTCCAGCCACTGCTCTTCGGTCGGCGCCATCAAGGCGGCTTCGATCACCGGCCACAGTGCGCCCAGGCCGCCGTGCTCGTACTGCATGGCGGTCATCGCCGCCAGATCGTGCAGGGTCATGTAGCGCGCGTGCTCGATCTGCGCACCGAAGGCGGTCTGCGCGAGCAGCGCGGTGTCGGCCTGGGCCATGCCGGTTTCCAGCAGCACGCTTTCCAGCCGTTCGCCCACGGCATCGACCGTAGGGTCATCGCCGCTTAGCAGGAAGGGCACCACGCGCAGCAGGCCGCCGCGCAGGCCGTCGTCGGCCTGCAGCGGCATCGGGATGTCACCGGTTTCATCGGCCCCGAAGGCGATCAGGCGTGCGCCCTCGCCGCGGCCCGGTGCGCGCTGGTGCAGTTCGCGCAGGCGCTGGTGCAGCGACCAGCCGGGTCGCAGCGCCTCGGCCGGGTCGAAGTGCGCCGCCGCCAGGACGAGATCCAGGTCACGGACCTGCGGGGCGTGCGCGGCGAGGTCGCGACCCAGCTTCTCCGCCAGTTCACTGGCCTCGGCGGCCGCCAGCGCCGCGCGCCGCGGCGGATGGCCGGCGGCGAGCTCCAGGGCGATCACGCCCATGACGACGGGGCCGGTTGGGGATCGAGTCATGTCAGCGGTTGGAGGCGGTGGAGGGGCGCATTACACTCCCCCATTATGCCTGCCGTACGCAGGCGCATCTTCACCCACCCATCATCGCCATCCGCACCGAGGTCCCCATGCCCGCTCCCCGTCCCGTCGCCATCCTCGGCGGCGTCCGCATTCCGTTCTGTCGCCAGAACACGGCCTACGCGGATGTGGGGAACCTGGGCATGTCGGTGCGCACGCTGGGTGCGCTGGTCGAGCGCTTCGGCCTGCACGGCCAGCAGCTGGGCGAAGTGGCGATGGGCGCGGTGATCAAGCATTCGTCGGACTGGAACCTGGGCCGCGAAGCCGCATTGTCGTCCGGCCTGTCGCCGCTCACGCCGGGCATCACCCTGCAGCGCGCCTGCGGCACCAGCCTCGACACCATCATCCACATCGGCAACAAGATCGCGCTGGGCCAGATCGAGTCCGGTATCGGCGGCGGTTCCGACACCACCTCCGAAGTGCCGATCGTCTACGGCAAGAAGCTGCGCGCACGCCTGCTGGCCGCCAACCGCGCCAAGACTACGCAGGACAAGATCAAGGCGCTGGTCAGCGGCTTCAAGCTCGGCGAGCTCAAGCCCGAGTTCCCCGGCGTCGCCGAGCCGCGCACCGGCAAGAGCATGGGCGAGCACTGCGAGGACATGGCGAAGGAGTGGAGCATCTCGCGCGACTCGCAGGACGAGCTTGCCGTCGCCTCGCACAAGAAGCTGGCCGCAGCGTACGAGCGTGGCTTCTTCGACGACCTGATCGCCCCGTTCCGCGGGCTGGAGCGCGACAACATCCTGCGCCCGGACACCTCGCTGGAAAAGCTGGCCACGCTGAAGCCGGCTTTCGACAAGACCTCGGGCCGCGGCACGCTGACCGCCGCCAACTCCACGCCGCTGACCGATGGCGCGGCTGCCGTGCTGCTGGCCAGCGACGAGTGGGCGAAGGCGCACGGCCATGAGCCGTTGGCGTACCTGAAGGATGCGCAGGTGTCCGCCGTCGATTTCGTCCATGGCGAAGGCCTGCTGATGGCGCCGACCGTCGCCGTGCCCGAAATGCTCAAGCGCCACGGACTGACGCTGCAGGATTTCGACATCTACGAAATCCACGAAGCCTTCGCCGCACAGGTGCTCTGCACGCTGCGCGCGTGGGAGAGCGAGGACTACTGCCGTAATCGCCTGGGCCTGGACGCGCCGCTCGGCAGGATCGATCCCGCCAAGATGAACCCCAACGGCTCCTCGCTGGCGACCGGCCATCCCTTCGCCGCCACCGGCGCGCGCATCGTCGCCACCGTGGCCAAGGAACTGCAGCAGCGCGGCGGCGGCCGCGCGCTGGTGTCCATCTGCACCGCCGGCGGCATGGGCGTGGTGGCGATTATCGAGCGGTAACCAGCGTGCCCACGTATCGGTTCACGTCAAGCTTGTTTGATGCAGAGCCCGGTGAAGACGAGGAGGTCAATCCTCGTATGTACGGTCGGCAGCTTGCCGCTTGGCTCAAAGTCCAGCTGGATCAGCGCGGTCAGCCAATAGATTGTGTCGTCGCCGAGGACTGGGGTCGTTGTCTCATGGTGGACGGGCCCGAGCCATTTTCCTTATGGGTCGGCTGCGGTAGTTCGGTGGACTACGACACCGCGAAAGAGGGCGACCCACCGCCGCCTAAAGAAAGCATCGTCTGGCATTGCTTCGCGCAAGCCGAACTTACTTTGTGGCAGCGATACGTAAAGCGATTGGATCCGACCTCTGCGTTGGAAAAGCTAGATGGCGACCTCAGGGAAATACTTTTCAGGGAGCCAGCAATCCAGATCATCGAAGTCACAGATCGTGTTGTCTGACGATGGATTCAAGCCGAACGCGACTCGCGTGTCGGATTGATTCGTGGCGTAAGCTGCGTCGGTGCCCACAGCGACCTATCTGTGCATAGAGTGTCGGCTCAGCGAGTGTGGTTCTTCAGAGGCTTCTGCACCTGCGCACTCCCCACCCCATGCCGGTGGCCTTCGCTCACCGCCGTCACCGTGCCGTCCGCATTGAACACCAGCGCGTTCGCCGCGCCGATTTCCTCTGCCAGCGCTGACCAGCGCTGCCCGCGCTCCATCAACGCCTTCGCCTGCCCGCTGTCCGCATAGCCTGGCTCGATGTCCGTCGTGGCGCCGTTGCGCTGCGACAGGCGCGGGGCGTCGATGGCCTGGTCCATCGGCATGCCGAGGTCCACGTAGTTGACGATGGTCTGCAGCACCGTGGTGATGATGGTCGATCCGCCGGGACTGCCGATCGAGAACGCCGGCCTGCCGTCCTTCAGTGCGATGGTTGGCGTCATGCTGCTGCGCGGGCGCTTGCCGGCTTCGGGGATGTTCGGGTGAGGCGGGATGAAATCGAAGTCGGTCAGTTCGTTGTTCAGCAGGAACCCGTAGCCCGGCACCACCATGCCGCTGCCGCCCCAGTCCTCGATGGTGAAGGTGTAGGCGACGACGGTGCCGTCCTTGTCCGCGACGGTGAGGTGCGTGGTGTGCGCGCTTTCCGGCTGCAGCGTGCGCGGTGCCGGACGCAGTGGAGGGCTGGGGTCGCGCTGGAACGGGTAGGGATCGCCGGCCGCGACAGCGCCCGGCGCGGCGCGCTGCGGATCGATCAATCCACGGCGCCGTGCCGCGTAGTCCTTGCTGAGCAGGCCGGCGACGGGCGCGTCGACATATTCGGGATCGGCCAGGTAGGCATCGCGGTCGGCGAAGGCGAGGCGGCTGGCTTCCAGGTACAGGTGCTCGACCTCCGCGCGGGACATCGAGGCGAGGTCGTAGCCCTCCAGCATGTTCAGTGCCTCGAACACGGTCACGCCGCCGCTGCTCGGCAACGGCATGCCGTACAGGTCGTAACCGCGATAGGTCGAATGCACCGGCAGGCGCATACGCGCTTCGTAATTTGCCAGGTCGGCCAGTGTCATGCGGCTGCCGCGCACCGACACGCCGGGGGCGGTCGGCGGCCGGTTGACCGTATCGACAATCGCGCGCGCCATCGGTCCGGCATAGAACGCATCCACGCCGCCATCGGCCAGCGCGCGATAACTGCGGGCCAGGTCGGGGTTGCGCAGCGTGGTGCCGGTTGGAATCGCCTTGCCGTTGCGCAGGTATAGCGCGCCGGTGGCGGGGAAGCGGTTGAACTTGCGTTCGTTGCGCGCGACCAGCTGCGAGAAGTTGGCGTCCACAACGAAGCCCTCTTCGGCCACCGCAATGGCAGGTGCCAGCACCTGCTCGAACGACATCGTGCCGTAGCGCTGCAGCGCTTCATGCCAGCCGCGCACGGTGCCGGGCACGCCGACAGATAGTCCACTGGCGACGGCGGTGTCGAAATCCATCGCCTTGCCGTCCTCGACGAACAACGTCGGCGGCGTGGCAGCCGGCGCGGTCTCGCGGTGATCGAGGGTGATGACGCGTTTGTCCTTCGCCAGGTACACCACCATGAAGCCGCCGCCGCCGATGCCGCAGCTGAAAGGGTCGGTGACGCCGAGCGTGGCGGCCGCCGCAACGGCGGCATCAACGGCATTGCCGCCCTGGTCCAGGATCGCGATCGCCGACTGCGTGGCCTGTTCGCTGATCGTCGCGGCGGCGCCTCCAGTGCCCCGGGCGACCGGCGTCTTCGCCTGCGCGATCGGCGCGAGCAGGAGGAAGACCAGCAGCGAAACGCGAAGGATCCGGTTCATTCGGGGTCACCGCGTGGCAGTCCTGCGGATTGTCACACGTGTGCGGGCAGCCGATGACGGTCTGTCGGACGGTCCCCGGTCATGGAATGATGCCGGCCAACCCCGGAGGACGGTGCCGCGCGTTGGATGTCGGACCGGCCGCCCGGCCGTCATCATCCCGCCCGGAGTTTCCATGCGCATCAACAGGACGTATCGCGTCGCTTCATCGTTGGCCCTGCTGTTCCTGATCGCGTCCTGCAGCAAGCGGGAGATGTCCTCGCACGAGGCGGAGGTCGCCGCCGCGGCTGCGCCCGCGATGGGTGAAGCCGCCGATGCGGCGGCGGCAGCCGCACCCGCGGAGCGTCAGGAGGCCTCTGCGCTGCAGGCCCCCGGCGTCACCGCCGCGCAGCTGGCATCCGACGTGGTGGTGCAGACCGACCCGCAGCGCCGCTTCATCCGCACCGCGCAGGCGGACTTCCAGGTCAAGGACGTGTACCGCACGGCGCTGGCGATCGAGGACGAGGTCGCGAAGCAGGGCGGCTTCGTCGTCGACAACGACATCCAGTCGCAGGTGCAGCGCGTGCAGAGCCGGCCGCTCGGTAACGGCAAGCGGCTGGAGTTGGCCGAATACCGTCTGCAGGGCGCACTGACCGTGCGCGTGCCGAGCGAGCGCACGCAGGTGTTCCTGCGGGCGATCGCGTCGCAGATGGAGTTCCTGGATCGTCGCCACTTCACCGCGCGCGACGCGCAGTTCGACCTGCTGCGCCAGCAGCTTGCGCGGCAGCGCGCGCAGGACGAACAGCAGGAGCTCGGTGATGCCGTGCAGGGCGGCGGCAAGCTGGGCGACAAGGCCGATGCCATCCACGCGCGCGGTGAGGCGCGGACGAGCCGCGACGAAGCCGTGATCGCGCAGAAGGAATTCGAGGACCGCGTGGCGTACAGCACCATCACGCTGTCGCTGAGCCAGGACGTGCAGGTGCGCCGCAGCGAGCGCGTCGATGTGGACGCGGTGTTCCGCGACAACGGGCCGGGCTTCTTCCGCCAGTTGGGCGATGCGCTGGCGGTCGGCTGGCGCGGTGGCCAGCAGGCGGTGGTGGCGCTCGCCGCGCTGTGGCCGCTGTGGCTGGTCGTGCTGGCGATGGTGATCGGCTGGCGGCGCTGGCGCAGGAAGCCGGCCGCGGGCTGAGCTCAGTCCCGCAGGCGCGGCAATCCGTGCGCGTCGCGCTCCTCGACGACGGCGGCGTCATGGATTTCCTGCCGCATGTCGCGCGCCGGCAATTTCACCGGCGTTTCGCCGCGCGCGGCCTTCACTGCGTTGGCGTGGCATTGCTGCGCCGAAGCGGTGTCGCCGGCTTCGTTGAAGCCGGTCGCCAGTTCCTCCCACGCCTCCGTACCCGCGCCCTGGGCGATGGCGCGATGCAGGAACTCCTGCGCCGCCGTCCACTGGCCCTGCTGGCGCGCGAGGCGTCCCAGCGTCGCCAGCAAGGCCGGGCTGGCCGGATGGGCGTGCAGCCAGTGCTGGGCGCTGGCGCGGCGCGAATCCAGCTTGCCCACCGGCAGCCGCCCGTACAGCGCCACCAGGCTCTCGTCCCAGCGCGATTCCAGCGCCTGCTCGATGCTGCGCGTCGCCGCGTCTTCCCAGCGCAGCGCGGCGGCGCGTTCGGCATAGGCCGCCACCACCGATGGCTGCAGGCGCAGCGGTTTGGTCAGGACTTCCCAGCGTTCGGCCAGCACGTTGGGATCGGTGGCCTCGCGCAACGACTGCGTTGCCAGCCGGATCTCCAGCGCCTCGAACGCGGCGGGCGCCAGGGCCTGCTGCTGCTTCAGCGCACCCAGCAGGCCGTAGGCCTCGCCTGCGCGTGCGCTGCCGGCGAGGGCGTCGGCGCGCAGCGCCAGGCCGCGCGGCGGCAGCGGCTGCACCTCGGCCGCATCCAGCACGGCCAGCGCCTCCTGCGGGTGGCCGGCGTCGAGTGCGATCTGCGCCGCGGTGATCGCATGCGCCTGGGCGGAGCGCTCGCGCAGGGAGAGCAGATGGCGCTGCACCGCCGCGTCGTCGTCGCGCGCCTGCGCGGCGCGTACGGCGGCGACCCGCGCGATGGTGCCGACTTCGGTGTCTTCCGAGGCGCGCTCCAGCAGTTTCTCGGCCTTCTGCCAGTGCCCGGCGTGCAGCGCATCCAGACCGTCGATGAGCCTCGCCCGCGCCTGCTTCTGGCGATGGCGACTCCATGCGCGGAACGGCAGGCTGAGCAGGCGCCAGGCGACCCAGAGCACCGCCACGACCAGCAACAGCGAGAGCAGGGCGCGCGGCACGTTGGTGTGCAGGTCGTAACCGGCGAACCGGATGAACACTTCGCCCAGATCGCGCGGGGTGGTGGCCATCCACTGCGATGCCAGCACACCGGCGAGCAACAGCAACAACAGCACCACGACAGTACGGAATGGCTTCATGGCGCGACCTCCGGCGTCTCCGAGGATGGCGTCGGCGCCTGCAGTCGCAGGCCTGCGCTGCGCAGCATGCGCAGCTGTTGCAGCGTGCTGCCCAGTTCCGTGGGACGCGCCGGTGCCGACATCGTCTGCAATGTGCGCACCTGCGCGTGAACCTGCCGTCGTTCGGGTGAATCCGGCCACAACCGCGGCAACCAGCCGTCGATGCGCGCCAGCGCGGCGCGCCAGGCCGCCTCGTCGCGGCGCTCCAGCGCGGCGCGCGCCAGGCTGATCTCGATCTGCAGCGCCGCGTCGGCCGTGGTGCGTTCGTCCGGCGCCACCAGGGTGGTGTCGCGCGTGGGGCGGACATCGACCAGCGGCGCCAGCCAGCGTTGCCAGGTCGGGCGTGGCGACGCACCGGCAGGCTCGCCCGGGTCGCGCGGCAGGCCAGGCAGTGCGGCGACGATGGCCTCCAGGCGCTTCGATGCCTCGGCCTGCGGACCGGCACCGAGGGCATCCAGCGCGGTGCGTTCCTGCGCCAGCGCCTGTTTCAGGTTGAGCAGGCGATGGTCGTCGATGCCGTCGAGCGCGCCGGCCGCCAAGGCGTACGCGCGGCGCGCGCCGGCGAGGTCGTGGGCGATGTCCAGCCGCTGCGCGGCCTGCGAGAGCAGCAGTTCCACTTCGTCCAGACGCAGCGCCTGCGCGCCATGCCGGGTGGGGTCGGTGAGCTTGGCGACGCTCTCTTCCAGCAGGGCGCCGCGCTGGCCGAGGCCGAGCACTTCGTCGCGCAGCACGCGGTTGGTGGCGGCGGCATCGAGCAGCCGTTGCGCCTGCGCGCGCTGGTCTCGGCGCAAGCCGTCGGTGCGGGACTCCAGCGCTTCCAGGCGCAGCTCGGTCGCCGACTGCTCCGTCTGCGCGTGCGCGCTGCGTGCCTGCCACCACGCCCAGCCACGCCAGGCGCCGATGCCGACGACGATCACCGCCAGCGCGACGACCGCGAGTCGTGCTCGATGGCCGGGGCGGGGCGAAGCAGAGGGCTGGTCGTTCACAGGCTTCCTTGGCTGCAGGCAAAACGTGATGGGCGCCGCAGATGCTACCGGATGCCAGCGGGTCCGATCGTGCACGCCGCCTTCATCAGTTGCGCGGGGCGCGGGCCGTCGGCGAGGACGACACGCGCAAAGCCGGCCTCTTCCGCCGTCCGCGCCAGGCGTTCGCTGGCGGCCACCACAGGCATCGTCCTGAATCGTCCGGCCAGCGACGACGGCAGCTGCGCCAGTACCTCCTGCAAGGCGCCGCCACTGCTGAGCAGCAGGCAGGCTGGTGCCTGCAGCGAGGCCAATGCCTCGAGGGCGCGCGCGGGCAAGGGAAGGGATTGGCGCCGGTACACCTCGGCGCGGTGCACGGTCGCGCCGCGGGCTTCCAGCGTGGGTACCAGCAGATTGCGTCCGTCCGGTGCGGTGATGAAGCCGAGTCGCCTGCCGCGCAGGTCGGCCAGGCCCGGCAGGGCCAGCAGCCCCTCGCTGTCCATGCGGGCGGGGAACTCGACCCGGTCCACGCCGGCACGCCGCAACGCCGCCGCCGTGCCGCTGCCGACCGCCAGCCAGCGCTGTCCCGCGCGCGCCGCCAGCGGCTGCAGCGCCCGCGCCGCGGCGACCGCGGCCGGACTGGTGATGACGACGATGGCGCAGTCCAGTGCGGCACGCAGGGCGGCGCGCGTGGCATCGTCGTCGCAGTGGCGGATGCGCCATGGCGAGAGCGCCAGCAGGCCCGCACCGTGTCGCCGCGCGGCACGCCTCAACGCATCGTGGCCGCCCTGGGGCCGCAGCGAGATGACGTACCATGCCGGCGGCGTTGGATGTCCCATGCGCGGATTATGAGTGATGCGTCCCGAAGAAGCCCTGCAGGAACTGCGTGAGTACTGTCGCGGCATGCCGCCCGTGGCGGCGATGGGCGTGGAGGTCGATGGCTTCCACGACGAGGCCCTGCGGCTGACCGCGCCGCTGTCGGCCAACGTCAACGACAAGGGCAACGCGTTCGGCGGCAGCCTGACCTCGCTGATGACCGTGGCCGGCTGGGGCCTGGTGACGCTGAAGCTGCGGCTCGCCGGGCTGAAGGCGGAGGTGTATGTGGCCGACAGCCAGATCCGCTATCTCGCCCCGCTTTATGGCGACCTGGTGGCCGATGCGTCCTTCGCCGATGGCCAGTCGCCGGAGACCTTCGTCGACACGCTGGTGCAGCGAGGCCGCGCGCGCATCCAGGTGGAGGCCTGCGTCCGGCTGCCTGAAGGCGGCGTGGCGACCACGCTGAGCGGGCGCTTCGTCGCCATCGCGAAGCGGTAGCATGTGGCCATGACGAAGGGGACGGGCATGCATCGGATCGGGAAGTGGCTGCTGGCGATGGGTCTGTTGTCGGTGCTGGTACCGGCGGCTGCGCAGAGCCGGCTGCAGCGCACCAAGCTGCAGCCGATGCAGGACGCGTACGCGGCAGCGATCCGCTGGGGCGATTTCGAGACCGCCTGGCAGCTGGTCGATCCCGCCTACCAGGCCAAGCATCCGATGACCGAGCTGGAGTTCGAGCGCTACCAGCAGGTGCAGATTTCCGGCTACCGCGACCTCACGACCAGTGGTGGCCCGGACGGCACGGTCGAGCGTGCCGTCGAGCTGCGTGTCATCAACAAGCACACCATGGCCGAGCGCACGATGCGCTACCGCGAGCGCTGGCGCTGGGACCCGGAAGCCAAGCGCTGGTGGCTGGTCGTGGGCCTGCCGGACCTGTGGAACGGCGAGTAGCCGTCCGGCGCCCCGGCGGCGTCCTGTGCGACAATCGCGGCCCGCTCGAAGATCGCCCACCCTGTGAATTTCGAAGAAGTCCTGGCCTTCGCCACCCGTTCTCCCTACAACCAGATCCTGTCGCTCGGCCTGGTGGCCCTGACGGTCGGCATCGTCTACACCGAAGTCGCGCGCCTGTTCCGCGGTTACAAGGTGCTGCGCCCGGCCGAGCTGACCCATCTGGTCAACAGCGAAAACGCCCTGGTCATCGACCTGTCGGCGAGCAACGATTTCGAGAAGGGCCACATCGCCGGCAGCCGCAACGTGCTGCCCAGCAGCTTCGACCCTGACAGCAAGCTGCTGGCCGGGGCCAAGTCCCAGCCGGTGGTGCTGGTCTGCCGCAACGGCCAGGCGTCCGGCGCCGCCGCCAAGCGGCTGAAGAAGGCCGGCTTCGAGAAGGTCTATGCGCTGGAGGGCGGCATCCCCGCCTGGCAGCAGGCCGACCTGCCGCTGATCAAGGGCCGCTGAGCCCCCGGGTGGCCGCGGCCCCGCCCTTGAACCGGGCCCCGCGTGTCGCCATGACATACTTTCCATTCACCGCCGCAATCCAGATTCCGGAGTCAAAGAAATGTCCGACGAGACCACCAACGGCGCGGTTGCGCCTGCCGCCGAAGCCGCTGGCCCCGCTTTCACTGTCGAGAAGATCTACGTCAAGGACGTTTCCTTCGAAGCCCCGGGCGCGCCGGCCGTGTTCGCCGAGAACGTGCAGCCGGAACTGCAGCTCAACCTCAACCAGCGCGTGCAGCGCCTGGGCGAGAACGCCTTCGAAGTGGTGCTGGGCGTGACCCTGACCTGCAAGGCCGGCGACAAGACCGCCTACGTGGCGGAAGTGCAGCAGGCCGGCATCTTCGGCCTGATCGGGCTGGAAGCGCAGGCCGTGGACGTGCTGCTCGGCACGCAGTGCCCGAACATCCTGTTCCCGTACGTGCGCCAGCTGGTCAGCGACCTGGTGCAGGCCGGCGGCTTCCCGCCGTTCTTCCTGCAGCCGATCAACTTCGAGGCGCTGTACGCCGAATCGCTGCGCCAGCGCGCCGCGCAGGGTGGCGACGCCGCCCTCGCCAACTCGGAACCGGTCGGCAACGCCTGATCGCCGGTGCACGGTCCCGTCAGGGCGGCGCTGCCGCACACAGGGGTGACGGATGTCTGAAGACCTGAAATCCGCCGACGTGCTGAAGATCGCGGTGCTGGGCGCCGGATCCTGGGGTACCGCCCTGGCCGCGCTGATGGCGCGGCACGGGCACCAGGTGACGTTGTGGGGTCGCGATCCGGTGGTCGCGGCCGCCATCGACGGCCAGCACGAGAACACCCGCTACCTGCCCGGCATCGCCTTGCCGGACACGCTGCGCGCCACCACCGACCTGGCGGCGGCGCTTGCCGATGCCGACCAGGTGCTGGTGGTCGTGCCGTCGCACGCCTTCACCGAAACCCTCCGCACGCTGGCGCCGCTGCGCCCGGCCAACGCGGGCGTGGCCTGGGCGACCAAGGGCTTCGAAACCGGCTCGGGTCGTTTCCTGCACGAGGTCGCCGAAGAAGTCCTCGGTCCCGACGTGCCGGTCGCGGTCGTCACCGGGCCGTCGTTCGCCAAGGAAGTCGCGCTGGGCCTGCCCACCGCCGTCACCGTGCACGGCGCCGATCCGGTGTTCGCGCAGGCGGTGGCCGACGTGATGCATGGCCCGGCCTTCCGCGCCTACACCGGCGACGACATGGTCGGTGCCGAGCTCGGTGGCGCGATGAAGAACGTGCTCGCCGTGGCCACCGGCGTATCCGACGGCATGCAGCTGGGCCTCAACGCCCGCGCCGGCCTGATCACGCGCGGACTCAACGAGATGCTGCGCCTGTCCGCCGCCATCGGCGCCAAGCCGGAAACCCTGATGGGCCTGGCCGGCCTGGGCGACCTGGTGCTGACCTGCACCGGCGACCTGTCGCGCAACCGCCGCCTGGGCCTGGCGCTCGGCCGCGGGCAGTCGCTGCAGGACGCGGTGCGCGAAATCGGCCAGGTGGTCGAATCGGTGCAGACGGCCGACGAGGTCATGCGCCAGGCCGAGCGCCATGGCATCGACCTGCCGATCTCCAGCGCGGTGCGTGCGGTCCTGCACGGCGACCTGACCCCGCGCGATGGCCTGCAGCATCTGCTGTCGCGCGAACAGAAGCCGGAGTATCCGGAAACGCTGTTCAAGTAGGACGATCCGCTTGGCGTCACGACAAAGCCCGGCCTTGCGCCGGGCTTTTTCTTTGCGGCGCCCTTGCAGCGGACAAAGAAAAGCCCGGCCTTGGGGCCGGGCTTTGGGGTGCGACGCGGGGAGAGAGAGGGGACGCGTCGCGGGGAACGCTGTTGCGGATTACCAGCTGAAACGCGGACCCACGAACCACTGGGTGTCGCCGTCCACCAGCTTGACGTCGGCCGAGGCGCTCCAGTTCGGGGTGAACTTCACCTGCGCGCCGAGACGGCCATAGAACTCGCCGTCGTAGTCATCGCCATCTTCATAGCCGGCCAGGGCATAACCGTTGAGGCGGCTGGTCAGCGCGCTGTTCACGCCGACTTCCACGCTGTAGCCATCCGCGCTGAAGCTGGGCACGCGCACACCGGACGGCGTGCTGAAGCTGTCGGTCCTGGCCTTCTCGTAGGCCACGCGGGTCAGCAGGTCGACGCGCTGCGAGAGCTCGTGGTTGTAGCCAAGGCCGACGCGCCACTGGTCGAAATCGACGTTGACGTCGTCGACTTCCTGCGAGCTGTAGTCGGCGAAGACGTGGAAGTTCGGGTGCACGGCCACCGAGCCCTTCAGCGCCCAGCCATCGGCGTCGGGACCTTCGATGTTCGTCGCGGTGTAACCGCCTTCCACGTAGTTGTAGGAAACGCCCTCGGCGGCCGAAGCAGCGAACGGGGCGGCAGCCAGCAGGGTCAGGGCAAGCAAGGACTTCTTCATGGGACGTCTTTCTCTCTTGTTGTTGTGTGTCCGCAGCCTCGGGGGAAGCGGCGGTGGGCGAAGTATCCGCCTCAGCTCACAACAACTCCTGAATACCAAACTGACCAGTACATAAATTGGCCGGGCGTGATGGGAACTTCTGGCACAGGCGTGATCGCGGACATGGTCGATGCACGACGGATGTCCGCTTTCTCCGCCGCGCAGCGATGCAAGCAAGAAAGCGGATGGATTTCGCAGCGCGTGGATACGCGCAGGTTTTTTCCGGGCGTCAGGAGATACGCGATGATGGAAGAACGGAGCTGGGAGCAGGGGGTCGGTGCCGCAGAAGCGGAGATGGTCGATGCGTTCGCGGCCGTGCAGCTGGACCAGGCGCGCTGGGACGCGATCGTCGCGACGCTGCCGCCGCTCGTGCGCGCGCGCGCCGTCAACGGTGAGCGGACAAGGGCCTTTCTCGAAGCGGTGCTGTGGGTGGCCGTCACCCGGCAACCCTGGGGGCGCCTGCCGCGCATGTGGGGCCCGTGGCACAGCGTCTATGTCCGCTTCACGCGATGGGCGCAGGACGGCATCTGGGACGAAGTGATCGCGTCGCTGCACGCGCATGCGGACATCGCCGATCCGCTGCAGCGGCTTGTCGCCACCTATCTGGATTCGCGGCACCCTGCCTCGGTCGCCCGACGCGAAGGGCCTCGATTCACTCCGTTCTGAGGGTGGTCGGCGTTCGGCCTCGACGCCCGGGCTCGCGGATTGCTACGGACCAGCATGCGACATTGTCGTGGTCAGCCAATCGGTGGGCGTATCCGATCGTGGGCATACCGCATCTTGCGCGAGCAGTACATCAGCACTCGATGCATCGCGCTTCGCGTTGACGCGTTGCGCGCAGCTGGAACACCAGCGCGCGCCAGATCAAGTGTCGACGATCAGTCGCGAAGCCCTGCGAAGAACCCACCGGCACTCACTCGGCGTCTCCATCGCCATCGCGTGCATCCGGCGATTGGCGCGCCACGATGCTGGTGGCGGTGAGATCGCCGGTGACGTTGCCGGTGGTGGCGAACACATCGGGAATGGTGTCCACCGCCAGCAGCAGGCCCAGCGGTTCGATGGGCAGGCCCATCGACTGCGTCACCGGCATCACCGTGGCCATGAAGCTCACCTGCCCCGGCAAGCCGATCGAGCCCAGGCTGATCACCACCGCCAGCGCCGCACCGGCGGCCAGCGTCACCGCGTTCACGTCGATGCCGTAGGCCCACGCCACGAAACAGGCGGCGACGATGTACTGGATCGGGCTGGTGATGCGGAACAACGTCACCGCCATTGGCAGCACCAGTGCCGCAACGGCGCGCGGATGACCCAGGCGGAAGCGTGCGCTCTCGACCATCGCCGGCAACGACGCCAACGAAGACTGTGTGCTCGCAGCGACCACCTGTGCCGGCAGGATGGCTTTGGCGAAGGCGAGCGGCGACTGCCGCGCGAACACGGCCACCAGCACGTAGCAGATCAGCGTCGCGCCCAGGTACATGCCGCACTGCAGGGCGATGTAACCCGCAAGCGCACCGATCACGCCGATGCCGGCCTGCGCGCATACGGCGAGCACCAGTGCGAACACGCCGATTGGCGCGGCCAGCAGCATCCAGCGCACGATCACGATCATGGTGTCGGCGATGCCGTGGCAGAAGCCGATCACCTGCGCGCGGCGATCCTCCTGCACGCGCGTCAGTGCGAAGCCGAAGAACAGGGCGAACACCACCACCGGCAGCATCGCGCCCTGTGCCGCCGCCATGATGGCGTTGCTCGGCACGATGGAGCCGATCCAGTCGGCAAGTCCCGGTGCGGCCACGTCACCCGCGGCCGGCAGCGTGCCGTGCAGGGTAGCCTTCAGCGCTTCGCTGGGCGGCACCATCGCCAGCACCAGCGGCGCCACGATGGCCGCATAGGCGGCGAACAGCGACAGCAGCGCAATGAACACCACCATCGCCCGGCGCGCCACGCGCCCGGAGGCGGCGGCATCGCTGGCGGTCGCCACACCCAGGATCACCAGCGACAGCACCAGCGGCACGACCGTCATCTGCAGCCCGCTGAGCCACAGCTTGCCGATCGGCTGGGCGATGGAAACGGCGGTCGCCGCCGAGCCCGGCGATCCCTGCGCCAGCGACAGGCCGACGATGGCGCCGGCCGCGAGACCCAGCAGTACGCGCGCGGTGGCGCCCGGCCACCTCATCGTGCCGCCTCCGGCAACTGCCACTCACCGGCAAGACGGGCGTACTCGGTGCGCGGCAGCAGCACGAAGACCGGACGCGCGTCCGGACGCAGCCACGCCAGCACGTCGTCCATGGTGTCGGCCGCCATCGCCGTGCACCCCGCGGTCGGCTCGCCCGGCGTGCGCCACAGGTGCGCGAAGATGCAGCTGCCGGCGCGCGGCGTGGCCGTCGGGTTGTGGCCGATCACCAGGCCTTCGCGGTAACGCACATCGCCGTTGTTGTGCAGGTCCAGGCGCATGGGTTCGGTCGATCCTTTCGCGGCGGCTTCGCCCTCCGTGCGTGTGTCGATGATGCGGTTGTAGAGCGGCGAATCGGGCACGTCGATGCAGTAGCTGGTCGCTTGCATCGGGCGGTAGGGCATGGCCGTATCGGCCTTGTCCGCGTAGCCGAACGCCTCGCCCAGCGTGAACACCCCTGCCGGCGCGCGGCCATCGCCCTCCTGCTTCTGCGGACCCTGCGACTGTGCCGCATGCAAGCCCAGGCCCCATGCCGCGCCGTTGCGTCCCACCGAGACCGGCGCCGCCGTCGATGCGGCCTGCCAGTGTCCATCGCGCATCTCGAAGCGCTGCAGGGTACCGGCCGTGGCATCCCAGCCCTCGGTCACCACCAGCACCAGTTGTCGCGCATCGCGCCAGGGGTGCGGCGTCGGCGTTTCGACCGCCTGTGCGTTGATGCCGCAGGCGAGCATCACGGCGGCGAGGGCGAGCGAGCGCAGCGGGAAGCGCGTAAACAACGGTGTGGACATCACGACTCCAGCAGGTGATGGATGCGCTCGAGGTTGATGGCGAGCTGGCGGTTACGGTCCGGATTGGTCTGGCACAGCAGGACGAAGACGAAATCCAGCAACGACTGCAGCGAGGAGCGGTACAGCAGCTGCTCCACGTGCGGCGCGGGATCGTGCGCCGAGATCACCAGCGCGGCATCGGCATGCGCACGCAGCGGATTGGCGGTGTGGCGGGTGATCGAGATGACCTTGCCTTCGCAGGCCTGGAACTGCCGGCTGACCTGCGACAGCTCGGGCAGCTTGCCGAACTCGGAGAACATCAGCAGCACGTCGCCGGGTCGCGTGGCCGACAGGTTGGCCATCATCAGTATCGGGTCGGTATGGTGCACCGTCAGCACGCCCAGCAGCGAAAGCCGCATGGCGAACTCGCGCGCGAACAGGCCATCGTCGCCCAGGCCGCAGACGAACACCTTGTCGGCCCGGTCGATCAGCTCCACGATCGGCTCGATATGCGTGCGCGGGTTGAGGCTGCGGGTTTCCTCCTCGGCCGCCATCTTGCTGCGGCGCAGCCCATCCTGCAGCTGCTGGTAGGCGTCGCCGGCATCCTCCTTCTCCGCATCCGGCGGCAGCGTGTGGCCGTTGCCGTTGCGGGCGACCGCCTCGCCGATCGTGTACTTGAGGTCCGGATAACCCTTGAAGCCGAACTTCTGCGCGAACTTCACCACGCTCGACTGGCTGATGCCCAGCGCGCTGGCCAGCTGCTGCGAGGAGTAGTCGCGCAGCAGGTGCGCGTTGTCGAGGATGAAGTCGGCGATGCGGCGCTCGATGGCCGACATCTGGTCGCGTTCGGAACGGATCTTCACCAGGGGCGCTGTCATGGCATGAGTGTGATGGCGGTGGACGGGACTGACAACGGGCCATCGCCACCGGGCTCAGCCCGGCAGCATCTCCAGGCCGCGGATCTCGCGGATACCCAGGCCGGGCGCGTCGGTAATGGTGATTTCCGACTCGTTGAAGATCACGCCGCCCTCGACCGGGTTGAACTGGCCCAGCGACGGCCCGTCCAGGTCCACCTTGGTGATGACGTTGGCTTTCGCCGCCGCCACGTGCACGGCGGCGGCCACGCTGATGCTGGTCTCGATCATGCAGCCGATCATGCATTCCACGCCGTACAGCGACGCGATGTCGGCGATGCGGATGGCGTTGGAGATGCCGCCGGTCTTCATCAGCTTGATGTTGATGATGTCGGCAGCGCGCATCTTGATCAGGTCGATGACTTCGGTTGGCCCGAACACGCTTTCGTCCGCCATCACCGGCGTATGCACGCGGTCGGTGACGTACTTCAGGCCGTCCAGGTCGCGCGCTTTGACCGGCTGTTCCAGCAGTTCCAGCACGACGCCGGCGTCTTCCAGGTGCTGCATGGCGAAGACGGCCTGCTTGGCGGTCCAGCCCTGGTTGGCGTCCAGCCGCAGCAGCGCGCGGCCTTCCACGGCGGAATAGATGGCCTTGACGCGTTCGATGTCCAGGCCGATGTCCTTGCCCACCTTGATCTTCAGCGACTCGAAGCCGCGCTCCACCGCGCTGATCGAGTCGGCCACCATCTTGTCGATGTAGTCCACGCTGATGGTGATGTCGGTGGTGATGACCGGGTCGCCACCACCCAGCATCTTGTACAGCGGCGCGTCGTACAGCTGCGCCCACAGGTCGTACACGGCGATCTCGACCGCCGCCTTGGCGCTGGTGTTGCGCTCCAGCGCCGTCTGCACCAGCTCGGTGATGTGGTTGAGGTTGGCGACGTCCTGGCCGATCAGCCGCGGCCGGATGAACTTGCCGATCGCCTCGATGATCGAGCCGTGGGTGTCGCCGGTGATCACCGCCGTGGCGGGCGCTTCGCCGTAGCCGACGTGGCCGGTGTCGGTGTGTACGATCACCACGATGTCCTCCACCGTGTCGACGGTGCGCAGCGCGGTCTTGAACGGGGTCTTCAGCGGCACGCGCAGCATGCCGAATTTGATGTCGGTGATCTTCATGGTGCCCCTTGGGGACGGATGCGCTGGATGGCGGTGATGCGGTCGACGGTGGACTGCTCGCTGTTGAACAGCAAGGGTTCCAGCGGGGTGACCGCGACCGAATTGAGGGTGGTCCGCACGACCTTGCCGTCGGCGCCGCGGTAGGTGATGCCGGTGGTGTCGTGGATGGTGTAGGTGATGCCGTTGTCGTGGCCGATCACCATCATCACGTGGCCGGGAATGTAGACCAGGTCGCCGACCTGCAGGGTCTGCAGCACGGCGAGCCGCTTCTCATGGCGGTCGCCGGGCTCGAAACCGATCCGTTCCAGCGCCGGACTGACCGCCTGCGCGCTGGTGTTGCGCGGCAGCACGATGCCCATGCTGCGGTACACGTCGGACACGAAGCCGCTGCAGTCGCGGCTGTCGTAGCTGTGCCCCCAGCCGTAGCGCTCGCCGAGGAACTTGAAGCTCTGCCGCAGCAGGTTGGCAGGCGTGTACGGCAGGTAGTCGGGTGCGACATCGGCGGTGCGCGGCAGCAGCGCCGGCAGCAGCGCGAGCGCACCGTCGGCACGGCGCACCGGCAGCTGGATGACGTGCGAGGTATACGGGTGCTGCCCGTTCACCGGTTTGTCGGCCGGCCAGTCGGCCAGCACGGGCACCCGCACCCCCATGTCCAGCTGCAGCGCGGACAGGCCCGGTTCCTCGGGGTTGTAGACGGTCCTGGCGGTGGCGCCGGTCACCACCAGCGACGGGCCGCCCTTGCCGTAGCCGAACACGGTGTCGCGGCGGCCTTCGCCGACGAACTTCTTCTCGATCCAGGCCGCATACCGTGGGCTCACCACGAAGTACCAGTCGCCGTCGGCGCTGGTGTGCGCGATCACCACCGGTGTGCCGGGGAACAGTGCACTCTCCTGGAAGCGGTCGATATCGGTGTCGCCCGGGCTGCTGAAGACGCGCTGCCGGGTCGGGAACGTGCGCAGGTCGGCGCGCTGCACGACCAGGCCGTAACGCGCCGGTGCGGTCGCCGCCACCGCATCCACGGCGGCGTTGGCGACCATGGCCGCCAGCTGTGGTGGGCTGACCTCCACGCCCGTTTCGTCGTAGAGCGTGCGGGTTGGCGGCGCGGACAGCGGGTCCAGCCAGCCGCGGACCTGCGTGCGTGTCAGCTGCGCAGGCAGGTTTTCCAGGACATGGACATGACGGTCGCCCTGCCACAGCCGCGCGTTCTGTGCCGCCACGCCGGCACCGTCCAGCAACAGGCGTTCCGGCCTGGCCACGCGGCGGATCCAGTGCTCGGCCTGGAGATGCCGGTCCTGCACGCCGATGACGCCATGGGAGACAGCGGGGAGCGGTTCGCGTGCCTGCGCAGGGGCCGCCGTGGCCAGCACACCCAGCAGGGCGAGGGTTCCCAGCCCGCGCGTCATCACGGTGCGGCCGGGCGTGACCGGCCAGCCCGCGGGCCGATACGGCTTCGATACGTTCATTCGCTCCCCTCCGTCAGCCCGTCCACCATGACGCCATGCCATGGGCGGTTTCCACAAGAATATTTATTTCTTCCGCCACAAAAATCAAGAATAAATTATTGACCCTCACATTCATGCCGTGTTACACCTCCGTGACCAGTCGGCGTGGGGATGTGCGACGTGGATGCCAGCAACAGCCAGCACAGGATGACCGTACGCAGGGGGCGCGCCCGTCGCCGCCTGGCGGCGTGGCTGTCCCTGTGCGGGTGGCCGATGGTACTCCCGGTGCCCAGCCTGGCCGAGGCCGGCGATCCGCTCGCCACCATCGTGGCGGATATCGACACGGGCCGTTTCGAACACGCCGAAGCGGCCATCTCGCAGGCGCTGGGCGACGGCGACGCGGCCGCCGCCCACCTGCAGGCGCTTCGCTTCCAGCGGGAGCGCATGCGCCGCATCCGCCTCGACTTCAGCCTCGACGGCGCCACCGTGCGCGACCGCATCCGCGCGCAGGTGCCGGACCTGCGCGAGGACGAGTTCCAGCGCTGGGATCGGGCCGGCCTGATCGAGCGCCTGGACATCGACGGCGAGGCCCGTTACTTCAACCGGTCGGCATCCAACCTGTTCCGCCTGAGCCCGGAAGCCGCCGCGCGCCGCGTGCCGCCCGTGCGACCGTTCGCGCAGGGCCCGTACGAGTCGCTGCACCGCCATCATCGCGACGTGGTGCAGGTCGCCCGGGCGACGGGCGCGTCCAGCGTGCTGCCTCGGCGCGTGCGCATCACCCACACCCTGAGCGTGAAGTCCGATGCCGTGCCGGCGGGCGAAACCGTCCGTGTCTGGCTGCCGTATCCGCGCACGATCGCCGGCCAGCAGGAGGCGATCGTCCTGCTCGCCAGCCAGCCGGCGCGTCCGCAGGTGGCGCCGGAACGTGCGCTGCAGCGCACCGTCCATCTCGAGCAACCCGCCGTCGCGGGCCAGCCCACGACGTTCTCGGTGACGTACGAAGTCACCGTGCATGCACGCCGCGTGGCGATCGATCCCGAGCGGGTGGTGCCGGTGGTGGCGACGCCCGCGCTTGCGCCGTTCCTGGCAGAACGGGGGCCGCATGTGCTGTTCGGCGAGGAGCTGCGCCGTTTCAGCGAGCAGGTGGTCGGCGACGAGAAGAATCCCTATCGGATCGCACAGAAGCTGTTCGCCGCCGTCGACCGCATCCCGTGGGCGGGCGCGCGCGAGTACTCCACGATCAGCAACATCAGCGACTACGCGTTCCGCGCCGGCCATGCCGATTGCGGGCAGCAGACGCTGCTGCTCATCACCCTGCTGCGCATGAACGGCATTCCCGCGCGCTGGCAGTCGGGTTGGGCGTATTCCGAAGACGTGGAAGGCCACGACACCATGCACGACTGGGGCGCGCTCTACCTGGCGCCCTACGGCTGGGTACCGATGGACGTGACCACCGGCCAGCTGGATTCCGATGATCCGGCGCTGCGCTGGTTCTACCTCGGCGGACTGGACGCCTATCGCGTTGCCTTCAACGACGACTACTCGCGCGAGTTCATTCCCGCCAAGCAGCACATGCGGTCCGAGACAGTGGACCTGCAGCGCGGCGAAGCGGAATGGAGCGGCGGCAACCTCTACTTCGATCAATGGGATTACCGGTTCGAATGGACCGTGCTGCCCCGGGACGGGCGCGGCTGACGCCACCACCACACGTTTCAACCAACATCTTTAGCAGGAGAGAGCGGGGATGAAAGGCAAGGTTCTGAAGAAGGCGGCACTGGGCATCGCCCTGGGTGCATGCATCGCCACCATGGCGCCGCTGGCGATGGCGCAGAGCGCGACCGGCGCAGTCGCCGGGCGCGCGAGTGCAGGCGACCAGATCACGATCGTCAACAACGCCACCGGGGCGACGCGCACGGTGACCGTGGGTGCGGACGGAAGCTACCGCGTCACCCAGTTGCCGGTCGGCGACTACCAGATGCAGGTCAAGCGTGGTGGAGCGGACCTCGGCGACACGGTAGGTGTCAGCGTGGCGCTTGGCGGCACCACCACCGTCAACCTCGGCAGCGAGGGCGGCTTGGTAAACCTCAACGCGGTGCAGGTCGTGGGTTCGCGCGTGATCAATCGGGTTGACGTGCGTTCGACGGAGTCGGCGACGAACATCCGGCGCGAGGAACTGGCGCGGTTGCCGGTGGACCAGAGCGTTGAGTCGGTCGCGCTCCTCGCACCAGGTGTTGTTTCCTCGGGCGCCACCTTCGGTGGGTTGACGTTTGGCGGATCCTCGGTCGCGGAGAACGCGGTATACATCAACGGTCTGAACGTCACCGATCCCTACCGGCGCCAGGGCTTCTCTTCAGTGCCCTTTGCGTTCTATGAGGAATTCCAGGTCAAGACGGGTGGCTACTCGGCGGAGTTCGGCAGAACAACCGGTGGCGTCATCAACGCGGTGACGCGATCGGGCAGCAACGAATTCCGGGCGGGGACCCAGCTCACCATGCAGCCGAGGGCGTGGGCGTCGGATCAGAAAGACCGGTTTCATTCGGATGGCACCATTGACGAACGTGATCGTCGAAGCCGGGACGGTGGATCGACCTACAAGGCCAATGTCTGGGCATCAGGCGCCATCGTGAAGGACAAGCTCTTCTTCTTTGCGATGTATGAGAACCGTGACAGCAATCCCAGGGACATCGACACGATTGAGGCCTGGTACACGGACAGCAACAATGATTTCTGGGGCGGCAAGCTCGATTGGCAGATCAACGACGATCATCTCCTTGAGTTGCTGGCGTTCTCGGACAAGGCTGAATCCAGCACGAGTGCCTACGACTACGATTGGGACGCGGAAGCGCGCGGCGAGAAGACAGGCGAGAGCTATGTGGGCTCGGGCGGCGACAACTGGTCGCTGACGTACACCGGCCACTTGAGTGAGAATTTTGTCGCCAAGGCCATGTACGGCGTGAACGAGCGCAGCGCAACCGGCGGAAGTCCCTGGGATGCTGGTTGCAGCATCGTCAGTCGCTCAAGCACCTACAACGCGCTCTTCCCGCCGGCGACGACGCGTGAAGGATGCCACCCCAGCAATACCAGTGTCAGCAGTCGCTTCGACAAACGCGAAGCTGCGCGTCTCGATTTCGAGTGGGCACTCGGTGATCATCTGCTCCGCTTCGGCCTGGACCAAGAGGTCATGGACTCCACCAGCTCTCGCGTCTATCCCGGTGACGGCGTCAGCTACACCGCGATCGGCATTGCCGCCGACGAGGATGATCGGGATCTTCCGAATGGCGCCAGCGTGCCTGCTGGCGTGACGGCCTATATCGATGCCCGGCGCTACATCACGGGTGCGCCCGTGACCACGGAAGCGCAAGCGGTCTACATTGAAGACACCTGGAACGTCACGCCCAACTTGCTGCTGAATCTCGGTCTACGCGCGGACAAGTTCCACAACAAGCTCGCGTCGGGAGCCACCTTCGCCAAAGCCGACTTCGGCGACATGATTTCTCCGCGATTGGGCTTCAGTTGGGACATGAGGGGCGATGGCACGACGAAGATCTTCGGCAACGCGGGTCGCTACTACATTCCGATCACCAACAAGCTTACGGATTACTTCGGCGGCGGGACCACGGACGAGCATACCTACTATGTCCTCAACGGCTGGGTCGAGCGCACCGACCCGGTGACCGGCGCGTCCTACCTCTTCCCGGACGTTGGCCAGCAGCTGGGGCCCGTCAATACCGAGGGCAACGTGCCCGCCCCCGACGATGTCCGCACCGCGGTGGCGAAGAACCTCAAGCAGGTCTTCCAGGATGAGTACATTCTCGGTTTCCAGCAGGCGATCAATCAGGCCTGGTCATGGGGTGTCAATGCGACTTACCGGAAGGTCACCCGGGCGGTCGAGGACGCGCGCATCAACCACGTCGAGGGCTGCGACTGGTACTCGGGCGATTGGCCCATCATCAATCCTGGAGAGACGACCACACTGTGGTGTCCCGATACCGAAGACTGGGTGACGTTCGACAGCTCGCAGGACGGCTATGTCGCGCTCGGCAGTGGCCTGGTCATGGGCTACAAGAAGCCCAAGCGCACCTACAAGGCCGTGGAATTCCAGATCGACCGCGCCTGGGATGGCAAGTGGGCATTCAATGCGTCCTACCTATGGTCGAAGTCGGAGGGCAACATCGAGGGGCCGGTCAATTCCGACACGGGTTACAACGACACCAATCTCGTCCAGTACTACGATCATCCGGCCGTAAACGAGCGCTACGGCGTCCTGTTCAATGATTTCCGCCACCAGATCAAGCTGCGTGGCAGCTACAAGCTCAACGAGATGTGGAGTTTCGGCACGACCATTTCGGCGCGCTCGGGCGGCCCCATCACGGCCTTTGGCGTGCGTTGGCCCAACGACAACCGGAGCGCGGGCGGTCCTGGCGAGTTCAGTGGCGGCGGCTCGGGCTGGATCTGCGTTTCGGCTTGCAGCGACTGGACAACACGCGAACTTGTCTACACCGGACGGGGGGCTTTTGGCCGCATGCCCTGGGTCTACGATGTGGGCGCCAATGTCACTTGGACGCTTCCGGTCGAAGGGGTCGACCTCAAGGCGCGGCTGTCGGTCTACAACCTGCTCAACAAACAGACGGTAATCAACGTGCACTCGCGCTACGAAAGTACGCCAGGCAACGAGATGCCCTACTTCGGCGAAGGGACGGTGTGGCAATCCCCACGCTATGCACAACTCGTGGTGACCTGGAACTTCTGACCGCACGCTGCATGTGGTGGAAGTGGTGTTTCTCCCATGGCTTGCCGTTCTCGGCAGGCCATTCTTTGTCCGCGGCATGGCTACCCGCCAACGCGGCCCGTGCTATTCCTGCACCCACGTCCATCGCGAGGTCTCCAACATGACGATGCTTTCCCTCTCCCTGCGACGCAGCGTCGCCATGCTGCTGCTGGTCCTCCTGCTCGGCGCCTGCGCCCATTCCGGCCCGCGTAATCCGCTCGCCACCTGGGTGCCGTCGAAGAACTTCGACGAGCGGCGTCCGGTGGTCATCGTGCTGCATTACACCGAGCAGGACTCGGTGGAGCAGTCGCTGGACACCCTGCGCAGCCGCAACAGCGGGGGACGCGTCAGCTCCCACTACCTGCTGGGCAAGGACGGCAAGGTCTACCAGCTGGTCAGCGATTCGCGGCGCGCCTGGCATGCCGGCGCCGGTCGCTGGGGTGCGATCACCGACGTCAACAATGCGTCCATCGGCATCGAGATCGACAACGACGGCAAGAGCCCGTTCCCCGACGCGCAGATCGACAGCCTGATCGTGCTGCTGCGCGACCTGACGCAGCGCCTGCGCATCCCGACGACGCAGATCATCGGCCATTCCGATCTCGCGCCGTCGCGCAAGATCGACCCGGGTCCCCTGTTCCCGTGGAAGCGTCTGGCCGACGCCGGTTTTGGCCTGTGGCCGCGCGAGGGCATGGGCGAGCCGCCGCCCGGTTTCGATCCGTGGCTGGCGCTGCAGGCGATCGGGTATTCCGTCGACAACCGTGCCGACACCGTGCGCGCCTTCCACCACCGCTTCCGCGGCAGGGAAGGCACCGAACTGGATGCGGAAGACCTGCGCATCCTGCATGCGTTGACGGCGCCCGCGACAGCAACGCCGTGACGGACAGGAATATTCAAGTCGATTTTTTCGCGATGCAAGAATAATTTATTGACTGCGGTCATGGTGCGTGCTAAACCGCCATCACAGGGGTTTTGCCGGCAGGGGTGCCGGTGTGGTTCCGTTTCAACAGGCAATCTGTGGTGCGCATCCGGGATGGAATGCGCAGCAAGGCGCGAATGGGGAGCCATCCGGGCCGGGGATCGACGAACGATAGCGACGCCGTCCTGCGCAAGCGAAGGTGTCGCACCCGGAACGGCGCGTCGAGCGCATCGCAGTTCCAGTACATCCGTCGCGCGCACCGCGCGTTCCAGACTTCAGAGGAGATCCGCATGTCCGCTCGACGCCGTTCGCCCAGGCCCACCCATCTCGCTACCGCCATCCTGCTGGGACTGGCCATTCCGGGCGTGGTGTTCGCGCAGGAAGAAGCCCCGGCCACCGGCGCCCGCACCCTGGACACGGTGACCGTCACCGGCTCGCGCATCAAGCGCACCGACGTGGAAGCGGCGCTGCCGATCACCATCATCCAGAAAGCCGAGATCGAAGCGCAGGGCATCACCTCGGCCGAGCAACTGCTGCAGTTCCTGAACATCGCCAGCAACGGCTCGGACAGCCTGGCCTCCAATGCGGGCATCGCGCCGGCGGACCTGCGCGGCAACAACGGCGTATCCGGCGCCAACCTGCGCGGCCAGGGCGCCGATGCCACGCTGGTGCTGCTCAACGGTCGCCGCGTCGCGACCCATGGCCTGCGCGGCCAGGCGGTCGATCTGAACTCGATTCCGTTCGCCGCCATCGACCGCGTCGAAGTGCTGCGTGACGGCGCCTCGGCGGTGTACGGCACCGACGCCATCGGCGGCGTGATCAATTTCATCACCCGCAGCGACTACCAGGGCATCACCGTCAATGCCGGTTTCGACGTCACCCAGGACGGCGGCGGCAACATCTACACCTACAGCGTGCTGGGCGGCATGGGCGACATCGACGCCGACGGCTGGAACGTCTGGGGCACGATGAACTATCGCGAGAACGAGATCCTGCTGGGCACGGATCGCGACTTCTCCAACACCTTCCAGCCCGAGCGTGGCCTGTCGCCGGATACACGCGGCACGCCCTTCGCCACCGTCACCAACATCGCCGGCGGCATCATCACCGGCAGCCTCGTGGACCCGGCCGGCGGCGGCAACCAGGGGCTCATCAACATCCTCAACCTGCCCGGCGCGGCCGGCTGCGAAGCCGGCGGCGACCTGATGGGCCCGTACGCCTACCGCCTGTGGGGCGTGGCGAATTCCAAGTACGCCTGCGCCTGGGACTACCCGGCCGCGCAGGTCATGCAGCAGCCGCAGGAGAGCATGCAGGCGCTGGGTCGTGCCACGTTCAAGATCAGCGACAACCATCGCTTCTATGCCGAAGCGATGGCGTCGCGCTCGGAGTCCAACCGCCAGTTCGAGGCGCAGCAGATCACGTCGAGCACATCGACGGCGGCATCGGCGCTGGGACCGAGCACGTGGTACCCGTTGAACGGGAACACCACGGCGACCTACAACATGATCTACAACGCGCTGGCCAGCTACTTCGGCCCCGCCAACCTGGTCTATGGCCGGCCGATTCCCTACCGCTGGCGCTGCGAGGTCTGCGGACCGCGCCAGATCGAGACCACCACCAAGGCGTACCGCTTCCTGGTGGGCGTGGACGGCACCATCGGCAGCTGGGACTACGACGTGGGCCTGTCGCGCGCCTCGAGCGAGGCCGAATCGGTACTGGGCAGCGGCTACTACTTCACCCCGGCGTTCAAGGCGGTGCTGGGCAGCGGCCTGCTCAATCCCTTCCTGATGCCCGGCCAGCAGCACGATCCGGCGGGCGTGGCGGCCTTGCAGGCCGCGTCCGCGGCGGGCGTCCGCCTGTACGGCGGCGAGTCCACCGTCACCACGCTGGATGCGGCCTTCTCCGGCGGCCTGGGTTTCAATCTGTGGGGCGGTGAAGTGATGGCGGCGGTCGGTGTCGACCTGCGTCGCGAAGAGTTCGAGTTCGGTTCCACCGCGGACGGCATCGTGCTGGACAACAGCTACATCTTCGGTGCGCCGTTCGATGCCACCAACAACCTGCCCAAGGTGTCGCGCGACGTGAAGGCGGTCTATGCCGAAGCCTTCCTGCCGGTGTTCGACAGCCTGGAAGTGAGCCTGGCGGTACGCCGCGACGATTACGACGGGTTCGGCAGCACGATCAACCCGAAGTTCTCGTTCAAGTGGCAGCCCATCGATTCGCTGGCCTTCCGTGGCGCGATCAGCGAAGGCTTCAAGGTGCCGGAGTTCACCAAGCTGTTCAGCGGCGTCACTGAAAGTCCGTATACCGGCTTCGACCTGGCCGATCCGGCAACCTGTCCGTCCGGCGCAGCAAACCCCGCCGTGCCGGGCTGCGAAGCCATCCAGCCCGCCATCCTCACCGGTGGCAAGGCTGACCTGCAGCCGGAAACCTCGGATCAGAAGAGCTTCGGCGTGGTGTTCGCGCCGAGCGACTGGTTCAACATCAGCCTCGACTGGTGGGAGATCGAGCGGACCAACACCATCCGCACGCCCAACCAGGCGACCTTGATCTCCAACTACGACCTCTTCGTCGACAACTGGATCCGCGACGCCGGCGGCGAAGTGGTCGCGATCGACCGCCGCTTCATCAACTCGGGCGGCACCCTGATCAGCGGTGTGGAAGTGGACGCCAACCTCACCGGCGAACTGGCCGGCGGCAGGTGGCGCCTCAACCTCAATGGCAGCTACATCGACAACTTCCAGGAGAAGGCGCTGGAGAGCTCGCCCTATGGCGACAACCTGGTGGGCAAGTACGTCCGCTACTACAGCCTGCCGCTGAAGTGGAAGCACACGCTCGGCTTCAGCTGGGCCAAGGGCGACTGGTCGCACACGCTGACCCAGATCTACCGCGACGGCTACAAGGACGAACTGCCGGTCAGCGTGAGGAACGGCAGCTTCATTCCGGAAGACTGGAATCCGGATGTGGACGACTACATCACCTACAACTACAGCGTGGGCTGGACCGGTCTGGAGAACGCCAAGTTCACCCTCGTCGTGCGCAACCTGCTCAACGAGGATCCCCCGTTCACCGCCCACCAGAACGACTTCGCCTCGGGCGCGGCGTGGGAACCGCGTGTCGCCGATCCGCGCGGCCGCTCGTTCGCGCTGATGGTCGAGTACAAGTTCGACTGACCCGATCCGCCCACGGATCGCCCGGACGTCAGGGCCGTCGCCGGCATTCGGCGGCGGCCCTCCTGCTTGCGGGTGCCCGCACCTGCCGTCGCGCAGAACACCGAGTCATGCCATGAAGCGTCTTCTTGTCCTGCTTGCGCTGTCGTCGCCCACCGTGCATGCGGCGCCCGACACCGACACGTTCGACACGGCCGTGCAGCAGACGTTCGACCGCTACCAGCTGCCCGGCCTGGCGGTCGGCATCATCCGCGATGGCGAGGTCGTCTACACGCGCACGCGGGGTGAGCTTCGGGCCGGTGGTGGCGAGAAGATCGACAACGCCACGCTGTTCAAGATCGCCTCCAACAGCAAGGCGATGACCGCCGGTGTGCTGGCGCGTCTGGTGGATGCCGGCAAGCTGAAGTGGGACGACCCGGTCACCAAGCATCTGCCGCAGTTCCGCATGCACGATCCGTGGGTCACGCAGCAGATGCAGGTGCGCGACCTGCTGATCCACAACAGCGGGCTCGGCCTGGGGGCGGGCGACCTGATGCTGTGGCCGGAGCCCAACCGGTTCACTCGCGACGACATCATCGCCGGCCTGCAACACCTCAAGCCGACCCACAGCTTCCGCTCGGCCTATGCCTACGACAACCTGCTGTACGTGGTGGCTGGCGAGGTCGCCGCCGCGGCCGGGGGCGCCACGTACGAAGACCTGGTGAAGCGCGAACTGTTCCAGCCGCTCGGCCTGTCGCGTTGCCAGGTGGGCGAATGGAACCGCGTGCAGGTCGGCAATGTGGCGCAGCCGCACATGCGCACCTCGCAAGGTAATCGTGTCATCCGCGAGGACGGCGACGTCGTCCCGAACGTCACCTCGATGGCGGCCGGCGGCATCCGCTGCAGCCTGGACGACATGCTGGCCTGGATGCGCATGTGGCTGTCGCCCGAGGCGTCGCCTGCCTGGCTGTCGCCGGCGCAGCGCAAGGCCGTCTGGACCGCGCACATGCCCATGCCGGTGAGCGCGCGGATGCGCGCCTGGGACAACAGCCATTTCTCCGCGTATGGCTACGGCTGGCGCCTGTCGGACGTGGATGGTGCGTGGAAGGTGGCACACACGGGCACGCTGGCCGGCATGTATTCGTCGGTCATCCTGTTGCCCGACCAGCGCACCGGCATCGTCATCCTGATCAATGGCGAAGGCGAAGCCGCGCGCACCGTGCTGGGGCAGGTGCTGACCAAGCACTTCACCGCGCCGCAGTCCTCGCCCACCGTGGCGCACTATGCGGCGCTGCTGGAGCAGGAACGTGTGGGCGATCGCGCCGCCAGGCCGAAACCGGATACGCGTGACCGCAAGGTCGCGGGCGTGGCGTCGCTGGCGACGTGGACCGGACACTACCGCGACCCGTGGTTCGGTGACGTGGCGTTGTGCCCGGAAGGCAAGCGCGTGCGCTTTGTCGCTGCACGATCGCCGATGCTGAGCGGCACGGTGATGCAGGTGGGTGAGCGCTGGCTGGTGGACTGGGACGAGGACAGCGTGGATGCCGAACCGTGGTTGCACTTCACGGCCGCGCAGGCGGACGGTGACGCCGGACTTACACTGTCGCATGTCGATCCCGACGCCGACTTCAGCTACGACTATGCCGACCTCGACTTCCGCCGCACGCAGGCCTGTCGCTGACATGCGCGGCGCCTGGCTGCTGTTGTGCGTGCTCCCGTGGCTCGGCGCCTGCGCCGCCGCGCCGGACGTGCGCGTGTTGCCCGCGCGGGACGCGGCCGAGGTGGATCTGGTCGATGCGGCCAGCCTCGTGCCCGGGCTGCAGCAGGACATCCGCTATGCCGGCGGGAACAACTTCGTCGGCGCGCCCGTCACCGGCTACGAGGCACCGAAATGCCTGTTGCTGGCGCCGGTCGCGCAGGCACTGGCCCGTGTGCAGCAGGACGTGGCGCGCGACGGCCTGTCGCTGAAGGTGTTCGACTGCTACCGGCCGGTGCGCGCGGTGAAGCACTTCGTCCGCTGGGCGCGCGATCCGGCCGACCAGCGCACCAAGCCGGCGTACTACCCCAACCTGGAGAAGGCGCGCCTGCTCGACGGTTACATCGCCGAGACGTCCGGGCACAGCCGGGGCGCGACGCTGGACGTGACGCTGGTGCGTTGCGCGGACGGCGACTGCGTCGAACTGGACATGGGCACGCCGTTCGACTTCTTCGATCCGCGCGCCAATACCGCGCACGCGTCCATCACCGACGAACAGCGCCGCCACCGCGAGCAACTGGTGCAGGCGATGGCGCGGCATGGCTTCCAGAACTATGCGATGGAATGGTGGCACTTCACCTTCCGTCCCGAACCCACTCCCCGCACCGCCTACGACGTTCCGATCCGATGAGCGCTTCCCCTTCTTCCCTCTCGCCGCGGACCTGCGATGTCGCGGTGATCGGCAGCGGCATCGTCGGTCTGTCGACGGCGCACCACCTGCTCGATCGCGGGCTGTCCTGCACGCTGATCGATGCCAAGGGCCCCGCCGGCGAGACCTCGTTCGGCAACGCCGGCTCCATCTCGGTCGGCAACGTGATGCCGCAGTCCACCCCGGGCATCGTCGTGAAGGCGCTGCGCATGCTGGCCAACCCGCTGGCGCCGCTGAAACTGGACTGGGGCGTCAGCCCGTCGTACGCGCGCTGGCTGCTGCAGTTCCTCAACCAGGGCCGGATGCAGCATGTGCTGCCGATCATCGATGCGTTGAACGCGATCAACACCGCCTCGCGCGGGGCCTGGCTGGACCTGGGCGAACGGATCGGCGCGAGCGAACTGGTCGCACATACCGGTTACCTGCACGTCTACAGCGAGGACGCGACGTTCGCGAAGGGCGAGTGGGAACGCGGACTGATGCGCGAGCGCGGGGTGGCGTTCGACGTGCTGGATGCGGCCCAGCTTCGCGAGCTGGAGCCTGGCATCGGCCAGGGCTTCCAGCGCGCGGTGTTCCAGCGCGACTCGCTGGCGATGCGCGACCCCGGCGCGTTCTGCCGGCGCCTGTTCGATGACCTGGTCGCACGCGGCGCGGACGCGCTGATTGCCCGCGTGTCGGCGATCGCGCGGCAAGGTGATGGCTATCGGGTGGAGACGGACCACGGCCCGGTGCATGCCGGCCGCGTCGTCGTAGCCGCCGGAGCATGGAGCAACGCGTTGCTGCGTCCGTTCGGCCTGAAGATCCCGGTGATCCCGGCGCGCGGCTACCACCTGATGTATCCGCAGGCACGCGCGGTGGTGCAGCGTCCCACGCTGTGGGCCGAGCGCTACATGGTGGTGTCGCCGATGCAGGCGGGCATCCGCATGACCAGCATCAAGGAACTGACCGCGCTGGGCCGCGATCCGCACTATGCGCTGATCCACCGGCTCGACCCGGAAGCGCGCACGCTGTTTCCCGGCATCACCGGCGAACCGGTCTCGGAATGGGCAGGCAATCGTCCGTGCACGCCGGATTCTTTGCCGATCATCGATCGCGTGCCGGGCGAAGGCATTTTCGTCGCCACCGGCCACGGTCACCTGGGACTGACGCAGGGCCCGGTGACCGGCAGATTGATCGATCAGATGATGGCGGGCGAGCCGAGCGATATTCCACTGGCGCCCTACGGACTCGCGCGTTTCGACTGACCTCTACCGGTCGAGGGAATCCTTCATTTTCCTGGCTATGTCGACCAGCGCCTGTGCGCTGCGCTCCTGCGCCTTGACCAAACGCGTCGCCAGCACGATCAGGTAGATCGCGATGCCGATGAGCGTGAGTACGTAGAGGGACATGAAGACGATCGTGGGCGTCATGCTGCAGGGTCCTTGGCTGTGCCGATACGGTCCGGCGAGGTTAGGGTGCGCGCCTGCAGGCGTCTACGACTCAGGTCACGCGCCGCCGACAAACCCCGCCTGCCGCCACGCTTCGAACACCACCACGGCGACCGTGTTCGACAGGTTGAGGCTGCGGTTGTCCGGGCGCATCGGCAGGCGGATGCGCTGGTCGTCCGGCAGGCCGTCCAGCACCTCCTGTGGCAGGCCGCGCGTTTCGGGGCCGAACAGGAAGGCGTCGCCCGGCTGGTAGGCAGGTCGGTCGTGGCGGACGGTGCCGCGGGTGCTGAGAGCGAACACGCGCCGGGGGCGGATGCGCTGCAGGGCCGCATCGAGCGAGGCGTGGACCTGCAGCGTGGCGTATTCGTGGTAATCCAGGCCGGCGCGCTTGAGCTGCTTGTCTTCCAATGCGAACCCGAGCGGTTCGATCAGGTGCAGCCGCGCGCCGGTGTTCGCGCAGAGGCGGATGGCATTGCCGGTATTCGGGGGAATTTCCGGCTGGTACAGCAGGACGTCGATGTCCAGGGTGTCGGTCATGGCGCGCATTCTACGCGGCGCTGCATGACCTCACGGGCGGGTGGTGCGGTGGAACTCCGGCCGCCGCCGGCTTGCGTGACGACACAGGGGGAACGAGTACCGCCTGCGACTCAACGCGAAGCCAGCTGGCCTGCCAGCACGCCCGCCTGCACCGCGATCTGCTGCATGTCATCGGCCGAGGGACGCACGGTGACCACCGGCATGTCGACCACGCGGACGGCCTGCTGGGCGAAGAACTGGGCCAGGTCTTCGGCGGCCGGGGTCACGGTGATCGTGGCCAGGTCGACGATCCTGGCGTCCTTGTAGGTGCGGTAGTGGGCCAGATCCGCGGCGTCCGGCGTCACGGTGACGGTCGGCAGGTCGACGATGCGCTCAGCCTGGGCGACGGCGCCCTGCGGGTTGTCGGCGTGGGTGGCGGAGACGACCATGGCACCGGCGCACAGGGCGAACACGGCGGCGGCGGTCAGGGGGAGGAGGTGTTTGGCGTTCATTGTCATGCCTCTGTAGTGATGTTGTTGGGTGGTGTTGTAGTAAGGTAGTACACCTAAACGCAGTGATCAAGCAAAACCTGCTGTTTTGGTGAGTTGATTCAGGCTTCAGTCAGTTTGGGTGGGGTGCTGCGCGTTCTTGTTATGGGTTACGCAGAAACCGTGCCAGTCTTAAGCTGTTGATTCGTAAGTGTTCCGTGGTGCTTCCTGCGTGTCCGCTGTCCGGGATCGCTGTCCGTACGGCTGTCCGTCCTGCTTGAACCGGGACGTGCCGGGGCGTCCGATGTGACCTCGAACACGCCGCTTCGCCCCACGCCCGGTCATTCCGGTACGTAGGGGTTTGGATGCCATTCAACTCGGAAGCGTTGCGCTGCGCAGGGAGGGGCGCAGCGAACGTTCAGCTTCACCAGGGCAGCGGGTCGCCCTGCCAGTCGAGGAAGCGCCCGCTGTCCGCAGGCGTGAGATGGTCGATCACCCGCAGCAGGCCGCTGACGGACTCCGCCACGGAGAGGGCGGCGTTGTCGCCGCCCATGTCGGTGCGCACCCAGCCGGGATGCAGCGCCACGACCTTGATGCCGCGCGATGACAGCGCCTGCGACAGCAACGAGGTCGCCATGTTCTGTGCCGCCTTGCCGATGGCGTAGCTGGGCGTGCGGAATTCCTGCCGCAAGGCGATCGAGCCGATCTCGGAGGAGATGTTGGCCACCACGGCGCCATCGGCAAGCTGGGGCGCCAGCGACTGCGTGAGCAGGAACGGTCCCGCGGCGTGGGTATGGAAGCTGGTGTCGAGGTCGGTGGCGGCGACTTGGCCGAAGCGCTCGCCGCCACGCAGCACGCCGGCATTGTTCACCAGCAGGTGCAGCGGTTCCTCATCGGTGACCAGGGGCAGCTCGTGCAGCAACGCGTCGCGGCTGCGGGCATCGGCCACGTCCAGCGGCAGCACGTGCAGGCGGCCCGGATGTTCGGCGGACAGCCGGTTCAGCGCGGTCGCCTTGCCGGGATGGCGGCAGGTCGCCACCACGTGCCGCTGGCGGGCCAGCAGCTGGGAGGCCAGTTCCAGGCCCAGGCCGCGATTGGCCCCGGTCACCAGACAGTGCTTGCGGTCCATGTTCGCCTCCACGCGGGGGTCGGGGGCACCGGCACGGCGGCGCCCATGCCGTCGGTCATGTCTTGTGGCCTAGTGTAATGACCCCGGGCGGCGGCTAGGATCGGGGGTTCTGCTGGCCCATTCAGTATCAAAGGAGTGTCCATGTCCGTTTCCCGCCGGCCCCGCGCCGCCCTGCTCGCTGTCGCCCTGTCCGCCGCCCTCGGGGGCCTGGCGTACGCCCCGGCTTCCACCTATGCGAAGCCGGCCGCCGGTGCGGACATCGTGATTCCGTATGAAGAGTTCACCCTGCCCAACGGCCTGCGGGTGATCGTGCACACCGATCGCAAGGCGCCGATCGTGGCGGTCAACCTGTGGTACCACGTGGGCAGCAAGAACGAGACGCCGGGCCGTACCGGCTTCGCCCACCTGTTCGAGCATCTGATGTTCCAGGGCAGCGAGAACCACGACGGCGAGTTCTTCACCCCGTTCGAGCTGGTCGGCGCCACCGACCAGAACGGCACCACCAACCAGGACCGCACCAACTACTTCCAGAACGTGCCCACCACGGCGCTGGACATGGCGCTGTGGATGGAATCCGACCGCATGGGCCACCTGCTGGGTGCGATCGACCAGAAGGCGCTCGACGAGCAGCGCGGCGTGGTGCAGAACGAGAAGCGCCAGGGCGAGAACCAGCCCTACGGCCGCCGCATCACCGCGCGCATGTTCGAGGCGCTGTATCCGGCCGGACATCCCTACAGCTGGCAGACCATCGGCTCGATGGCCGACCTCGACGCGGCCACGCTGGACGACGTGAAGACCTGGTTCCGCAGCTGGTACGGCCCCAACAACGCCGTGCTGGTGCTGGCCGGCGACATCGACGTCGCCACCGCCAAGGAGAAGGTCACCCGCTACTTCGGCGACATCCCGGCCAGCGCCACGCTGGCGGACATGAAGACCAACATTCCCACCCGCGCCAAGGACACCCGCGAGACCATCCCGGACCGCGTGCCGCAGGTGCGCGTGTACCGCGCATGGCCGGTCGCCGAGATGGGCACCCGGGACGCGGTGCTGCTCGAGCTGTTCGCGCAGGTGCTGGGCGGCAGCGCCGCCTCGCGCTTCGACACCCGGCTGGTGCACGGCGAGAAGATCGCCGACCAGGCGGCCGCCTACCAGTGGAGCAGCGAGATCAGCGGCACCTTCTTCCTGATGTCCACCGTCAAGGAAGGCGTCGATCCGGCCAAGGTCGAAGCCGCGCTGGACGAGGAACTCAAGCGCCTGATCACCCAGGGCCCCAGCGCCGAGGAACTGGAGCGCGCGCGGGTGTCGGGCGTGGCCGGTTTCGTGCGCGGCATCGAGCGGATCGGCGGGTTCGGCGGCAAGTCCGACGTGCTGGCCTCGTGCGCCGTGTACCAGAACAAGCCGGATTGCTACAAGGACGAACTGGCCATCTACACCAGCGCCACCGCGGCCGAGGTGCAGGCGGCGGCCAGGAAGTGGCTGGGCGGTGGCTCGCACACCATCCTCGTGCAACCCAGCGAAACGCCGGCCTCGTCGCTGCCCGAGACCGTGTTCGCGGCGCCCGCCACCGCGCCGGCGGTCACGCCCCAGGTCGACCCGAAGTTCAAGACGGTCAAGACCGACGTCGACCGCAGCCTCGGCGTGCCGAAGACCACCACCTTCCCCGACCTGAAGTTCCCGGCCGTGCAGCGCGCCACGCTGTCCAACGGCATGCAGGTCACGCTGGCCGAGCGCCACGAGACGCCGGTGGTGCAGATCAACATCGAGTTCCCCGGTGGTTACGCGGCCGACGTCGGCAAGAAGCTCGGCACCGCCAGCTTCGCGCTGCAGATGATGGATGAAGGCGCCGGCGAGTACGGCGCGCTCGATTTCGCCGCCCGCAAGGAAGCCCTGGGTGCCGAGCTGACCACCGGCGCCGGCCTGGATTCGGCCTCGGTCGGGCTGTCCGCACTGACCGACAAGCTGGCGCCCTCGCTGGACCTGCTGGCCGACGTGCTGCGTCGCCCGACCTTCGCCCCGGCGGAAATCGAGCGCGTGCGCGCCACCTGGATCGCCGGCATCAAGCAGGAAAAGGCACGCCCGCAGACCGCCGCGCTGCGCACGCTGCCGCCGCTGCTGTACGGCGCCGGCCACCCGTACGCGATTCCGTTCACCGGCTCGGGCACCGAAGCCTCCATCGCGTCGCTGACCCGCGACGACCTGGTCGCCTTCCACCGCGACTGGCTGCAGCCGTCGCAGGCGCGCATCACCGTCGTCGGCGATACCGCGCTGGCGCAGATCATCCCGCTGCTGGAAGCGCGCCTGGGCGACTGGAAGGCCGCACCCAACGCACCCAAGCCTGCGGCCGTGCCGACGGTGGCCAATCCGGCCAAGCCGCGGGTGTTCCTGATCGACCAGCCGGGCGCCATCCAATCGAACGTCTACGCCGCGCAGCTGGTACCGCCTACCGGCGACGACGGCACCATCGACTTCGACTTCGCCAACGGCGTGCTGGGCGGGCAGTTCAGCTCGCGCCTCAACATGAACCTGCGCGAGAACAAGCACTGGGCCTACGGCTCCTACAGCGGCGCCCGCAATACGCTCGGCCAGCGTCCGTGGTGGGCCAGCGCCGCCGTGCAGAGCGACCGCACCGCCGATTCGATGAAGGAGCTGCAGAAGGAAATCAGCGAGTTCGCCACCGGCCAGGCCCCGGCCAAGCCGGACGAGATCGCCAAGATCCGCGCCGCCAACACGCTGGAACTGCCGGGCGCGTACGAAACCGCCGCCGCGGTGCTCGGCCAGATCGCCTCCAACCAGCGCTATGGCCGACCGGACGACTACATCGTGCAGTACAAGGCCCGCAACGAGGCCATCGGTGCCGCCGATGTCGCCAAGGCCGCGGCCACGTTGTCGCCGTCCGCGTTGACCTGGGTGGTGGTGGGAGACCTGTCCAAGGTCGGCGACGCGGTCCGCGCGCTGCAGCTGGGCGAGGCGGTCGAGCTGGATGTCGACGGCAACATCAAGAAGAAGTAAGCCGCGCGCCACGCGGTGAACCGAAGGGACAGGGCGCCGGGCAGGTGGCAAGGCGCCCGGGGCCTCGCGAGCCGGCCCCTGTTCCCCGCACGATGGCGGGGAACAGGGGTGGGCTGCGGCCCGGATCGATTCATCCGGCATCGGCCAGAATGGCCGCGACTCACATTCCAAGGTGACCCCGATGCGTCTCGTCCTGCTGGCTGCCGTCGTCTCCCCCCTCCTTTTGTCCGCCTGCACCTGGGTGCACCTGGCACCGAGTGCCCGCGACGTCCGCGTGGTGGCGCCGGGTGCCGCCCCCGCCGGTTGCGAAAAGCGCGGCGAAGTGTCGGTGTCGGTCAAGGACAGCGTGGCGTTCTACGAGCGCAACACCCTGCGGGTGCGCGATGAGCTGGAAACCCTGGCCCGCAACGAGGCGCCCGGGCTGCAGGCCGACACGCTGCAGGCACTGGGCGATCCGGCCAACGGTGAACAACGGTTCGCGGCCTATCGCTGCGGCCGATAAAATGTGAACCAAGTCACACTTGGTGTCGGGCCGCGCTGAAGCCGCGTGCCCGTAAAGATGCGGTGAAGGCGGGAAGCCGTTACCCTTGTCGGCCCCCTCGCCTGAGCCTTGGCGCTAACCTCGATGCTCTTCCAGAATGTCTCCATCGCGGGACTGGCGCATATCGATGCGCCGCACACGCTGACCTCCGCCGAAATCAACGCCCGGCTGCAGCCCACGCTCGACCGCCTGGGCATCAAGACCGACGTGCTGAACGATGTGGCCGGCGTGCATTCCCGCCGCTTGTGGGACGCCGACACTCAGGCCTCCGACGCCGCCACGATGGCCGCGCGCAAGGCCCTGCTCGACGCCGGCATCGGCGCCGACAAGGTCGGCCTGGTGGTCAACACCTCGGTCAGCCGCGACTACCTGGAGCCGTCCACGGCCAGCATCGTCTGCGGCAACCTGGGCGTCAGCGACCACTGCCAGACCTTCGACGTCGCCAATGCCTGCCTGGCCTTCATCAATGGCATGGACATCGCTGCCCGCATGCTGGAGCGCGAGGAGATCGATTACGCCCTGGTCGTCGACGGCGAGACCGCCAACCTGGTCTACGAAAAGACCATCGAGCGTCTCAACGCCCCCGATGTCACCGAGCAGCAGTTTCGCGACGAACTGGCCGCGCTGACGCTGGGCTGCGGTGCCGTGGCGATGGTGCTGACCCGCCGCGCGCTGGCCCCCGAGGCCCCGCGCTACAAGGGTGGCGTGACCCGCTCGGCGACCGAGTGGAACAAGCTCTGCCGCGGCAACCTGGATCGCATGGTCACCGACACCCGCATGCTGCTGATCGAGGGCATGAAGCTGGCCACCAAGACCTTCGCCGCCGCCAAGATCGCGCTGGGCTGGGCGGTGGACGAACTGGACCAGTTCGTCATCCACCAGGTCAGCCGCCCGCACACGCAGGCGTTCGTGAAGTCCTTCGGCATCGACCCCAAGAAGGTCATGACCATCTTCACCGAACACGGCAACATCGGCCCGGCCAGCGTGCCGATCGTGCTGAGCAAGCTCAAGGAACTGGGCAAGCTGAAGAAGGGCGACCGCATCGCCCTGCTCGGCATCGGCTCGGGCCTGAACTGCACGATGGCCGAGGTGGAGTGGTAAGCCCTCGTTAGGTGCATGCGCGGGTGCCAGCATCCGCCCCACCAGGATTGGCGGCGACCACCGCCAGCCCTTGTCGTTTCCGGAGGGGACCTGCATGCTCGCCGGCGTCGTGTCGGTTTCGCGCAAAGAGTAATTCGCGAATATAGCGATAATAATTCGCGAATATAGCGATTTAATTCTAGAATCCAGGCATGGCCAGGCCCGACCGCTCACCTGAAATCGATGCCGCCCTGCTCAGGGCCGTGGCCGAGCACCCGCGCGATCTCGTGGCGATGGTGGCCGCCCAGCTGGGGTTGAGTCCCTCGCGGGTCAGCATGCGGGTTCGAGGCTTGGTCGCCGGCGGCTATCTGATCAAGCAGGGCAGTACCCGCCCGACCTATGCGCTCGGGGAGAACCGCCGGTTCGCACGTGACTATGCGCGTGCAGGGCTGGCCGAGGACCGGGTCTGGTATGCAGACCTGCTGCCATTGCTGAATCATCTGCCCCGCAATGTGCTGGACATCGCGCACCATGGCACCACCGAGATGGTGAACAACGCGGTAGACCATTCCGAAGCGACCACGGTGTCCGTATGGATGGAATGCAGCGGCGGCTGCCTGCGGTTTGTCGTCGCGGATGACGGCGTCGGCATCTTCCGGAAGATCACGCGTGCGCTCCAGCTGCCTGACGAACGGCTCGCTCTCCTGGAACTGTCAAAAGGCAAGCTGACGACCGATCCGCAGCGGCACAGTGGGGAAGGGATCTTCTTTACCTCGCGCATGTTCGACGTGTATCGGATTGAATCCGGCAGCCTGGTGTTCGATCACGACGCCAAGTACGACCTTGACTTGTTGGACGAGGCGCACGACGTGCCTGGTACACAGGTCATCATGCAGATCGCCACGGGTTCGACGCGTACCGTGGAGTCCGTATTCGACCAGTATTCCAGCGGGCCCGATGACTACGCGTTCGCGCGCACTGTTGTGCCCGTGCGATTGGCGAAAGTGGGTGACGAGAATCTGGTATCCCGCTCGCAAGCCAAACGGCTGCTGCAGCGAGTGGAGAGCTTCCGTCATGTAGTGCTGGATTTCGCCGAGGTCGCTGGCATCGGCCAGGCGTTCGCCGATGAAATCTTCCGTGTATTCGCCAACGCACACCCGGACGTGGAGCTGTTGCATGTCCACGCGGTGCCCGCAGTACAACAGATGATCCGTCGTGCGGAAGTGCTGCGCGACGAACAGGGCGGAGTACTGCCGCCATCAGAATGAAAGGACCGTACGTGAAACTCCCCGGCTATCCCTCCCATCCGAAGCGCTTTGAAGTCCGCCCCGGCCTGTCGATGAACTACCTCGACGAAGGCCCGCGCGACGGCGAGGTGGTGGTGATGCTGCACGGCAATCCGTCGTGGAGCTATTACTGGCGCACGCTGGTGGCGGGGCTGTCGGATCGCTATCGCTGTATCGTGCCCGACCACATCGGCATGGGCCTGTCCGACAAGCCGGACGACAGCCGCTACGACTACACGCTGCAGTCGCGGGTGGACGACGTGGCCGCGCTGCTGCAGCACCTGGGCATCACCGGTCCGGTGACGCTGGCCGTGCACGACTGGGGCGGCATGATCGGCTTCGGCTGGGCGCTCTCGCATGCCGCGCAGGTGAAGCGGCTGGTGGTCACCAACACCGCCGCGTTCCCGATGCCGGCCGCGAAGAAGATGCCGTGGCGGATCGCGCTGGGCCGCGACTGGACCGTCGGCGAGTGGATCGTCCGTGGTTTCAATGCGTTCTCCGCCGGCGCTTCCTGGATCGGCGTGAAGCGCCGCATGCCGGCCGACGTGCGGCGCGCCTACGTGGCGCCGTACGACACCTGGGCCAACCGCATCTCGACCATCCGCTTCATGCAGGACATTCCGCTGGGCCCGCAGGACAAGGCGTGGCCGCTGCTGGAGGCGTCAGGCAAGGCGCTGCCGTCGTTCGCGGACCGCCCGGTGTTTCTGGGCTGGGGCCTGAAGGACTTCGTGTTCGACAAGCACTTCCTGGATGGCTTCCGCGCCGCGCTTCCGAACGCCGAAGTGCATGCGTACGAAGATGCCGGCCACTACGTGCTGGAAGACAAGCACGAGATCCTGGTGCCGCTGATCCGCGACTTCCTGGATCGCCATCCGCTCACGTAGCGCGTAGCCCGGGTAAGGCCAAAGGCCGCACCCGGGGGAATCAGGCGCCACTGCATTAGGTCCCGGGTGCGCTTCGCTTACCCGGGCTACGCGCCACCTCGTATCGAGTAAGGGGCAGCCTCTTCCCCCATAAGGAAAAAAGGGTCAGATCTCCGGCAACGGATTCTTCTCGGCCTCCACCACGCCCGCCCAGTCCGCCTCCACCAGTAACGGCAGGCCATGCGCCAGCCGCGCCTTGTCGCACTGTGCGCTGCGCTCGCCGAACTCCAGCGACGCCGGCACCAGCGCGCAGACCGAGGGCCGGCGGTCGTGGATGGTGCAGCGGCTGTAGCGGCCGATGTCGGCGTCCAGCGCCACGCAGTGCGGCTGCTTCTGCGAGGTGCCGCGCATCACCCGTTCGTGCACGCGCAGCGGCTCGGTCAGTGCGATCGGCACCACGCCGCCTTGCTCGGGATCCGCCTCGCTCCAGTGGAAGCTGACGCGGAAGTGGGCGCAGCAGGCGCCGCAGGTCAGGCAGGGGTGCATCGGCGTGGGCGGGCGTCAGGGCGCGGGCGGGACGCGCATTCTGCCTACGCCGGCGGCTGACGCAAGTACCGTCCAGCGGCGACAATGGCCGCATGACCGATCCGTGCAACATCGCCGCCAGCCTTCCCCGGCTGGCCCGCGACCAGCCCGACCGCGTGGCCATGCGCTGCCCAGATGGCGCAGGCCGCTACACCCGCGAGCTCACCTACGCGCAGCTGGATGCGCGCAGCGACGCCATCGCCGCCGGCCTGGGCGCCTACGGCATCGGCCGCGGCGCGCGCACGGTGGTGATGGTGCGGCCGACGCCGGAGTTCTTCCTGCTGATGTTCGCGCTGTTCAAGGCCGGCGCCGTGCCGGTGCTGGTCGATCCGGGCATCGACCGCCGCGCGCTGAAGCAGTGCCTGGATGAAGCCGAACCCGCCGCCTTCATCGGCATCCCGCTGGCGCAGCTCGCGCGCCGCGTGCTGGGCTGGGCGGGATCGGCGGAGAAGATCGTCACCGTCGGCACGCGCTGGGCCTGGGGCGGCACCACGCTGGCGAAGATCGAGGCGCGCGGCGCCGGCGCGGGCCCCCAGCTGGCCGATACCGCGCCCGACGATATCGCCGGCATCCTGTTCACCAGCGGCTCCACCGGCGTGCCGAAGGGCGTGGTGTACCGCCATCGCCATTTCGTCGCCCAGATCGAGCTGCTGCGCAGCGCCTTCGGGCTGCAACCCGGTGGCGTCGACCTGCCGACGTTCCCGCCGTTCGCGCTGTTCGATCCCGCCCTCGGCTTGACCTCGGTGATCCCCGACATGGATCCCACGCGCCCGGCCAGCGCCGATCCCGAAAAACTGCACGCCGCCATCGCGCGCTTCGGCGTCACCCAGCTGTTCGGATCGCCGGCGCTGATGAAGGTGCTGGCCGACCATGGCCAGCCGTTGCCCGGCGTGCAGCGGGTGACCTCGGCCGGCGCGCCGGTGCCGCCGGACGTGGTGGCGAAGATCCGCACGCTGCTGCCGGACGATGCACAGTTCTGGACACCGTACGGCGCCACCGAGTGCCTGCCGGTGGCAGTGATCGAAGGTCGCGAGCTGGAAGCCACGCGTGCGCAGACCGAAGCCGGTGCCGGCACCTGCGTCGGTCGCGCGGTACCGCCGAACGAGGTCCGCATCATCCGCATCAGCGACACGGCCATCGCCGACTGGCGCGATGTCGAAGTGCTGCCCGACGGCGAAGTGGGCGAGATCACCGTCGCCGGTCCCACCGCCACCGACACCTATTTCCGCCGCGATGCCGCCACCAGCCTCGCCAAGATCCGCGAGGCGCTGCCCGATGGCGGCGAGCGCATCGTGCACCGCATGGGCGATGTCGGCTGGTTCGACGGCAACGGCCGCCTGTGGTTCTGCGGCCGCAAGACCCAGCGTGTGGAAACCGCCGACGGCCCGCTCTACACCGAGCAGGTCGAACCGGTCTTCAACACCCATCCGCAGGTGCGTCGCACCGCGCTGGTCGGTGTCGGCGAACCCGGTCGCCAGCAGCCGGTGCTGTGCTACGAACTGCAGGCCGGCGCCAGCGTCGATCGGGCACGAATGGAAACCGAACTGCGCGGCATCGCCGCGCGCCATCCGCACACCGCGCGCATCACCGCCTACCTGCCGCACCCGGGTTTCCCGGTCGACATCCGCCACAACGCCAAGATCGGCCGCGAGAAGCTGGCGGTCTGGGCGACCACGCAACGGGAGCCACACGCATGAAGATCCTCGTCACCGGCGGCGGCGGTTTCCTGGGACAGGCGCTCTGCCGCGGACTGGTCGAGCGCGGGCACCAGGTCATCAGCTTCAACCGCGGCCACTACCCGGTGCTGCGCGAACTCGGCGTGGGGCAGGTGCAGGGCGATCTGGCCGACGGGCATGCGGTGATGCATGCCGCCGCCGGCGTCGATGCGATCTTCCACAACGCGGCCAAGGCCGGTGCCTGGGGCAGCTACAAGAGCTATCACGACGCCAACGTGGTCGGCACGCAGAACGTGCTGGATGCCTGCCGCACGCACGGCATCGGCCGTCTCGTCTACACCTCGACGCCCAGCGTCACCCACCGCGCCACGAACCCGGTGGAAGGTGGCAGCGCCGCCGACGTGCCGTACGGCGAAGGCTTCAAGGCGCCGTATGCGACCACCAAGATGATCGCGGAGAAGGCGGTGCTGGCCGCCAACGACGCCACGCTGGCGACGGTGGCGCTGCGCCCGCGGCTGATCTGGGGCCCGGGCGACCACCAGATCCTGCCGCGACTGGTGTCGCGCGCGCGCGCCGGTCGTCTGCGCATCGTCGGCAGCGGCGAGAACCTTGTCGACACCACCTACATCGACAACGCCGCGCAGGCGCACTTCGACGCCTTCGATCATCTCGCGCCGGGTGCGGCCTGCGCCGGCAAGGCGTACTTCATCTCCAACGGCGAGCCCTGGCCGATGCGCAGGCTGCTCGATGCACTGCTGGCGTCGGCCGGTGCGCCGCGCGTGGACAAGCAGCTATCGTTCAAGGCGGCCTACCGCATCGGCGCGGTCTGCGAGACCTTGTGGACCGTGCTGCCGCTGAAAGGCGAACCGCCGATGACGCGCTTCCTCGCCGAACAGCTCAGCACTGCGCACTGGTATGACATGGCACCTGCAGGCCGCGATTTCGGCTATGTGCCGCAGGTGTCGATGGAGGAAGGCTTCGAGCGACTGCGCGCGTGGCTGCGCGACCATCCGGTGTAAGACCGGCCAGCCGTCCCGGGCAACCTTCACGTCCGGGTCACGACGCTGAAGCGCATCCATATCGCGCCGCCCGACACTCACGCGACGACGACTCCCGGCATTCCAGCATGGCGCACGCCACTACCGGCTGCACCACTGGCCATTGCCAAAGGGAGTTTCCATGCTGCGCTACGCCATCATCTTCTTCGTCATCGCGCTGATCGCCGCCGTGCTGGGTTTTAGCGGCATCGCCGGCGCCGCCACCAACATCGCGTGGGTGCTGTTCGTCGTCTTCGTGATCCTGGCGATCATCTCGCTGCTGCGCGGCAAGCGCGTCTGACGCATACCGTCTCTCTCCGCCGGGACGGCAGGACGCCGTCGAGCCCGCCCCGAGCCTGCACGATGCAGGCGGAAGGGCGGGCAGGGCGTACGGATCGGGACCATAAGCGTTGACAGGCCCTAGAATGGCGGCATGGACCTGTCCCCGTTCGATGCCCTGAAACCCCTCGCCGGCCGTGCGCTGGAAGCCGCGCTCAACCAGGCGCTGGCGCTGGATCCCGACACCGCCGCGGCGCTGCTGCCGCTGGAAGGACGTCGCATCCAGCTGCAGGTCGATGCCCCCCCGCTGGCGATGGACATCACCGTCGGCGGCGGTCGCCTGCAGGTGGGACCCGCCAGCGAAGTGCTCGAAGCCGACCTCGCCGTGCGCAGCACGCTCGGTGGCCTGCTCGGGCAACTGCCGTTCTTCCGCCGCGACCACGCCACGCCCGTCGGCAAGGTCAAGGTGTCCGGCGATGCCGACCTCGCGCGTCGCCTGCAGACGCTGGCCACCCGCTTCGATCCGGACTGGTCATTGCCATTCACCCGCGTGTTCGGCGACGTGATCGGCGTGCAGGTCGCCAACGCGGTGCGCGCCGGCCTGCAGCAGGTCCGCGCTGCCGCCGGCAACCTGGCCGAGAGCGCCGCCGACTACATCACCGAAGAATCGCGCGACGTGGTGGGCCGGGAAGAACTGAATGCCTTCCATGACGATGTCGACGCGATCCGCGACGACGTCGAGCGCATCGCCGTACGCGTCGGCCGCCTGGCCGCCCGCGTGGAGCACCGCGCATGAAGTCGGTGCTGCGGGCCAGCCGCATCGGCCGCGTGCTGCTCCGTTACCGCCTCGACGACCTGCTCGATGGCACGCCGGTCGAACGCTGGTTGAAGCTCGGCCGTCCATTCGTGCCGCGTGCCTCGGCCGAGATCGCCGCGCAACCGCGCGGTGCGCGCCTGCGGCTGGCGCTGCAGGAGCTGGGGCCGATCTTCGTCAAGTTCGGCCAGATCCTGTCCACACGTCGCGACCTGATCCCGCCCGACATCGCCGAAGAGCTGACCCTGCTGCAGGACCGCGTCGCGCCATTCGATGGCGACGTGGCGCGCGCGCTGGTGGAAGAGGAACTCGGCCGCGCCATCCACGAGGCGTTCGAGCACTTCGACACCACCCCGCTCGCGTCCGCGTCCATCGCCCAGGTGCACGCCGCCACGCTGCCCGGCGGGCGCGAGGTCGTGGTGAAAGTACTCCGCCCCGACATCCGTCAGCAGATCGCCGGCGACATCGCGCTGCTGGAAAGCGTCGCCGCCATCGTCGAACGCGCACACCCCAACGCCGACAAGATCCGTCCACGCGAGATCGTCGCCGAGATCGAGAACACGCTGGCGGCCGAGCTCGACCTGCAGCGCGAGGCCGGCAACGCCAGCCTGCTGCGGCGCAACTGGGCCGAGTCGCCCGACCTGTACGTGCCCGAAGTGATCTGGTCGCACACCGCCGAGCGCGCGATGACGATGGAGCGCGTGCGCGGCATTCCGTCCGACGACATCGGCGCGCTCGACGCCGCCGGCATCGATCGCCGCGCGCTGGCCGCCAAGGGCGTGCGCGTGTTCTACCAGCAGGTGTTCCGCGACAACTTCTTCCACGCCGACGCCCACGCCGGCAACATCTGGGTCGATCCGGAACGGAAGACCGATCCGCGCTTCATCGCGCTGGATTTCGGCATCATGGGCCAGCTCTCGCGCGACGACCAGTACTGGCTCGCCGAGAACTTCATGGCGATCTTCAACCGCGATTACCGCCGCATCGCCGAGCTGCACGTGCAGGCCGGCTGGATGCCGGCGCACATCCGCATCGACGAACTGGAAGCCGCCGCGCGCGCCGTCTGCGAGCCGTACTTCACCCGCCCGCTCAGCGAGATCTCGCTGGCCGAGGTGCTGGCCAAGCTGTTCCGCACCGCGCAGCGCTACGAACTGACCCTGCAGCCGCAGCTGATCCTGCTGCAGAAGACGCTGCTCAACATCGAAGGCGTGGGTCGCCAGCTCGATCCGCAGATCGACATCTGGGCGGTGGCGCGGCCGGTGCTGGAGCGCATCCTGCTGGAGCGCTACAGCCCGCAGCGCGCCGCGCAGGAATTCCGCAAGCGCCTGCCGGAGATCATGACCCACGCGCCGGACATGCCGCGACTGGTGCATGCCTGGCTGAGCCAGCAGGTCGATGGCCGCCATGAGCTTTCCCTGCGCTCGAAGGATCTCACCGACCTCGCGCACACGATGAAGGGCATGCAACGGCGCGTGGTCGCCGCCATCCTCGGCGTGGGCCTGCTGATCGTCGCGGCGGTGCTGTATGCGCTGGAAGCGGGCGGCCCCCGCCTGTTCGACATTCCGGCGGCGGCGTGGATCGCCGGCATCGGCGGGCTGTGGGCGCTGCTGGCGGCGTGGCCGCGGCGGTGAAGCAGGAGTGAGTGGAGAGGAGTGAGGAGTGAGCGAAAGCAGGGCGCTTCTACCTCACTCCTCACTCCTCTCCACTCACTTCCCGCCTCACAGCCAGCCACCAGCCCAACCACACCTGCAGCGGCAACGTCAGCAGGCAGGCGAGCGTGAACCAGCGCGGGAAGTCGTTCCACGCCGCCACGGTCACCGACACATCCAGGGCCAGGTAGATTGCGAAGATCGCCCACGCGTGCGCGGTCTTGGCCACCGCCGCGACGCGCACCATCAGCGCGGCACCCGTCAAGCCGGCCAGGAACACCCGCAGCAGGTCGTAGCCCAGCCTGGCATCGCCGCCACGCGGCAGCGCCAGCAGGGCCGCCAGTTCGCTGCCAGCCAGGTTCACCGCCGGTATGGCCGCGAGGGCGAGCGCCAAAGCCGCTGCGCTGCGCAGGACGATGATCGCGCGGTGAGGCATGGCGATGCACTCCGATGAACAGGTGCGCCATTGAAGCACGACGTCCGCGTGCGTTGACGCCGGCGAAACGATTCCTTCGCGTGTCGTGCGCATGGCGCACGCTACGGTGGCGGCTCATTCGCACGGGAGCTTCCCCATGAGCCATCTGACCGGAAAACGCGTCGCCATCCTCGCCGCCGACGGCTTCGAGCAGTCCGAACTGACCGAGCCGATGCGCGCGTTGAAGGAACATCAGGCGCAGGTCGACATCGTGTCGCTGGAGAGTGGCCGCATCCAGGGCTTCAAGCACTTCGACAAGGGCGACCAGGTCGACGTCGATCACGTGCTGTCCGAAGTCAGCGCCAAGGACTACGACGCGCTGGTGATTCCGGGCGGCCTGTTCAATCCCGACGCGCTACGCGTGGACGATCAGGCGCTCGCCTTCACCCGCGACTTCTTCGAGGCCGGCAAGCCGGTCGGCGCGATCTGCCACGGCCCGTGGGTGCTCGCCAATGCCGACGTGCTGCGCGGCCGCACCGTGACCTCGGTGCCGAACATCCGCAAGGACCTGGAGAATGCCGGCGCGAACTGGAAGGACGATGAAGTGATCGTCGACAAGGGTCTGGTCACCAGTCGCACACCGAAGGATCTGCCTGCGTTCTGCGCGAAGCTGGTGGAGGAGATCGCCGAGGGCAGGCACGGCGGCCAGCGTCGCTCGGCGTAGGCCTAGCGTTTGGGTAGTACAGCCGGTGCTTGCGGCTTGCGGAAGTCCAGGGCGAGGAAACTTTCCTTGGGCTTGCAGGCCGGCTCACAAAGGTAGCCCCAGCGACTGCGGCCATCGTTCAACAGGATGATGCGCTGTTCGACGTTGTCCTGATTCACCGCGACGATCTCCAAGCCCACGATCGTGGCGTCCGGTGGGGGTGGGGGCAGTCCGTCCTGAGCGCCCAGATGCCGGGCCATGTCGGCTGCCGCGATATCGCGTGCTTCGATGCGTGTGAAGTGGCGGGCGTGGTTGACGATCACCGGTGCGGCCTCGTCCACGTCCAGATAGGCCAGCAGCATCACTGGCGCTAGCGCGCCCGGATATGTCCAGTACTGGCCATCCGCCGAGGTGATGAGATGCCCGTAGGGTGTGCATATCACTTGTGCGACGTCCTGCAGGCGCGGCGGCATCGAGACGATGGCCGTCTCGGGCGCTTCCGAGCAGGGGATATCAAGATCCTCCGGCGCTTGTGCATGGACCCGTGATGAGATCAGCAACAATGCGATCGCTGCGGTCATACGAGCGGCGTATTCCATTCCTATCCCAGTTTCGCTGGTTCAGGCAGAGAGTCTAACGCGGCGCGGTGTCTGCTTCCTGCTGCAGGACGACAGCGCACTGCGGCAATGGCAAGGGCCCGTACACTTTGGTCGTGCCGGCAAAGCCGCCCTGCTCGACCACGTAGACCGCGCGCGCCTCGCCATCGACATGGAGGAACTGCTGGTAGCCATCGGCGACCATGCCTGCTGCACGCCGTAGGGACCGACGAAGGGTCTGAGGCGATCGGCGACACAGGCGGTCACCGGATCCACCACGGGCGAATGCATGCCGCTGTCCACGGTGAGGATCACGGGTGGCGGAGGCCGCTGGCCAGACGCGGCGGCGGCCAGCATCGCCATCAGGGCAGTCGCAGGCATGGAGCTTCCTTTTCCTGTTCGGAGGGGTGCATCTTGCATCAGCCCATGTCGTGGAAGTAGGGCGGTTTCGCGTGCGTTCCCTCACTGTTCAACGGCCGCCTGCGCGACAATGGCCGCCCACCGTCGTGGAGCTGCCCATGAGCTATTGGAGTCTGATACTGGCGAGCCTGTTGGGCATCGTGTCGCTGCCCGCGCATGCCGCCGACCTCCCGCTGCGCATCATGAGTTTCAACATCCGCCTGCCGGTGGAGAGCGATGGTGTCGACTACTGGGAGACGCGCAAGCCACTTGCGCTACGCATGCTGCGCGAACAGCAGCCCGACGTGATCGGCCTGCAGGAACTGGTGAAATCGCAGGCCGATTATCTGGCGAAGGAACTGCGGCAGTACGCGTGGTTCGGATGCGGGCGCGAGGCCGATGGCGGCGGCGAGTACATGGGCGTGTTCTACCGGAAGGACCGGTTGAAGGTCGTCGAATCCGGCGACTTCTGGCTGTCGGATACGCCGGAGGTTCCCGGCAGCATCACCTGGAACCACCCGCATCCGCGCATGGTCACGTGGGCGCTGTTCGAGCAGCGTACCGACGGCAAGCGCTTCTACCTGCTCAACACCCATCTGCCCTACCGCGAACAGGACGAAGCCGCGCGGGTGAAGGGTGCGAACGCCATCGCCCGATATCTGTCCACACTGCCCGCCGATGTGCCGGTCGTGCTGACGGGCGACTTCAACACCACGCCCGCGAGCGAGGTGCACGCGATACTTGCCCGAACGCTGCAGGATGCGTGGACGACCGCGCCGCGTGTGGAAGGCATCGACGCGACGTTCCACGGATTCACCGGCAAGGCGGACAGGCGCATCGACTGGATCTTCGTGAAGGGCGTGCGGCTGGAATCCGTGACGTCGGTGACGACGCGCTGGAACGGCCGCTATCCGTCCGACCACTTTCCGCTGGTGGTGACGGTAAGGTTGCCGTAGTTCCCCGGACGGCAGATCGCGTCCGGAGCGCGGAAGATCGCGCTCGGAAAGCCAGGCGCAGGGCGAAAAGTGCCATCGATGGCATGCACGAAGCCATCGATGGGATTCCCAGAGCGACAGGGTGGCACGTTGAGAGCGATCGATGGGTTTCGGAAAGCCATCGATCGCTTTCGCGGAGCCATCGACGGGCCGGAATGTGCCATCGATGGCTTTCAATGTGAGAGAGGTCGGGCTCCGAATCCCATCGATGGCAGGGGAGAGCTCGATCCTTCGCATTCTGAGCGCTATCGTCGGGATGCCGGGCTCCATCGATGGGGCCCCGAGCGTTGCGCTTGGAGCTCGATGCGAGACCGAGGAGGCTCGCGATGTGCGTTCCCTTCGCCCCGCCAGGCGGGGAGAAGGTGCCCGAAGGGCGGATGAGGGGCTTGCGCGATGGCGGGACATAGGGAATCGGTCGGCATGTCCGCCTCTGGCTAAAGCACGGGCGCGTTCCAGGCCGCCTCTCCGCTCGCCCCTCACCCGCCTTCGGCACCCTTATCTCTTGGCGATCTGCCAGATTAGATGCCGAGAGCCGGCGTGGTCGAGCGTCACACCTTGGGTGCTACGACCGCGGGAGAGCAAGCTCGCCA